>JASGGF010000144.1:0-11379 GCA_047605145.1 Thermomicrobiales bacterium | reverse complement strand
CTCCAGCAGGCGGACCGCCTTGATATGCGCGGTGCCCAGCGGCAGGTGCTGGCGGATGATGTAGAATAGCCGTTCGGCGCCCGTCAGCTCGGCGGGCGGATCGCCCGACTTCTCCATCATGATGTCGAAGACATGGTTCTTCGCGAAGAAGAGCAGTTCTTCCTTGCTCTTGAAGGTGCCATCTTCGTTGGCGGCGGTTGCCCACGGGATATTTTGCGCGCCGCGCACGTGCCCGCCGCGCTGCGCCCCCTCCTGCGGGTAGCCGGCCATGTGCAGCACCTCGCCGGTGTATTCGCCGTTGGAGCGCACATCGACCAGCGCGGGCGCGCCGCCCTTCACCTGCGCCAGCACATCGTCGCGGTAGGCGCGGATCGACTCGTCCGGTTCCTGCGCGGTGTAGGTAGCGGCGGGGTAGCTGGCGACCTCGCGCGTCATGGGCCGTCCTTCGGCCTCCCACTTGGCGCGGCCGCCATTCATCACCCGCACGTCCTTGTGACCGAAATAGCGGAAGAGCCAGTAGGCGTAGGTGGCGTACCAGTTGTTGCGGTCCCCGTAAAAGACCACCGTCGTGTCGTTGCCGATGCCGTGCTTGCCCAGCAGCGCCTCGAACGCGGCCTTGTCGAGGAAATCGCGCTCCACCGGGTTCTGCAAATCGACGTGCCAGTCGATATTCACCGCGCCGGGGATGTGCCCGAGGTCGTAGAGCAGCACATCCTCGTCCGACTCAACCAGCCGCACACTCGGATCATCGAGGTGCTCGGCGACCCAGTCGGTCGAGACCAGCACATCCGGATTGGCGTAGCCGCTGCCGGCAAACCGCTCATCAGTGGCAACCATGCGTGTTCTCCAGCGTCAGGCGGAAGCGTTTAGCGGCTCCCGGCCGCGACGTTAGCGTGGGGCCTGCCCGGAAGCCCACGCGGCGATGTTCTGCCAAAGGGTGGCGTAGCCATCCCACGCGACGAACTCCGGCGGCGCCCAGTGCGGGCCGCAATCCGAGGCGAAGGCGACGGCGCGACCGTGGCCGTACTGCCAACCCACCAGCAGCGGGTCATGCCCCGCTGTCGCAACCACTGTGCCTTCGCCACGCGGCAATAGCCGGTTGTAGCCGAGGATGGCGGGCCATGTCTCCGGCAGATCCAGCGCCAGCGGGTGATCCGGCGCGGTCACCTGCGGCGCCACGCCCTCCGGCAGTTCCACCCGGTCGTCGTACGGCAGGATCGTCACCGGCAGCGCGTCCTCGACGGCGGTGCCGGCGTAGCGGCCCTTGCCCTCAATGCCCTGAAAGGTCAGGTAGCCGCCGACCACCACCAGCCCGCCACCGCCTGCCACCCACTCGCGCAGCAGCGTCAGGCGGTTCGGCGTGGTCTGGCCCTTGTCAAAGGTCGCCGGGGCGAGCAGCAGGGTGTTCGTGCCGATATCGCTCAGGATTACCACGTCGTAGGCGCCAAGCTCGTCCAACGTCGTTGGGAACTGCTCGGACGCGAGGTGGTTCGGCAGGTGAGTGAACTCCCAGCCGCCATCCTCCAGAGACTGCTGCAGCCACCCGTGGCCCGTGCCATACGCCGTCGTCGTGAAGGAATCGAACCCCTTCTGGTGAATCGTGTGCATGATCCACGATTCGCCCGCCAGAAGCACCCGCTTGCCGCCTGCCACGCCTGATTCCTCCATCCCCGTCTGTCATGAACTGACTGGCCGTTGCCGCCCACTAGGATACAGGGCGGCATCCGGCCAGTCTGTGGCGAATGAACTGGCGTGGCGGTTAGTTGACTTCGCTGATCTTGCCCGTGGTCACGTCGTAGATGAAGCCGGTGACCGGGATATCGTCCGGAATCAGCGGCGAATTGCGGATGATGGCGAGGTCTTCGCGCACGCTCTCCGCCACATCGCTGAAGGGCAGGAAGTCGATAGCGGTGGAATCGGCGCCCAACTGATCGCGCACGATGCCGTGCAGCGTCGGATTATCGAAGGTCAACATGCCGCAATCGGTGTGGTGCAGCACGATGATCTCCTTCGTGCCCAGCAGCCGCTGCGAGATCACCAGCGAGCGGATAGCGTCCACCGCGCGGCCGCCGGCGTTGCGGATGACATGGGCGTCGCCTTCCTCCAGCCCCAGCGCCTTGGCCGGGTCAAGACGGGCGTCCATGCAGGCCACCACCGCGAACTGGCGGCCCGGCGGCATCGGCAAATGGCCCTTTTCGAAGGTATCGGCGTACAGGTCGTTGGCGGCGCGGACCTCGTCGAGCACGGCCATGGGGCATCCTTTCATTGGCGAAGCGGCGAAACATGCAAAAGTTGATCGCCAACTGGAGAATAGCCGCAACCGCGCGCCGGGCGCAACGAAAAGCCCCTCTCCCGCGCATCGGGAGAGGGGTTGGGGTGAGGGCCGTGCGCCTACTTCCCGCTGTGCGGCGCCTCTTCCAGATAGCGCAGCGCCACGTTGACCATCGACTCCATGCCGATCGCCATGGCGGCCTCGTCGAGATCGAAGCGCGGGTGGTGGTGGCCCCACGTCAGGCCGCGGTCCGGGTTGTTGCTGCCCACGAACCAGTAGGCGCCCGGAACCTCTTCGAGGAAGTAGGAGAAGTCCTCGGCGCCCATCATCAGCGCCGGGTTCTCCACGCCGTCCTCGCCCACCACTGTGGCGAACTCCTCGCGCACCAGCTCCGTCATGGCCGGGTCGTTGACCGTTGCCGGGTAGCCACGCGTGTACGCGTAATCGACCGTCGCGCCGAGCGCCCCGGCGATGCCGCTGGCGATCTCGCCGATCCGCCGCTCCAGCAGGTCGCGGTTCGCCGGCGTGAAGGTGCGCACCGTGCCGCCCATCTCCGCCGTGTCCGGGATCACGTTGAAGGCGAGGCCACCCTTGAAGTAGCCAACCGTCACCACGGCCTCTTCCGAAGGGTCAATGGTGCGGGAGACCAGCGTCTGCAGCGCATTGATGATCTGCGCGCCGATCACGATGGGATCGACCGTCTCGTTCGGGCTGGCGCCGTGGCCGCCCTTGCCGTTGATGGTGAGGGTGAAGCGGTCGGCGGCAGCCATCGCCGGGCCAGAGCGCACGCTGAGCTTGCCGACCGGGCTGTGCTGGTCGATGTGCAGGCCGAACGCGGCGTCCACCTTCGGATCTTCCATCACCCCGGCGTCGATCATCGGCTTGGCGCCACCCGGCGGCATTTCCTCCGCCGGCTGGAAGAGCACCTTCACCGTCCCCGCGAAGTCCGCCTTGCGGTCCAGCAGCAGCCGGGTGGTGCCCAGCAGCATGGCGGTGTGCGCATCGTGCCCGCAGGCGTGCATCACGCCCGGGTTCTGCGAGACGTACTCGACCTCGTTCTCCTCGAGGATCGGCAGCGCGTCCATGTCGGCGCGCAGCAGCACGACCGGGCCATCGCCCTTGCCGCCCCGAATCAGGCCGGTGACGCCGGTGCCAGCGATGCCGGTGCGGACGTCCTCCACACCGAGCGCGCGCAGGCGGTCAGCCACGATGCCGGAGGTGCGGACCTCCTGAAACGCCAGTTCCGGGTGCTCGTGAAAATCGCGGCGGTCCGCCACGACGCCGGGCATGATTTCCCCGATATCATCACGCAATCGGGTAGCTGTAACCATGGTGCTCCTCCGTTGCTTGCGGGGCGTCTCCCCACGTTTCGGCTACCAAACACCATACCAGAGCCAGGCCGCGGCGGCGCCGCAGCAGCCCCCGTCAGAACGCGGTACGCTGCGCCGGGGCAGCGGCGGCACGCGGACTCTCGACAGGCACAGGACACGGGTGATGACGCCCGGGGCGCGATGTGGATAGCCAAGTATGGACCTGAGCGGCCCCTTCGCCATTCCGCCGTGGTTCGATTTCACCGCCACCTTTGTCTGGGCGTTGACCGGCGCGCTGATCGCCGCGCGCCGCCGCTACGACATCGCCGGCATCGTGGCGGTGGCGCTGGTCTCGGCGGCGGGCGGCGGCCTCATCCGCGATGGCATCTTCCTGCAGACGAAGCCGCCGCTCTTCCTGCAAACGTGGGTCTACATGGCGCTCGTGCTGCTGGCCGCTGGCCTCACCAACCTCGCCGGCAACCGCATCCAGCGCATCCGCCACTTCGATCACACCATCGCCATCATCGACGCGCTGGGGCTGGGCGCCTTCGCCGTCGCCGGGGTGCAGCTCTCGCTGCTGGCAGGGTTCAGCGCGCCAGCTGCGGCGTTCGTCGGCGTAGTCAACGCGGTCGGAGGCGGCGTGCTCCGCGACGTCCTCATCGGCCGCGACCCGATGATCTTCCTGCCCGGCCCGCCCGTGGCGCTGGCAGCGCTGGCGAGCTGCGTCATCTACCTGACGCTGATCACCTTCACCGATGTAGGGCAGTTGCTTGGCGGCATCCTCGCCGTCGCCGGAGAGTTCGCGCTGCGCACTGCCTCGCTGCGCTACGGCTGGAGCACCCGCGCCGCCCACGGCTTCGACAGCGCGCCGGAATCTGCGCCAGACTAGCGGGCGTCAGCGCCCCCGCGTGGCAGCCCGCAGCCCCGGCAGCCGGATGATGAGCAGCCCCGTCATCGCCAGCGCGGCGCCGATCAGCTTCAACGGCCCGAATGGCTCCCCAAGGATCAGCGCCGAAGCGACGCCGGTCACAATAGGCACCAGCAGCTGCACCGAGCTGGCCTGCGCCACGCCCCGCTTCTCGATAGCGAAGTTCCACAGGATGTACGCGATGTACACCGGGAAGATGGCCATGTACGCCACCGACCCCAGCGCCAGACCGGAGACCTCCCCCCACGGCTGCCGCCACGCCGCCAGCGCCGTCACCACCAGCACCGGCAGCCCGCCCGCGATCACACTCCAGCCGGTGATGGTGAACACCGGGTACTTGCGCACCAGCGGCCGGTTGATGATGCCGTAGATGGCGAACGACAGCCCGGAGCCCATGCTGAGCAGGTCCCCCACCAAGCTGCCGGCCGATTCCCCGCGCTTGTCGATGAGGAAGATGGCGACCCCCACCAGCGCCACCCCCAGCCCGATCCAGCCGGAGCGCGGCGTGGGCTCGCCCATGATCGCCAGAATGATGACCGTGAACAGCGGCACCATCGCCACCAGCAGCGACGACGAAAACGGCGAGGTGTGGCTGAGGCCGACCACGAACAGGATCTGGTAGATGCCGTAGCCCGAGAGCCCGGCGGCGATGATGCGCGGAACATCGCGCCGGTCGATGTCCCGCCACACCCCACGGTCCACCGCGATCATCACCGCGACCGCCACTGTGATCATGATCGCGAACCGCGCGAACAGAAACGCCAGCGGCGCAATCTCGGCGAACGCGAACTTCGAGAAGATGAAAGTGGAGGCCCAGAGAAAGACGACCGTCAGTTGCGCCAGTTCCGGCAGGAAGCGGAACCCCGGCTGCTCGGCACGCGCAGCGGGAGCATTCATGAACCGCGCCTGCGGGGGGTGTCCTCGTTGCCAGAAACGCGTCGATTGGGTGGAACAGGCGTCAGGTCGCTCACGCGCTGCATGGTACCCACCGCCTCATCCGCCGCGCCTTTGGCATACTCCGGAGGTTGAGTCATCGCGGCGTTCCCGGCGGAACGCATCACCAAAGGAACGACACCGTGGAAACGCAAAGCTCAGGCCCGAACCCGCTCTGCGAGATTGGCCGCACCCATCCCCGCGACCGGCACCGCATGAAGCCGCTGGCGGATCACCCCGGGATCTGGGAGTGCCCGCGCCACGATATGTTCGCCACCATCGTCCCGGCTGATGAAGCCGAGGCCCTGCCGCGCGGAGCCGCGTACCCGCTGCCCGATGGCGGCTCCGGCGTCGTCGTGCGCCACGGCGACGAGCGCGGCGGCGGCGTCATCCTCTACTACCGCTCGGAGGACTGAGTGCCCGGGCGCCCTGAGCCTGACATTTCGCGGTCGCCATGCCTCTCGTGTGATGTCCTGAGCTTGTCGAAGGACCTCGTTTCCGGGCGCGTCGGTTCGCGTGTGTCCGCCACCTTCGCTATCCATGCGCCGGTCATCCACGCTACGCCGGATTGACCACGTGGTGGCGAACAACGATCCAGCCCGGCGCCATCCCGTGATTCCGACTGCCCGCCCCCTCCAGTTCGCGCTCGACTTCAGCCATCACGCGTGGGCGCGCGGCGACCCCGCCGCCCCCGGACGCACGCTGGCGACCGCGCAGGCGGCGGACGCCGCTGGCATCGACGCCATCTGGGTGAGCGAAGACCCGGAAGGCTGGGACGCCTTCGCGCTCCTCGGCGCGCTGGCGACCGTCACCACTCACGCCCAACTCGGGACGAGCGTGACCAGCCCGTGGCCGCGCCACCCGAACTTGCTGGCCGCTTCGGTCGCCACCCTCGATCAGCTCTCCAGCGGTCGCGCCGTCCTCGGCCTCGGGCGCGGACAGGTGGAATGGCACCGGGACGCGTTGGGCGTCGATACCGGCAGCCCACTCGCCGCCCTGCGCGAAACCATCACCCTGCTGCGCCAGTGGTGGCAGCCGCCACACCGTGCATCCTCGCCGCCCGGTGCGCACTTTCGCATCCGCGACTGGGAGCGCTCCGTCGCGCCGCTCCATCCGCCACCGGTCTACCTCGCCGCTGCCGGGCCGCAAACGCTGGCGCTGACCGGCGAGCTGGCGGACGGTGTCATCTTCAACGTCCTCGCCTCGGAGAAGGCGATCGCCGCCGCCATCCCGCTCGTCCGGAACGCTGCGAGCGCTGCTGGCCGTGACCCCGCCGCGTTGGCGTTCATCCTGCGCACGGAAATCACGCTCTCGGAAGACCCGGCGAGTATCGCCCGTGCCCTCAATCGCGCGAAGGCCGTCTTCGCGCTGTTGGCGCCCCTGCCCGGAATGGGCAGCCTCTTCGCCGTCCCCGGCTTCGACATGGCCGCGATCATCGGCGAGGTCGGCCGCGCCATGCTCACCACCGAGGCGCTGGCAGAAGGCCGTGGCTTCCCCGCCCTGCGCCGCACCGGCGATCTCGGCGCCGCCCGCGCTGCCATCCCGGACGCGCTCATCCAGCAACTCGCGCTCATTGGCGACGCCGATACGCTCGCGCCCCGCCTGATCGCGCTGCAACGCCTCGGCGTTTCGTGCGTCAGCGTCGCGCCGCCCCCGGACGCCACCAGCATCACGGAGTGGCGAACGGTGCTGAAGCGCCTGCGCGCGGCCACCTCGCTCAATCTCCCCCGGCTGCCGGGCACATAAAGCCCCTTGCCCTTCGCGAAGCTGACTGGGGTAGGTAGTGGGAATGCGCACACCGCGGCAGCGAAGAACCCTCACCCCAAACCCCTCTCCCTTTGCGAAGGGCGAGGGGCTTTCGACGGCGCAGTGGACGGCTATCCGGGGAAATCTGTCGGCGTGAAGCCGAATCGTCACGCCAGCACCAATCGGCTCCCCTCGCCCCCCACTTTCGCAAAGGGAGAGGGGCTGGGGGTGAGGGTTTCTCGGCGCCACGAAGCCCCATCCCCCGTCTACCTACCCCCCCTCAGCCGGTGCGCGGGAGAGGGGCTCTCGACCCGGAAGCGCGTGCCACATTCGGCGTCACTCCGCCAGCAACGAGTCCCGCCACCGCGAATCGGCTCCCCTCTCCCGCTGCGCGGGAGAGGGGCTGAGGGTGAGGGCCTTCGCCGCGAATGCAGCCGGTACCCGAATACCTACCCCAGTTAGCCGCGCATCGGGGCAAGAGGTTGGGGTGAGGGTTCGTCGCCAATGCCCCTACGGCAGGCAGGTCTCACAGACCACCGGCGCCGGGCGGAAGGCCGTGCGCAGCCGCAGCCGCAGGGCCGGGTTGCGCGCCAGCAGGAAGGTCGCCCCAGCCACCAGTAGCACCCCGAGGGTCAGCGGCAGCGCGGACATCGCCGCGTGGTAGGCGTTTTCGACATCGGCGAGGTTGGCGCGGAAGATATACCCCAGTGTCAGGGGCGCGCCGACCCAGATCACCGCCGCGATGACGGAGCCCATCACGAAGTCGCGCACCTTGAAGCCAACGAGCCCGGCGCCGACCGTCGTGCCCATGCGCACGAAGGGGATCAGGCGAAGCACCGCAATCGCCGCCACATCGCGGCCGCCAAGGCGCGCCCGCCACTGATCGAGGCTGGCTTCCACCCGCGACTGCCGCTCGCTGGCGATCTTCGCCAGCACCTTGACCCCGCCCGTGCGGGCGATGCCGTACAGCAGCATAGTGCCGGCCAGCTCCGCCGCCGCCATCACGATGATGACCGGCAGCAGCATCTGCCACGAGCCGATGAGGTAGGCGCCGGTAAAGACCATGATCAGCTTGACTGGCACGCCCGTGGGCACGCCCGTCGCCGACGCGAACATCACCAGCGTGACGATGGGCAGGCCGTGAGCCATAAGGGTCGTGAGCAGCTCAGCGTTAATAGCTGACCCCCTTGCCAGAGCAATGAATTGGCATAGGTGTGCAGCATAGTCGCTGAGACTACGCGGCAGGGGGTTCGACTGGCGCCTGATCCCGGCCCGATGGTGCGCCCAACCCGGCGGTTTCCCGCGATTTCGCCAGCAAGCGCGCCCGAGCCTCCGCCACGCCGGGCATGCTGCGGAAGGGCAGCAGCCACGAGTAGAGCGATTGCAGCAGCGGCAGCGACCCGGGAATGTGGGTCGCCTGTGGTCGCGCCACCGCCACCGTCTTGCGTTCGCGGATCGCCGTTACGAGGTCATCCACCGTCGTGCCGGGGAAGAGCGTCGCCTGCGCGCCGATCTGGCCGGGGATCAGGTGGCTGTCGCTGGCGCCCAGCACCGCGAGGTTGTACTCCCGCGCCGCGCGCTCGATGCCCGCCGTGCGCCGCCCGTTGCCGCCGAAGGGGAAGCGCGACTCGATGGCGTCCGGCAGCAGGCCAGCCTTCGCCATCTTGCGGAGCTGCCCCCGCCACAACCCCGGCAGCGGGTGTACCAGAATGACGATGCTGCCCGGCACACGCCGCGCCCACTGCATGATCTCCAGCAGCGGCGTGTCCATCGGCGGGATCGTCTCGGGGATCGCGTCGGGGAAGAGCACCCCCACGTGGACGATGCGCCCGCGCGCGCTCAGCTCCACGCCGGGGATCACGTGCGCGGTCCCTTCCGGGTCTGCGGCCTTCCACCGGCGCACCGTCTCCAGATGGTCGTGATCCATGATGCCCAGCACCGCCACGCCCTGCGCAGCGGCGGCGGGCAGCCACTCCTGCGGCTGCAGCAGGCCATCGCTGCCCACGGTGTGCAGGTGCAGGTCCGCTAGTGATTGTCCCTCGGGAGTGGTCTGCGGCGGGTCGATCCACAGGTCGGTCAGCATCGCCCACTGCCCGAGGTTGCGGTCGATCAGCTCCTGCAGCGGCAGCGCCATCCGCGCCATCGCCTCCGCCACCGAGCCGGCCGGCTCCTGCGGTGGCCGCAACGTGATCTTCATCCGCCGGTCAGGCGTCCACGAGGCGATGGCCGGCACGATCATCGCGTTGGCGGCGCGCGCGAGGCGCACCGGGCCGAGCGGCATCTTGATCGTGCTGTCGAAGAACGGGACGTTCAGCGAGGGCGTTGGCGTTGGCTCGTCCACCAGCAGCACCACGATGCCGTTGTGCTCCAGCACGCTGCGCAGCTTCTTGGCCATCACCTGCGGCTGCTCATGCACCGAGATAACGTTGACGCCCACCTCGGTGAAGTAGCGCAGGAACCAGTCCATCAGGGCGCCAGAGCGGAAGGGGCGGAACATGCGCACTACAATCGCCAGTTCGCCCCGAAAGCCGCTCGCCGCCAGCCAGCGCTGCGCCATCAGGCCCAGCATCGTGTACGGCCCGGCGTGCCCCGAGATGATGATCAGCCCGCGCTCCCCAAGGTACGGCTTAACGTGCTCCAGCCCCTCCAGCACGAGGCTGGAGTCATCCGGCAGGCGGTGGGCGCCGCGCAGGGTGCCGATCACCGTGCGCAGGTGCGAGGCAATCTGCTGCGAGCCGATCCACCACGCGTGCACCGGGTTCGGCATCCGCCCGGCGCGGGCGTGGCGCACGTTGTTCAGCACCTCGCGGCGGCGGCGCGTGAACATGGTGATGATGCCGCCGATGGTGGCCACGACGCTCCAGAAGCGCCACGGAATCAGCCACGCCAGCCGGGCCAGCACAACGACGACGGCCAGCACCAGCCGGTCCATGGCGGGGGATGCGCCCTCGGGCGCAGGGGACGGCGCGTTCTCAGGAAGAGCCAAATTGACGATCTCCAGCGCGGATTAGAGCGCGGCAGCCGCTGCGCCAGCGCGCGAGTATACGCCTACGGTTGCAGGATCTCGTCGGCTCGCACGAAGCTGAACCCCTGCTCACGCAGGTAGCGGATCGCCTCCGGCAACGCCGCGTACGCCTCCGACTGTGCGCCCACGTGCAGCAGCACGATGCGGCCCGGCTGCGCGGTGTAGATGCAGTTGTCCAGAATCTGCTGCGCCGTAGCGCCCAGCGAATCGCGCGAATCGCAGCTCCACAGCAGCACCTTGGTGTAGCCGATGGCCGCCAGATCGCGCAGCGACTGCTCGTCGTAGTCGCCGTAGGGCGGCCGGAACCACGGTTGCAGCTGGTAGCCGCTCAGCGCCAGCACCGCCTGCTCGGTCAGTTGCAGCTCGGCCCAGCGCTCCTCCTGCGTTAGCGGCGCCAGTTGCGTGGTGACGCCGGTGAAGGACGCGTGCGTCCATGAATGGTTGAAGAGCATGTGCCCCTCATCGATCATCCGTTGCAGCAGATCCGGGTTCTCGTTCGCCCACTGCCCCATGATGCCGAAGCTGGCCGTGATTCCCTCCGCCTGCAGCAGATCGAGGATCTCCTCGGCGTAGCCCCGGTCCGCCCCGGCGTCGAACGTCAGCGCGATCTCGCGGCGCCCGCTCTCGCCGTACTCGTAGACCATCGCGAGGCCATCAGCCCCGACCGGAGCCTCCGCCGCGGGCGCTGTTGTCGGCGCGACGGTTGGCGGAATCGCGGTGGCGGTTGGCGGCAGCGGCGTCGCGGTGGGCGCCGGCGTGGGCGTTGGGGGCACCGGCGTCGCGGTGGGCGGAACAGGCGTGCTGGTGGGGACCGGCGTCGGGGTTGGCGCGGCGGGCGGGGCGCCCACCGCGCAGCCGCTCAACAAAAGCACCAGCGCAATCAACCCATACCGGCGCGCCCAGCCCGCGCCAGAAGAGCCCAACATCCGATGCACCACTTGCAACACGCTGCCCCTACCCCTCCCCCGCCACCACGAACCGGTCAAGCCGCAACAGCGCGATATCGTGCGCGGTCTCGCCGGCGGCGGCCAGATCCGCCAGCACCTCGCCGATCACCGAGGCGAACTTGAAGCCGTGCCCGGAGCAGGGCGAGGCCACGATCACGCGCTCATCCCCCGGCAACTGATCGACGATGAAGTGCTCGTCCGGCGTGTTGGTGAACATG
>JASGGF010000143.1:0-11497 GCA_047605145.1 Thermomicrobiales bacterium | reverse complement strand
GTTCAGCTTGCCCAGCAGGGTCGTGAAGCGGTTGCCGCCCGGCGCGTCGGTCAGGCTGTCGAACAGATACGCCTGCTGCGCGCCGGAGCGAAAGGCGTAGGCGGCGCCATTGAGGAACATCGCGGGCAGCAGCAGCCACATCGAATCCGCTACAAACATCAGCGCCGTCGAAACAGCGATCAGCAGCGCGCCCATCGCCATCGACCACTTGCGGCCCAGAATATCGGCGATCGAGCCGGAGGGCAGCTCCAGTGTCACCGGAGCCAGGTGGAAGAACGATTCCGCCAGGCCGATCTGCGAGAGTGAAAACCCGCGCGATTGCAGAAAGATGATCCAGATGGCGGAAACGAAGTTGAACTCGTTGACGATCTGGAAGGCGTAGAAGCGCCGCAGATCCACGCCCGGCTTGGCGGCGGCGGCGGCCAGCGTCGCCGCGCTCTCCGTCGGGACCTGCCTGATCTGTTGTTCGGCATCCATCTGCTGGTCCCTGTTTTCCCGTTCGGCGCAAACCGGCGCAGTCTAGCAGCCTCTGCCAGCAGGCCTTCCCGGCAGCGCGTGTCTACAATGAGGGTGAGGCAGACGATGCAGCTGAGTTGCAGGCGCTTCCATGCCTGATCTGAAAACGACATTGCTCCTGACCGCTGTCCTGCTCTGGGTTGGCGTGCAGTACGGCCTGGTGGTCTGGGCGCTGCGCGATCTCAAGCGGCGGCGCAGCGTGCGCGGCGGAAACAAGGTGCTGTGGGGGTTGCTGATCCTGTGCCTACCCGTGGCCGGCGCGTTGATCTACGGCGCCGTGGCTCCCACTACGCCGCTCGCCGCCTCGCCACGCCCCATGGCGCCCCGGTTGCGCCTGCTGACGCGCGATGACCCGGCAGCATGAGGCTGGCCGGGCTGCGCTCTACCGCGACGCCCGGTTCCAGCAGCACGACACCGGCGGCCACCCGGAGAACGCGCGCCGTCTGGTGGCGGTCGAGGCCGAGTTGACGGCGCGCGATCTCCTGCGTGATCGCCCCGACATCCCGTTCAGCGTCGCCAGCGATGAAGCGCTGGCGCGTGTGCACGACCCCCGCTACATCGCCGGCATCCGCGAGTTCGCGCGGCAGGGCGGCGGCATGCTCGATGCCGACACCGTCGTGGGGCCAAACTCGGTCGAGATTGCGGCGCTGGCGGCGGGCGCGGGTATCGCGGCGGTCGATGCGGCGTTGAGCGGCGCCGCGCCGCGCGGGTTCGTACTGGCGAGGCCGCCGGGGCACCACGCCACGCCGCAGCGCGGCATGGGCTTCTGCCTCTTCAACACGATTGCGGTCGCGGCGGCGCACGCGCTGGCGCAGGGCGTCTCGCGCGTGCTGATCGTCGATTGGGACGTACACCACGGCAATGGCACGCAGGATGCCTTCTACGAGACGGACGCGGTGCTCTTTATCTCCCTGCACCAATCGCCGCTCTACCCCGGCACGGGCGCGGCCTCGGAACGGGGCGCCGGGCGCGGGCAGGGCTACACGGTGAACGCGCCGCTGCGCGCCGGGGGCGGCGACGATGTCTACCGCGCCGTCTTCGATGAGATCGTGCTGCCAGCGGCCGCTGCGTACCAGCCAGAACTCGTGCTGGTCTCGGCGGGCTTCGATGCCCACGCAGCAGACCCTCTGGCCTCGATGCGCGTCAGCGAGGCTGGCTTTGCCGAGATGGCGCGGCGCACGCGTGGGATCGCCGAAACGCACGCCGAGGGCCGATTGGTCGCGTTTCTGGAAGGCGGCTACGACCCGCCCGCTCTGGCCCGCAGCGTGGCCGCTACGCTGACGGTGCTGGACGATGACCCCGATGCCCCGATGACCGGCGCAGACGCGCCTCACGATGCTGGAGACGCGCAGGCATGAGCAATCGCAACACCCCCACGAGCCAGATCAATCCGGCGGGCATGCGCCAGGATGACGCCCGGCGCCGCGATGAAGCGCGGCTGGCGGCGATGCAAAATCAGGTGGATGAGCTGCGTCAGGCGATGCGCGAAGTGCTGAGCCGGCAGGGCCGCGAAGAGGAGCTCCTGAAGCACTACGAGAGCGCGACCGCCCAGAATCGGCTCGCTATCGAGCAGGCGCGGCAGGAGATGCAGCAGAGCGCCCAGGCGCGCGCCATCGACGAAACGCGCACCCGCCAGCAGATTTCGGATATGGACGCGCGGGTCGAAGACCTGACCCGCCCTATCCGCTCCCTGCAGGCTCACGTGATGGAACTCATCGAGGCGGCGCGGCAAAAAGCGGACGACACTTCGCAGTACAAGCAGCGTGATGACGCCTTGCAGGCGCAGATCGAGCACCTCTCCGCGCACGTGGACCGCACCGGCGTGCTCATCCACCAGGCGCGGGACTCCATCGAATCCACCCGGGAGGAAACGGACGGCCTGCGCCGCGACATCGTGCGCGCGGAGGACAGCATCAAGATCGTGGACCAGGACGCCCGGCGGCGCGTGGCGGAAGTGGCGCAGACCGGCGAGACGTTCACGGCCCGCATCGACGAGCTCCGTTCCGACCTGGGCCACCTGTTCGACCTGATTGACGACACCCGGCGCTCCATCGTGCACATTGACCCGGCGCTGGAGGAGTTGCGCGGCGCCGATGTCGTGGTGCGGCAGGACCTTGCGCGCATCTCGTCGCAGGGGGTCGAGCGGCACGAATTGCTGCAGGAACTGGTTGAGGATATGCGCGGCGATGTCGATGCCCGCTTCGCTGATATTCGCCTGGCGCTGGAGCAGCGCCACGAGCGCCTGGCCGAACGTATCGATGGCCTGAACGAGGCGCACCGGGAACTGGGGTTTCGCATCAGCCAGCTGGCAGGCCAGCTCGACGAGTTGCGGCTGGTGGACGCCGCCGTGCGCCGCGATGTTTGGCTGCTGAACGAGCAGCGCGTGCGGCTGCGGCTGGAGCAGGCGCAGCAGGAACTGGATCAGATTGCGGCCCAGCGCCGCGATGCCGAAAGCGACAGTGGGGCAGGGCGTGTGCGCCGCGCTGGCGATCATTAGGAAGCACAACGGCGTTCCTGTCTTTTCTCGCGGGTGTACGTTCACCGCAACCGGTTCTGGAGACATGGGTGTGTTGGGATACCGAACGCTATTTCGTATTGTGCAAGGGTTGACAGCGGAGTTAGGGTTTGATACTGTCGCGCTAGTCTGGAGCCCGAGGGTGGCTCCGGCGCTGGTTTTTGGCGCGAATTCGCTTGCGAATCGCACGGCACGTTCGGGAGCCGCATGATGCGGAAAGCAACAACTTTCCTTCAGCTCCAGCACGACGCATGCCAATACCAGCTTTCCCAGGGATTCCTGGACAACTTGACGACGTGAGGATTCTGGCTCCGGTGGTGGTGAGGATGAGTGCCACCCGGGGCCGTTTCTCTGTCTCCGGCAAGCTAGGGATGGATTGCCGGAGACGCTGAGTGAACACGCAGGAGGCGAAACACAGGTTCCAGAAATACCCGACACCTGCGGGCCGGTCGAGGGGCTGCTCGGCTGGAAAACATGGAGGGAAGGGTCTTGTTGCTTCGCACAACACCCATGCGACAGCGCCTCATGGCGTTTGCCGCATGTTCGATGATGGTTACGATGCTGCCGTTGCCGGCGGCTGCCGAATACGGCATTCCGGCTGGAACTGGCGCGGTGGTGACTGCGGGTCAGCCGCTGTCCGTGCACAGTGCTCCGGGGTGGGATAGCCCCGTTTCCTATGACGTTGCTGACGGGTCGTGGGTGACCGTCGGCGGCGATGCCATTGCCGCCCCTGACGGCAGCATGTGGTATCCCGTCGATGGCGGCTACGTGCCTGTTGACCTCGTGTCCAGCGCCGCTCCTGCTGCGCCTGCCGACACGACCTTTGCCCTGTATGAGGGCACGGACGCCGTGACGGACCCCAACGCCGTGCCGGTCGATTCCAGTGTGGATGGCTGGATCGATCCGACGACGGGCCAGTGGGTGACCGCCGCGTCGCAGGACATGAGCGCTGACCAGCAGTGGGTTGACCCCAACGCTGCGCCGGTCGATCAGTCCGCTGGCTGGATCGATCCCAACACCGGCGAATGGGTGGACGCGACGCAGCAGGCTCCGGCCGATACCTGGGTCGATCCGAACGCCGCCCCAGTGGACGCTTCCACCGACCAGTGGGTTGACCCCAACGCCGCGCCCGTTGATGCGCCGGCTGACACCTGGGTCGATCCGAATGCTGCGCCTGTCGATGCGCCGGCCGACACGTGGGTTGATCCCAACGCTGCGCCGGTTGACACGGCCGTTGATACTTGGGTGGACCCGAATGCCGCGCCGGTCGATGCGCCTGTTGATGGCTGGATCGATCCGACCACTGGCCAATGGGTTACGGCGGCTCCGGTCGTCGATCCGAACGCCGCGCCGGCCGATGGCTACATCGATCCGACCACCGGGCAGTGGGTCGTGACGCAGGCGCAAGAGGCGGTCGAGGCTCCGGTGGGCGACGCAACGCTCGCCGCTCCGGCCACGACTGACCAGTGGACCGATCAGGCGCCAGCCGATCAGGTCTGGGTCGATCCTAACGCGGTCCCGGCCACTGACGACATGACGGTGGTCGATCCCAATGCCGCTCCGGTGGCGACGGATGTGGCCGCGCCAGTTGACGCCGCTCCGGATGCCGTCACGCAGGAGTGGGTCGAGCCCGCGCCGGTGATGGATAACTCGTACGGCGCGCCGATTGGCACCGCCTACATCGCCGGCACCAATGGCGACGGTGTCGCCTGCCGGGCCTCCGCCGAGCGCGGATCCGAGAAGCTGGCGACCCTCGGCGAGGGTGAGGCAATCGAGGTTCGCGGCGAGGCCATTGGTGAATGGCAGCCCGTCAACTGCGCTGGCGTTGGCGGCTTCGTGAACACCTCGTACATCTCCTGGGAGCCGTCGTACACCGAGTTGGCTCAGAAGGGCAACAACAAGAACAAGAACAAGAATCGCGGCAACGCTGGTGTGGATGGCACGGCGACCGCCAGCGGCCAGTCCATGGTTAACTTCGCGATGGGCTACGTCGGGTACCCGTACGCCTACGCTGGTGAAGGCCCGTACGCGTTCGACTGCTCCGGCTTCACCAAGTTCGTGGCCCAGAACACGCTCGGCATCGACATCACCCACGACATGTTCACCCAGATCGGCATGGGCTCTTCGGTGGACCGCAGCGGCCTGCAGCCGGGTGACCTGGTCTTCTTTGCCAACACGTTCCGCCCGGGGCTTTCGCACACCGGCATCTACGTTGGCGATGGGCAGTTCGTGCACGCAGAGAACGAATCCACCGGGGTGGTGGTGAGCGATCTCAATTCGGATTACTACTCCTCACGCTGGTATGGGGCAACGCGGCTCGCGTAGCTTCCAACCCGTGCGTGCGGGATCGTCGGGGGACGAGGGCTGATTCAGCTGGTTTTCCGCTGAGTCAGTAAGGGGAAAGGAAAAGGGCCACGGCGACCAAATCGCCGTGGCCCTTTTCCTGTGTTGCAGCGGCGCCAATTTTGGCGCCGCTGCAACGCGTCTCGCGTTACTCCTCGTCTTCAAGCAGCCCGACGCCGTTCGCGGAAACCGCGGTGTCGCTCTCGCCGCCGTCGAAGGCCAGCCGGCCCGAGAGCTCGGGCGAGCCCGCCTTGATCTTGTTGCGGATCTCATCCAGCACGTCCGGGTTGTGCTTCAGGAACTCCTTGGCGTTCTCCCGGCCCTGACCGAGGCGTTCCTCGCCGTAGTAGAACCACGCGCCGCTCTTGCGCACGATGCCGAGATCGAGCCCGACATCGAGGACGCTCCCCTCAACGGAGATGCCCTCGTTGTACATGATGTCGAATTCCGCCTGGCGGAAGGGCGGGGCGACCTTGTTCTTGACCACCTTGACGCGGGCGCGGGCTCCGACCGCATCGGTGCCGTTCTTCAGCGTTTCAATGCGGCGGATGTCCATGCGGACGGAGGCGTAGAACTTCAGCGCGTTGCCGCCGGTGGTGGTCTCCGGGCTACCGAACATGACGCCGATCTTCATGCGGAGCTGATTGATGAAGATGACGCAGGTGTTAGAGCGGGCGATGGCGCCGGTCAGCTTGCGTAGCGCCTGGCTCATCAGGCGGGCCTGCAGGCCGACGTGGGAGTCCCCCATGTCGCCCTCGATCTCCGCCTTTGGCACCAGCGCCGCCACGGAGTCGATCACCACCACGTCGAGGGCGGCGGAGCGCACCAGCGTTTCGGCGATCTCCAGCGCCTGCTCGCCGGTGTCCGGCTGCGAGATGAGCAGGCTGTCCAGATCGACGCCGAGCCGGCCCGCGTAGACCGGGTCCAGCGCATGCTCGGCGTCGATGATGGCGGCCATGCCGCCCATCTTTTGCGCCTCAGCGATGATGTGCAGGGCGAGGGTGGTCTTGCCGGAGGATTCCGGGCCGTAGATCTCGACGATGCGGCCGCGCGGCACACCGCCGATGCCCAGCGCCAGATCGAGCGCGATGCTGCCGGTCGGGATCGCCTCCACGTGCATCGGGTTGGTTTCGCCGGGGCGCATCTTCATGATGGAGCCCTTGCCAAACTGGCGCTCGATCTGCGCAATGGCCAGATCCATCGCCTTTTCCCGGTCTCCCGTCGCCTTGTCCCGTTCTACCGTAGCCATGCTCTGCCTCTCTGGACGCCGGGGGTGCGCGCCCGGGCTTGTCTCGGTCACGGCACGAACCAGCGCCGCGAATAGAAAACTTGTTCTATTTTCCTGAGCGCAATGATACCGCAGCGTACCCCTTCGGTCAATCATGTCGTCGTGTCAGATTACGGAGAATTGTGGCGTACGTTCGCGCGTCTCGGGCCTATCAGACCGGGGGTAGCCATGACGGTTTCGGGGGAATGAGTGTTCCCGCGCTACAGTTCTGCCGGAACGGGCAACGAGCAACGATGGAGCAGGGAATGGCGCGGGTAACGGTTCTGGGCGCGGGCGACATGGGGACGGCAATGCTCACCCCGCTGGCGGTGGGCACGCATGAGGTCCGCCTGTGGGCCACGCCGCACGACGCTGCGGTGCTGGAAGCGCTGCGGGATGGCGAGCCGCATCCGCGCCTGGGTGTCAGGGTTCCTTCCCGTGTGGCGCTGTTTGGTCCGGGTGAGGTGGCGGCGGCGCTGGATGGCGCGGAGATCGTGCTGCTGGCGGTATCGTCGGCTGGCGTGCGGCCCGTTATGACCCGTATCGCGCCGCACCTCGCGCAGGCGCAGGCGCTGGTCATCCTGACCAAGGGGCTGGAGCGCACCGCCGGTGGCGGGGCCCACCGGCTCTCGCAGGTCGTCGCCGGGTACACCAAAACGCCGGTGGTCGCGGTGGGTGGCCCAGGGATAGCGCGGGAGGTTGCGCTTGGCATCCCGACCGTGGCGGTGTTCGGCAGTGCGTCGTTCGATGCCCTGCAGGTGTGTGACCGTGCGCTGAGCACGCCCAGCTATTACGTTGAGACAACGGAAGATATCGCGGGGGTGGAGCTCTCCGCGGCGTTGAAGAATGCGTACGCGCTCGCCTTCGGCATGATCGACGGGGTGGAGCAGCGGACGGGGCAGTCGCACGCAAACCTGCGCGCGTCGCTCATGCCGGTGGCGCTGGAGGAGCTCTCCAAGCTCGTCGCGCTGTCTGGCGGAGACTCGATAACGGTGGCCGGGCAGGCCGGCCTCGGAGACTTGCAGGTGACGGCCAGCGCCGGGCGGAACCGGCTGCTGGGCGAGCGGATCGGCGCCGGCGCGACCGGCGAAGCAGCCATGGAGGAGCTTGCTGCAGCGGGCATCACCACTGAAGGCTTCACGGTCTTGCGCGTGGCCCACGACATGGCGATCGAGGTCAGCCTGGACGCCGACATGGTGGAGGAGTCGTTCCCGCTGCTGAGCGCCTTGTGGCGCGTGGCGGAGGATGGCTACGAACCAGTGGCCTCGCTGTGGGAAGCGGTGCGCAACTTCCGGATGGAGCTGTGAGGCGCCACCAAACGCTGCGCAGCTGTTTCCCTGCCTGGTGAATTCCTTCGCCCGCGGGCTCAGGAAATCACTACAGGGGTGGGCGACCGTTGGGGCACGAGCGTGGGCGCGACAGGACACGAGTCGTTGATGGCGTGTTTCAGCGCACGGCGCCTCACGCCCGCAGTAACGCGGACGTGGGGCCGTGAGATTTGGCGTTAGGCCAGTTGCTCCGCATGCGGCGGCTGCACGCCACGCTGGTGCTCCGGGATGGTGGCCCAGGGGTGCAGCGGGCTTTCTGGCAGGCGCGGCAGCACCTCGCCATCGACCATCGTCAGCGTGTTGACGAGTTGGACATTGCCCCGGCGGCCATTCATGTGGATATCGCGGAACACGTAGTCCCCTTCCTCCAGGCGGAAGAGCGCCACGTCGGCGGCGCTGCCCGGCGCCAGCGTGCCCAGCTCTGGCCGGCGCATGGCGGCGGCCGGTCGGGAGGTAGCGCGCTCGATCACGTCCGGCAGGCTGAGGCCGAGATTGAGGAACTTGGAGAGCGTGGTCGGCAGATCGAACATCGGGCCCTGAATCGCCATCTGGTGGATGTCTGACGAGATGACATCCGGCAGCACGCCGGCCGCCAGCATGGCTTCCGCCGTCTCGTAGGAGAAGGAGCCGGTGCCGTGCCCCAGATCGAGCACGAGGCCCTTGTCGTGCAGTGCGAGGATGGTGGGGTCCGGCGTGCCGTTCTCGTCGATGATGCGCATGGACTGCCCGGTGAAGCAGTGGGTAAGGATGTCGCTGGGGCGCAGCAGGTGCGAGACCTCGGCCAGCGTCGGAGGCGCGGCGCCGATGTGCACCATGAGCGGCAGATCGACACGGTCGGCCAGCTCCCGGGCCAGCTCCAGCGGGCGGATGCCGACGCCGCGCGTGGTGTTGCTGTCGATGCGGGCCTTGACGCCGAGGATGAGATCGCGGTTCTCGTTGATGATCGTCTCGGCGAGATCGACATCGCAGTAGTCGAGATTCGCGAACTCCCAGGTTGGCGCGATGAGGCCGATGGAGGAGAGGTTGAGCAGGCCGTACACCCGCGTCTTGCTCGGCTCGGCAATGTAGCGGCGGAAGCCCGGCCAGGAGTAGGAGCCGGCGGAGCCGACGTCCAGCCAGGTGGTGACGCCGGTGCGCGCGGCGACCGGGTCCGCCTCGATGCCCCAGAAGGTGGCGCCCCAGTAGATGTGGGTGTGCAGGTCGATCAGGCCGGGGGTGACGATGCCGCCGCTGGCGTCGATGACCTCGCGCGCCGTGGCGGGGTCAATGCTCGCCTCGACGGCGGCGATCTTGCCATCGTTGACAGCGACATCGAGCGGCCCGTTGAAGCCCGACGCTGGGTCAATGACCTGCCCGCCGGTAATCAGGGTGTCGTACTGGTGATGGTCGTTCTCGGGTGACACGCCGCGTTCCTCCTGCAAGTGACTGCCATCTCTGGGCCGACATCGTATCAGCGGGCGCGTTCGCGTGCGTGGGCGCGGCGCACAGACCGCGGCCCGGCGAGTCGATGCTCGCCGGGCCGCCGCGTGTCCCAGTCTGGACACCACCCCATTAGCAGGTGTATGTGACGCCGATGGCTCCAGCGCAGTTGTTCGGGGTGTTCCCCGTCACCGTGGCGGAGCCGTTGATCGTAGAGCCATTGGTAAGCTTGTAGATCCCGCCGCCGTTTGATCCTGTGTTCCCGGTGACCGTGACGCCGGAGCCCAGGTTGGTCGTTCCGCTGTTCACGAAAATGCCGCCGCCATTGTCAGCGGCGGTGTTCTTGCTGAAGGTGGTGGATTCAACAGTGAACAACGTTGCGGTTGCGATTCCGCCGCCGTTGGCAGTGGCAGTGTTCTCGCTGATGTCGCAACCTTTGACCGTCAGTGTTCCGGTGTAAAGCGACATCCCGCCACCGTAGTATCCGGTGTTCTTCACCAACGCTGCATTCTCCAGTGTGACGTTGGCGCCAGCGTTCATCACGTGCACCCCGCCACTGTTCTGGCCGCTGCCACTACCGCCGGTCACACGGAGAGACGCGATGCGAGCAGTGACGGCCGTGGTGATCGCCACCGTGGCCCCCGGCGCTGTGGCGCCTCGCAGGATCGTGCTCGTGGCGGGATTGTCCCCCGAGCCCGCCCCGATCACCTCCACGTCGAGGGGCGTGGTGAACGCGCCTTGATACTCGCCGGGGCAGACCAGAACGGTGCCCCCGGCCGCAATCGCGGCTTGCAGGCTCTCGCCGCAGGCCACGCTATCGCCGCTGGTGCAGGCAACATCACAAACCTGGCAGGCGCCGCTGATGCAGACGGAGCCGGTAGCGCAGGCGCAGGTTCCCCCGCAACCGTCATCGCCACAAATCCCCGGAGAGCAGACGGGGGTACACGCCTTGCTGCACGCGCCCCGCGTGGCGCCTTGCTTCAGCCAATGCTTGCGCTTCTTTTTCGCGACGCGCTTTGTCTTGCCATCGATGCACATGATGGCCTTGTGGCCACGGACGTTGTGTTCACCCTTGACCCGGCGCCGGCGAGCGGTGGCCGGAAGCGCGGCCAGCGGTAGGGCGACCGCGGCAGCAACTGCGCCCAGGCTCACTGCGTAGGTCAGGCTGCGCCGGTTGCAGGACTTTCCCAACACTCGTGTCCGGGCATCAAACGCTTTTGCATCCACTTCCGTAGAGCTCCTCTTGTGTAATTCGCGCGACACATCACCGCGCGGCTAAGCGCCGCCGCTCATGCTGGTGATTCTTTAATGAACAATTACTGAATTGTAGCAATCAATACCGCGATGTGCGTATCGGTCGTCGCGGCGGGCCGCTCTCCACAGAACGGGGCGAGGCGCCGCAGGGCGCGCGGCACGAACGCGTTTGCGATATGCTCCGCAAGTTGCCATGCTCGCGCCCTCGGGAGGGAGCTGGCCGGGACATTGACGCGAGAGCGTAGGGGAGGACGTCGTGGCTTCGAGTTCTTCTGAGCACACGAACCGGCGGCGGTTGCTGAAGAGCGGCGCGGCGCTATCTGGCGCGGCCGTGGCGGCCGGGGCCCTGGCGGCGCCGGCAGTGCGCGCGCAGGACGCCGGCGCAAGCCGCCTGCAGCAGGTGCTGGACCGCGGCAAGCTGGTGGTGGGCACGGGCTCCACCAACCCGCCGTGGCACTATGAGGATGCCGACGGGCAGCTGGTGGGCTTCGACATCGAGATGGCGAAGCTGCTGGCGCGCGGCCTGTTCGAGCTGACCGATGAGCAACTGGCCGACCGCAACGAGTGGTCGAAGTACCTGGAGTTCGTGGTGGAGGCGTCTGACGCCCGGATCCCGAACCTGCTTTCGGACAAGATCGACATCGTCTGCCAGTTCATGACCATCACCCCGCTGCGCGCGCAGCAGGTGGAGTTCACCGTGCCCTACTACCGGGAGGCCGTGACGCTGCTGCTGCCGGCGGATTCCGAGTACACCGGCACGGCGGATATCACCGGGCAGGGCGCGACCATCGCCATTCTGGAGAACGCGACGGCGGTGGACATGGTCCACAACGGCGTGCCGGATGCGGAGGTCTC
>JASGGF010000142.1:0-11545 GCA_047605145.1 Thermomicrobiales bacterium | reverse complement strand
GCCAGAATCCTCCGCTGCTGCCGGTCGGCTCCCCTCTCCCGCGCATCGGGAGAGGGGCTGGGGGTGAGGGCTCACCGGCGTCAGGCGACCGCCCCATCCGCCGCCTCCCCCGTCTCTTCCTCGTCCTCCTCCGCCGGGACGCCGCCGTAGAAGCGGCGGCGTTCGCGCTCGAAGAAGAGCAGGTAGAAGGCGACAAAGGCGAAGGAGACCAGCGCGATCAACGAGCCGAGCGCGTACAGCACCGGCGTGATGCGCACCGTGGTGGCCCCAATAATGGCGATGGGCAGCGTCTGGTCGCGGCCCAGCACGAGGGAACTGCGCTGGATCTCGTCGAAGGAGAGCGTGAAGCCGAAGAGCAGCGAAGCGAGGACGCCGGGAGCCAGCACCGGCAGGGTGACGGTGCGGAATACGGTCCAGCTATCGGCGCCGAGCACGCTCGCCGCTTCCTCGATGCCCCGGTCGAAGCGATTCAGGAACACGAGGAAGACGATGAAGCCGAAGGGCATGGTCCACGCGATGTGGGTCAGCAGTCCGGTGGTCTTCCAGCCGGTGGGCAGACCGATCTGGTCGGCGAAGAGGCGGAAGCCGAGCCCGAGGATGATGCCCGGCGTCACCATCCCCAGCAGCAGCAGATAGAACGCGATGCCGCGCCCCTTGAAGCGCTCGCGGAAGGCGAGCGCCGCCATCAGGGCGAGGGTGGTGGCGATGACCGAGGTCAGCAGCGCCAGCGTGACGGAGAGGCCGATGGGGCGCAGGTAGTTGACCAGCGGCTCACCGGGGATGCGGTAGAGGTCGAAGTTACTGGGGTTGAAGAGCTTCTGGTAGGAGATCAGGGAGAAGTCCGAAGGCGGGAAGACCGCCGTGGTCCGCTCCGCGAAGGAGAGCAGGCCCATGATGAAGAAGGGCGCGTAGAGGATGATCAGGATCAGGAAGAAGATGATCCCGCCGATGACCGCGAAGACTTTTTGGCCCTGACTGCGCTGCATCTGCCTACCTCTCTACAGCTCGTTGCGCAGGTCGTAGACCCGCATGAAGATGGTCAGGCAGAGGATGGCGAGCAGGAAGAGCACGACGGCCAGCGCGGCGGCGATGGGCCACTGGCCGGAGCCGGCGTACTGCGAGATGGCGTCGGAGAGCAGCGGGTTGGTGCCGCCGCCGATGAGGCGGCCGGTGGCGTAGTCGCCGAACAGGAAGATGGAGGCGAAGAAGAGCCCCACCACCAGCCCGCCGCGCGCCAGCGGCAGCTCGACGGTGCGGAAGGTGGTCCACGCGCTGGCGCCGAGCGTGCGCGAGGCGGCGATCACCTCCGGGTCAATGCGGGAGAGGGCCCAGAAGACGGGGCCGATGACGAAGACGACATAGAGCGAGGTCATGGCGAAGATCATGGCGCGCTGGTTATAGAGAAAGAGTTCCATCGGCGGCGCGCCGAGCGAGGTCAGCAGGAAGTTGATGACCCCGCTGTTGCCGAAGAGCGGCTGCCACGTAATGATGCGGATCAGGTAGCTGGTCCAGAAGGGTAGAATCGCCAGCATCAGCAGGAGCGCCTGCAGCTTGCGGTTGGTGACGAAGCGCGCCAGCCAGTAGCCCGCCGCCAGCCCCAGCACGCCGACCAGCGCCAGCACGATGAGCACCGTCTGCACGCTGGACCACGCCAGCCGGTAGAAGGTTGGGTCGCTGAGCACGGTGCGCCACGCGGTGGGGTCGATGGTGCGCTGCAGGGTGAGGCCATCGGTGCGCCAGAAGCTGACCCACAGGATGGTGAGCAGCGGCGCGATGGCAGCGACCAGCACGACCAGCAGCGCGGGCAGCAGCAGCAGCCACGCCTTGCGCGACTTGCGCGCAGCCTCCTGCCGCTCCAGTTCGCCCGGCGCGTGCGTGGCGACGGGCGCGGCGAGCGGCGCGCTCGCCGGAAACGACGCGGCGCTCATGGCCGCTGTCCTGCGTTGCGCTGCTGGTTGGTGTTCAGAGTTGGCATGGTCTCCATCCGCAGAGAGCCCTCACCCGAACGAAAGCCCTCACCCCAACCCCTCTCCCGATGCGCGGGAGAGGGGCTTTTTGCTCCGGGCGGGCGCTGCCCGTTCGGCATCGTTAGGCCCGCAAACCTGCCCCGCCACCGCGAACCGGCTCCCCCCCCCCGCGCTTGGGGTGCGGGGGTGGGGGTGAGGCCTTCCCGGAGGGCAACTACGACGCCGTGAACGCGGTCCACAGGCGGCTGTACTCGTCGAAGTTGTCCGGGTAGGCCTGCCAGTCCGCGATGTGCTCCAACCGGGTGTCCAGCGCCGGGCGCTCCTCCGGCACGGCGCCCATGTACCAGTAATCCCACGCGTTGATCCCCTCGGCCGGGGACTCCTGCTCCTTCAGCAGTGGCTCCACCACGTCCGGGCGCGGGGAGTAGTAGCCCTGCACGCCGAGCACGGAGCCGACCACGCCGCTCTCCAGACACCAGTTGATGAAGGTCATCACCTCCGGCAGGTGCTGGGTCGCCGCCGAGACGGTGGCGCCCTGAATCCAGCCGTTGCTGCCTTCGGTGGGATCGTTGACGAAGACCGCCTTGGCCCCGCTGGCGACAGCGGCCGCGCAGGCGCTGGCCCAGAAGTCGCCGACCCAGACCTCGCCCGCCACCAGCAGGTCGACGAGTTGCCCGAAGTCGCTCCAGAAGAGGCGGAACTGCCCCTCGGCCTTCTTGCCGTTCAGGAAGTCGAAGCAGATCTTCAGGTCGTCCGGCGTCAGGTTGTTCAGCGCGCCGGAGAAATTCGCCATCTTCGTGCCCTGCATGTACGTCGCCACCTTCATCACGGCGGTGATCGGCTCATTCAGCAGCGTGGCGCGCCCCTTGTTGCCGGGGTCGAAGATGGCGCCGTAGCTCGTCAGGTCGCCCTGCGTCGGGCCGTCGAGGTAGCCGAAGGCGTCGAAGCCGAACCACGTCGGCGTGCCGATGAACTGCTCCATCGTCTTCGGGTCCACGTACGTGCCGGCCATCGGCCAGCCCGACTTCTCGCTGGAGCCCGGCGAGCCTTCCTCCCGAAAGAGCGGCAGCACCTGATCGTTCCACGCCGGGATATCGGCGACCGGGAAGGCCTGAATGGCGTTCTGAGCCAGCAGCGGCGCGTTCTGGCTGAAGTTGACCTGATTGACGTCGTAATCCTTGTAGTTCTGCAGCCAGAAGGTGATCTGGTTGCCGAGGATCTGGGAGTTGCCCTCCATGGTGATCCCGGTGTCCTGCTGGAACTTGCCCAGAATGCGCGGGTCTTCGGTCAGGCTGAGGCCGATCTCGCGCAGCGTGACGCCCTGCGCCGCGGCGTCCGTCTCCGCCCAGCGGCCCAGCGCCCCGAGCGCGGCGAAGCCGGCGCCGAGCTGGACGCCGAGCGCCAGCAGGCGGCGGCGGGTGGTGGCGTGGTCGGCGACAAAGCGCATGGCGCTCATTTGCGCGTAGGTCAGGTGCTTCTGCGACATGGGTGCGTCCTTTCTGCGTGCCAGTTTCGTGCGGATCACTGCGTTGGACGTGGCCGGATCCTCCCGGCGGGAGCGCGCCTCCTTCCGTAGCTCAGGCTTGCAGGTAGTGCACATCGTTCGGGTTCCACCACGCCTGATACGTCTCGCCGATCACCGGGCGCAGGCGCTCCGTTTCCTCGGCGGTGACATCGGTGGTGAGGTCGCCGCCGGGGCCGTGCAGGAACCACGTCACCACGGAGCCGGCGTACTCCAGCGCGTCCAGCCGCACCGGCAGGGTGGCGGCGCCGGCGGGTGGCGGCCCGAGGTGGATGGCGTCGGCGCGGATGACGGCAGTGGCGGAGCCGCGCCCGATGCGAGCCGCGCCGGAGCCGGCGGGGAAAGCGCCCATTTTGCCGGTGAAGGTGTCGCCGTCCACCGTGCCGTCGATCAGGTTGTTGCGGCCCACGAAATCGGCGACGAAGCGGGTGGCGGGGTAGCGGTAGACCTGCGTCGGGCTGCCGGCCTGCTCGATGCGCCCCTCGTTCATGACGTAGACGCGGTCGGCAAGGGCCAGCGCCTCGCTCTGGTTGTGGGTGACGTGGATGAAGGTGAGGCCGAACTCGTTATGCAATGCCTTTAGTTCGGTCTGCATCGCCAGCTTTAGCTTGGTGTCCAGCGAGCCGGTCGGCTCGTCCAGCAGCAGCAAGCGCGGCTTCACCACCAGCGCGCGGGCGATGCCCACGCGCTGCCGCTGCCCGCCGGAGAGTTCGCCGATCTTGCGGGTGGCGAGCGGGCGCAGCCCGACGCGGTCCAGCATCGGCAGCACGGCGGCCTCGATGGCGGCGGGCTTGTCGCCGCGAATTTTCAGGCCGTAGGCCACGTTCTGGAAGACATCGAGGTGGGGGAAGAGCGCGAAATGCTGGAAGACCATGCCGAAGCCGCGCTGGTTCGGCAGCAGCGAGGTGATCTCCTCGTTGCCGACGAACACGCCGCCAGTCGTCGGCGTCTCCAGCCCGGCGATGATGCGCAGGGTGGTGGTCTTGCCGGAGCCAGACGGCCCGATCAGCGAGATGAACTCCCCCTCGCCGATCTCCAGATCGAGGTCGTTCAGCACGGTGGTGTCGCCGAAGCGCTTGCTGACGCCCGACAGGCGCAGGTAGCCGGTGCTGCGGGCGGTGCGCTCGGGCGCGGTGGCGGGTGCTGCGCTGCTCATGAGCCGGGTGGTCTCTCCCTCACTGCGGGTCATTCGTCGAACAGGTGCTGGCTGGCGGCCAGCGTCAGGCGCGTGCGCCGGATGTGCAGGCGCATGATGGCGCTGGCGTCCGCTGCGTCCCGGCGTTCCAGCGCGTCCATGAGCTGGGTGTGATCTACGTGTGTCATCGGCAGCGCCGGATCGTCCGAGCGCCATGTCGCCGCGACCATACCGTAGTACACGCGACGATACTGCTGCGTGGTGTTCCAGTACCCCTCGATCATGCGCAGCAGGCGCGGCATCGGGGCGGCGGCGTAGCTGGCGAGGTGGAACTGGCGGTCGAGAATCAGCCACAGGCCGGGATCGCGCGAGGCCTCGATCTGCTCTTTGAGGTCTCGCAGGTGGGCGATGGCTTCGTCGGTCAGGCGCGGGGTGCTCTCGGCCAGCGCCAGCGGTTCCAGTTCCTCGCGGATGCGGTACAGCTCGGCGTGCTCCGCGTAGTCGAGCCGCGCCACGCGGGCGCCACTGCGCGGAGTGAGGCTGACCAGCCCCTCGTTTTCCAGCGTGCGCAGCGCCTCCCGCACCGGGATGCGGCTGGCGCCCAGCTCCCGCGCGATGGCCTCCTGCCGCAACCGGGCGCCGGGGCGCAGGCGGCCATCGAGGATGGCGGCGCGCAGGTAGCGCGTGGCGACCTCGCTGAGCGGCTCGCCCTCGGCGCGCTCCGGCTCGCCCGGGATGAACCCGGCGACGGAGCTTTCTGGCCGCGAGACTGCCACGAGCGCCACCACACCCCCTTGGACTAAAAGATCGTGCAGATCGATCCGGCCGCAATTTCGCGTGAACTGGATACAAACGCGATCCTATCGGGCTGTTTTCGGCCTGTCAATGGGCATTCTGCCGGATTCTGGATACAAAGCGCGCGAGGGAACCGGCGCGTGCAGAGGCCGACCGGGGATGATCGAGGTGATTGAGGCGCGACGGCCCGCGTGTTCCGTCGTGGGGCAGGCGTCAGCAGCACGCGACGCTCACCACCCTGACGCCGCTCCCCCAATGCCCACCGCGAACCTCCCCCACCCCGCTGTCATCCCGACGAAGGAGGGATCGCGCACCGCCAAGCCCAAGGTCACGGCGCCCGCACTCCGCGCCCCACCACCTCCTTCCCTTCCCCGATGTCATCCCGAATCCGCAGATGAGGGATCGCCCACCCCCAACCATCGGGGCGGCGGCGTCACTCTCCGATTGCCACCGAGACTCATCGCCGGCGGCGGCGGGCGGAGCGACGGACGCCGCCTCCCCGGGAGTTGGGGGTGCACGATCCTTCGACTTCGCTCAGGATGACGTCGGGGTGGCGAGGGGCTGTGGTGGGAGTCGGAGAGTTGGGGCGGGGTAGCGAGGTTGGGGGTGGGCGATGTCTCACTTGCGGGTTCGGGACGACATCGGGGTTTGGCGGTTCGCAGTGGGAGACGGGGCGCTGCGGTGGCGTCTCGATCCTTACGCCGGCACATGGTCGCGTGGTTGACAGCCGTCCGGTTCCTTGCTGGACAGCCGCCAGCGGCATCACCCCGTACCGTGGCATCAGCAGAGCCGCAGGGGCTCAGCCGCGATCATCACCAGAGGAGCCAACGATGCACCACTCTCCCAGCTCCACGACCCGGCGTTCGTTCGTCACCCGTGGCCTCGGCCTAATCGCCGCGCTGGCGGGCGCGCGGCTGGCGACGGAGGCGCCGCCAGTGGCCGCCGACAAGAAGAAGCCGAAGAAGCTATCGAAAGCGCAGATCGCACTGCAGGCGCAAGCATTCGCCGACTATTGCGCGGATGACGGGGGCACGGCAGAAACGGACTCACGACCCGGCGGAGTCTCGGTGACGTGCACAAATCCGAACGGCACCAGCACGACCTGCACGTTCCACAGCAAAGGCATGCGATGCACCAGCACCACCGTCGTGAATCCGGGCGCCCTGCCGGACCTGACCACGCCGTCGCCATGGGTCGATCCCGGCAACACGCCGGTTGGCCCGCTGGAGCCGACGGAGCCCACCATTCGCGCGGCGCGTACCCGGCGGCGCCGGGGCTAGCAGCTCCCGGCTGATGCCTCGTGTTCCGGGCAGGGCATGGCTCCGGCGTGTCCCGCCCGGACAGTTGGGCGCTACCATGTGCGCATCGGCAGTGACATGGTGGTGGCGCGATGGACGACGCAGAGCAGATGGCGCGGCGGCCGGTGCCGGCCCGGGAGACGGGCTGGGCGCACCGTGTCGCGCCGAAGCTGCAGCGGCTGGGCCTGACCCCGAACCAGATCTCCATCGCCAGCGTCGTGTTCGCGGCCATCGCGGCGGCCTGCTTCGTGGCCTCGGCGCGGGTGGACGATGGCCCGCGCCTCGTGCTGCTGTTGGTGGCGGCGGCGATGATGCCGCTGCGCCTGCTTTGCAACCTGTTCGACGGCATGTTGGCGGTCGAGGGGGGCATGAAGTCGCCGGTGGGCGGCATCTACAACGAGCTGCCGGACCGCTTCGCCGACCTGCTGTTCATCGCCGGCGCCGGCTACGCCGTGGCGGGCTTCGCGTGGGGGCGGGATCTGGGCTGGGCGGCGGCGGCGTTCGCCATCATCGTCGCCTACGTGCGCGCCCTCGGCGTCACGCTCGGCGCGCCGCAGGTCTACGACGGCCCGATGGCGAAGCCGCGCCGCATGCACCTGCTGATCGCCGCCTGCGCGCTCTCCTTTCTGGAGATCCTCGCCGGCTGGCCGCGCGGCGCCGTCATCGCCCTCGCGCTGGCGGCGATCCTGCTGGGCGAGGCGATCACCGTCATCAACCGGCTGCGCATCATCGCGGCGCATCTGAACCGGCGCGGCGGATGAGCGGGCTGCTGGCGCGGCTGATCGCCTTCCTCGCGCGCCTTGCCGCCGGGCCGAGCGTACGCGTGGCGGGGGACGCTGTTTGCCGGGAGCAGTGCATCTTCTACGCGAACCACAGTAGCCATCTCGACGTGGTGGTGCTCTGGGCGGTGCTGCCGCCCGCGATCCGGGCGCGGACGCGGCCCGTGGCGGCGAAGGAGTATTGGGAGAAGGATGCGCTGCGCCGGTACTGCGCCACGCACGTGTTCAACGCGGTGCTGGTGGAGCGCGATGGCAATCTGGCGGCGCTGCGGCAGCAGCTCGATCAACTCGTGGCGGTGCTGGATGACGGCGCCTCCCTCATCATCTTCCCGGAGGGCACGCGCGGCAGCGGCGAGCGGGTGGCGCCTTTCCGCGCCGGGCTGCACTTTCTGGCGAAGCAGCGCCCGCAGATCGACCTCGTGCCGGTGAACCTGCACAATCTGGGCAAGATCATGCCGAAGGGGGAGTTCGCGCCCGTGCCGCAACTCAGCCGCGTCACGTTCGGCGCGCCGCTGCATCTGGAACCGGGCGAGGGGAAGGACGTGTTTCTGGAACGGGCGCGCGAGGCGCTGATCGCACTGGATGACGCATGAGCCTGTTTCTGCCAACCATGTGGGGCCCCGAGTTGCAGGCGCTGGGCGCCGGTCTGCTGGCGGTGCTGGTTATCGCCACGGTCATCGGCGAAATCCTCGCGCGCCGTCCCGGCTCCGAGGCCCGCCGCGCGACCATCGCCAACCTGAACGACCGCGTGCGGGCGTGGTGGGTGATGTGCGGCGTGCTGGCCCTCGCGCTGATGACCGGGCGCACGGGCGCCTCGCTCCTCTTCATGGGCGTCTCCTTCCTCGCCCTGCGCGAGTTCATGACCCTCGCCCCGACGCGCCACGGCGATCACCGCGCGCTGTTGTGGGTCTTCTTCGTGGTGACGCCCATCCAGTATTGGCTGGTCTGGCGCGAGTGGTACGGCCTGTTCTCGATCTTCATCCCCGTCTTTGTCTTTCTGCTCGTCCCGGCGCGGGTGGCGCTGGCCGGGGAGACGGAAGACTTCCTTGCGCGCACCGCCGTCATCCAGTGGGGGCTGATGATCTGTGTCTACTGCGTCAGCTACGCTCCGGCGCTGCTGATGCTGACGCCGGGCGGCGAGGGGAGCGGCGCCAAGCTGCTGCTGTTCCTGCTGATCGTGGCGCAGGGCAGCGATGTGCTGCAGTACATCTGGGGCAAGCTGCTGGGCAGGCGCAAGATCGTGCCGCTGGTGAGCCCGAACAAGACGTGGGAAGGCTTCCTCGGCGGGGTGGCCTGCGCCACGCTGCTGGGCGCCGCGCTGTGGTGGCTTACGCCCTTCGCGCCGTGGCAAGCGGGGGTGATGGCGCTGATCATCGCCCTGATGGGCTTCGCCGGCGGCCTGACGATGTCTGCCATCAAGCGCGACCGCGGCGTGAAGGACTTCGGCGCCCTCATCGCCGGCCACGGCGGCGTTCTCGACCGCATCGACTCGCTCTGCTTCGCGGCGCCGGTGTTCTTCCACCTGACGCGGTATTTCTTCGGGGGGTGACGACATCGCGCCGTGGCGTTCATCTTGCGACACGCCGCCTGCAGGCAGGCAGCGCACGCAGGAGGACGAGCGGCATGACGCATCAGGATGCGGCGGCAGTCGCGGAAAGCACCGCCCTCATCATGGACCGCGCGCAACGCATCCGCGACAAGGAGGTCTCGCCGCTGGTCACGCAAAGCGCCCCGATGTGGTGGATTTCGACGCCCTGCCGCCGCTGGCGTGGTCGGGGCTCGCGGCGCTGCGGGAGAAGCTAGGCGAGTGGTTCAGCGGCTACGACGGCCCGATTGGCTACACCTTGCAGGCTCTGCAGGGCATCGCCAATCGCGAAATCGGGTTTGCGCTCGACTTGTATTCCGTCACCGGTTCCCTGAAGGACGGGACCGCCGTGGAGATGTGGGTGCGCTCCACCGCCGGGCTGGTGAAGGAGGACGGCTCGTGGCTGATCACCCATGAGTACACCTCCGTGCCGTCCGATCCCGCCAGTGGGAAGGCGCTGCTCTCCCTGAAGCCGGGCGCGGGCGCGGCGTAGTCCGGCGTCTCGCGGGGCACCGACGGAGGGAAATTACTGCCGTCGCCACTCCGACGTCATCCCGACGCAGGAGGGATCTCGTCTGGTTTTTGGCAAGACGCTTCCGGCTGATCGTACACCCGCTGCGACAAGCTCGGCGGTGCGATACACCGGCGATGACTCCCGGAAACATCCCCACGAAACCATGGCGCCGAGTGGATGGCTCAGGACCACAGGCCGCGGCGCCTGACGAGACTCTTCCTGCCTCGGAATGACGGGGCGGTGGCGCGACCTCGCAGGCGGGATAACGCCGAAGCGGTCTGCGCCTATTGCTCTCCCATCAGGCGCGCGGCATCGCGGAAGCTCGGTTGCAGGCGGTCGTGCAGATCGCGGAAGAGGGCGTACTGCCGGTCGTAGCGGGCGACGGTGGCAGGGTCTGGCGGGAAGGGCTCCCGCGTTTCCACGAGGAGCCCGGCGGACTGGGTGTCAGCCTCCATGCCGGCGCCGATCATGGCCAGCATCGCGGCGCCGAGGATGCCCGTTTCCTCGTGTTGCAGCGGCGTGACGGGCAAGCCGTAGACATCGGCCTTGATCTGCGACCAGAGGGCCGAGCGCGCGCCGCCGCCGCCGGTGCGCATCTCCGTTAGCGGCACGCCGGCGCCGCGCACGATCTCCAGACTCTGCCGCAGGTCGCAGCAGATACCTTCCAGCATCGCGCGCGTGGCGTGCGCCCGCGTGTGGCGGGGATGGAACCCGAAGAAGACGCCGCGCGAATCGGCGGAGCCCAGCGTGCGCTCGCCCAGCAGGTAGGGCAGGAAGATCAGGCCTTCGCTGCCGGGTTCGACAGTGGCGGCGTCCGCCAGCAGGCGCTCCCACGCGGTGTCCGGGTCGCTGGCGGCGTCACCGAAGCCATCCAGCCACCAGCGCAGGCTGCCGCCGCCGCTGTCGAGGATGCCGAAAGCGATCCAGTGCGGCCCGGCGGCGTGCAGGTTCATCAGGCGGCGGTCGGCGACCGGGGCATCGGCGTAGAAGGAGATGACCGACGCGGTGCCGGAGGTGTCGCAGGCCGTGCCCGGCGCGCTGACGCCGCTGCCCAGCAGTTGGCAGAGCATGTCGCCGCTGCCGGCCACCACCGGCGTGCCGGCGGTCAGCCCGGTCAGGCGCGCGGCCTCCGCGCTCACCCCGCCGATGACGGCGCTGCTGGCGTGGATCGGCGGCAGCTTGGCCGCGTCCAGCCCCAGCAGCTCGGCCAGCTCCGGCGACCACTGCGCGGTGGCCGGGTCCATCAGGAAGGAGCCGGAGGCCTCGCTGACATCGGTGGCGGCCACGCCGGTCAGGCGGTGGTTGATGAAGTCCTTGGGGGTCAGGATCTGCCACGCGGCGGCGTACAGCTCCGGCTGACGCCGCTGCATCCACGCGATCTTGAAGCCGGACCACGCCGCCGTGGGCACGTTGCCGGCCACGCGTTGCAGCGCGGCCGGGTCGTAATGCGCGGCGATCTCATCGGCGATGCTGGCGGCGCGCTTATCGCACCACAGTTGCACCTCGTCCGCGAGCAAACGGCCATCCCGCGCGATGGGCACGGTTCCATGCATCTGCCCGCAGGCCGCCACCGCCGCCACGCGCGTGCCCGCCGGGGCCCGCGCCAGCGCGTCCCGGATGTTGTCGATGGTGGCCTGCCACCAGTCCTCCGGGTTCTGCTCCGCCCAGCCGGGGCGCGGCACGGCCAGCTCATGCGGCTGCGCCGCCGAGGCCAGCAGGCGCCCCTCCGGGTCGAGCAGCGCGGCGCGGCTGCTTTGGGTGCCGATGTCGATGGCGAGGACGGCGTCAGGCATGCGCTTTCATCCTGACAGATTGCTGGAAATACGTGTGCGGCGAAATGTGGCGCTACATGAGGAGAGGTAGAGCTCGCGCCGTTGGCCCTCACCCCCAGCCCCTCTCCCGATGCGTGGGAGAGGGGAGCCGGCCAGCGGCGTCTCGGTGAGCAGGGGG
>JASGGF010000141.1:0-11548 GCA_047605145.1 Thermomicrobiales bacterium | reverse complement strand
ATCACGCCCTGCGCGGTCACTTCGGGATCGACGGCGGCGAAGATCGTGGCGGCGTCGCGCTGCACGACCACGCCAGCGTTCGGGCCGACCGCGATCTGCGCCTCCGCGCTCTCCACGCCCGCTTCGACCAGTGCGGCCAGCGGGTCAACCCCGGTGGCGCTGACCCCGGCCAGCGGGTTGAGACGATTCAGCTTCAGGCCGCGAATGTCGGTGCGGCGCCATTCTTCATCGCTGCGCGCGGGCATGGGGAGGGATTCGTAGACCTCCCACGCCTTCAGCCGCGCGTCGCGGGTATGGTCGAGTTCCTGACGCTCCTGCGCCAGCGCCTCGACGCCCTGCCGGGAGAACCCTGTCTCCCGAACAACGTCTGCAACAGTGCTCATATGCTGATCTGCTCCGTGGTCAATCGTGTGGCCGGGCGAGCGGGTGGCCCGCCCGGCGAGGGTGATGCGGCGAGGACGGCGGCTAGCCGACCGAGCCTTCCATTTCGAGCTGGATCAGGCGGTTCAGCTCGACGGCGTACTCCAGCGGCAGCTCTTTCGCGATCGGCTCGATGAAGCCGTTCACGATCATGCTCATCGCCTCGTCTTCCGTCAGACCACGGCTCATCAGGTAGAAAATCTGCTCCTCAGCCACCTTCGAGACGGTCGCCTCGTGGCCGATGGAGGCGCGCTCTTCCTCCACCTCGATGTACGGGTAGGTGTCGGTCTTGCTGGTCTCGTCCAGCAGCAGCGCATCGCAGACGACGTTGCTGCGCACGTTCTCGGCGCCCTTGTAGACCTTCACGAGACCCCGGTACGACGAGCGCCCGGTGCCCTTGGAGATCGACTTGGAGATGATCTGCGACGAGGTGTTAGGCGCGACGTGCACCACCTTACCGCCGGCATCCTGATGCTGATCATCGGAGGCGAAGGCCACGGAGAGGATCTCGCCGCGCGCGCCCTCTTCCATCAGCCAGACCGCCGGGTACTTCATCGTCACCTTGGAGCCGAGGTTGCCATCGACCCACTCCATGGTGGCGTTCTTGTAGGCGGCGGCGCGCTTGGTGACGAGGTTGTATACGTTCTTCGACCAGTTCTGAATGGTGGTGTAGCGGCAGCGGCCACCTTCCAGCACCACGATCTCCACCACGGCGGAGTGCAGCGAGCTGGTGGAATACGTCGGCGCGGTGCAGCCTTCGACGTAGTGGACGTAGGCGTCCTTGTCGACAATGATGAGCGTGCGCTCGAACTGGCCCATGTTCTCCGCGTTGATGCGGAAGTAGGCCTGCAGCGGCACTTCGACCTTGACCCCCGGCGGCACGTAAATGAACGACCCGCCCGACCACACCGCCGAGTTCAGCGCGGCGAACTTGTTGTCGTTGTAGGGGATGATGGTGCCGAAGTACTTCTTGACCAGATCCGGGTGCTCGCGCACGGCGGAATCCATGTCGAGGAAGATTACGCCCTGCTTTTCGAGGTCCTCGCGCAGCGAGTGGTAAATGACCTCGCTCTCGTACTGCGCGCCGACGCCGGCGAGGAACTTGCGCTCCGCCTCGGGGATGCCCAGCTTCTCGAAGGTGTTCTTGATGTATTCGGGGACTTCATCCCACGTGCGGCCGATATTCTCCGCCGGGCGGATGTAGTAGAAGATGTCGTCGAACTTGATGCCCGAAAGATCGGCGCCCCAGTTCGGCATCGGGCGCTTCTCATAGTGGTCCAGCGACTTCAGGCGGAAGTCGAGCATCCACTGCGGCTCGCCCTTCATCTTCGAGATGTCTTTCACGATCTGCTCGTTCAGACCGCGCTCGCTCTTGAAGACGTAATCCTCTTCGTCGCGGAATCCGTATTGATATTCGCCGATGTCAACCTGTGCCTTGGCAACCATGGTTGTGTGTCTCCTTGTGTGATGGTTGAAAACGGGAGAACGAGATCTTTCGACTTCGCTCAGGATGACGACGGGGCGGGGTGGCGACGGCAGTCAAGCGTCAAGTTGGGCTCCTTCACCCCCCTACACCCCCTGAGGGCGCAAGCCCCTCACCCCCTGAGCGAAGCGGCTCCCCCCTACGCTTGCGCAGCAAGCGCGGCGCGGATGCCCTCGTAGCCCTTCGCCTCCAGCTCGTGGGCCAGTTCCGGTCCGCCGCTCTCGACGATGCGGCCTTCCATCATGATGTGGACGAAGTTCGGCTTGATGAAGTTCAGCAGCCGCTGGTAGTGCGTAATCAGCAGCATCGCGTTGGTCGGGCTGGCGAGGTTGTTGACGCCTTCGGAAACGACCTTCAGCGCGTCAATGTCGAGGCCAGAGTCGGTCTCGTCCAGCACCATCATGCTGGGCTCCAGTAGCGCCATCTGCAGGATCTCGGCGCGCTTCTTCTCGCCGCCGGAGAACCCCTCATTCAGGTAGCGGGTGGCGAAAGCATCGTCCATCTTCAGGAGCGACATCTTCTCCTTCATCAGGCGGCGGAACTCGCGCGGGGTGAACTTCTGGGCCTCGCCACCGCTCGCCACGATGTCTTCGGCGCGAGCGTTGCGGACATTGGTCACCGCCATGCGCAGGAAGTTCGCCATGGAGACGCCGGGGATGACGGTCGGGTACTGGAAGGCGAGGAAGAGGCCCTTGCGCGCGCGCTCATCCGGCTCCCACTCGAGGATATCCTCGCCGTGGTAACGGATGGAGCCCTCGGTGACTTCATAGCGGGGGTCGCCGGCGATCACGTACGCCATCGTGCTCTTGCCGGAGCCGTTCGGTCCCATGATGGCGTGGATCTCGCCCTCATTGACAACGAGGTTGACCCCCTTGAGGATCTCCTTGCCCTCGATCTCGGCGTGCAGGTTTTCGATCTCGAACATCGGTGCAGTCACGTTGGCGTTTCCCTCCAGTGCCGGTTCATGCCCGTCGCATGGTTGCTTCCAGAACACTCCGCAGCGTCGCTGTTCAGTCGCTACCGACGGCGCTGACCCGGCCTGTGCGGCAGGCCGGGCAGGTGCCGGTGAACACGGTGTGGTGGCTGTTGATGTCGAATCCACTTTGCTCCGACGCCACGTGCATGGCCATCAGCGCCACGGGGACATCGACATCCAGCAGCACGCCGCACGCCTGACAGTGCACGTGGTCGTGCCGCTCCACCCGGCCGTCGTAGCGGCTGGCCTGATCCGCGAAGGTCAACTCCTGAATCAGGCCGTGCTCGGCGAGCAGGTGCAGCGTGCGGTAGACGGTGCCGTACCCGATGTGTGGATCACGCCGACGCACCCGCTCGAAGATCTCTCCGGCGGTGAGGTGCGACTCGGCGGTCCGCACGACTTCGAGGACAGCGGAGCGCTGCGCGGTGTTCTTGAAGCGTGTCCCGGGCATATCCTGCCTGCTTCCACTCACTCTCCGAATTGAGAATGAGTCTCACTTGCGAGGAACAGCATACCACGTGCCAGCGGCAGATTCCTCGCTTGCCTCAGTTCTCCTGACCTCCGGCCGACGAGGTTCAGGACGTTCGGACGACAGGATGCTCGAATCGATCTTGCCTACCTTGCGACAACGCGCGGAGCCCGGCGCCCGCGTTCCGCCGAATCGGGCGACAATAGCCACAGAAGGTTCGCGAGGTCAGCTGGCGCTGCCGCCAAGGGAGTTCGTTATGGCTCAGGAATGGAAGATCGTCGTCACCCGCCAGATTCCGGAGGCGGGGCTGGCCCTGCTGCGCGACCGGGGCGAGGTCACGGTCTGGGAGGATGAGCTGCCCCCCTCGGCGCAGGAACTGGACGCCCTGCTCGGCGACGCCGATGGCGCCCTGACGCTGCTCACCGACAAGATCGACGGCGAGGTGCTGGACAAGCACCCAAACCTGAGGGTGGTCTCCAATTTCGCGGTCGGCTACGACAACATCGACGCAGACGCCGCCACGGAGCGCGGCGTGTTGGTCTGCAACACGCCGGACGTGCTCACCGCCGCCACCGCCGATCACACGTGGGCGCTGCTGATGTCCGCCGCCCGTCGCATCCCGGAATCCATCGAGTACGTGCGCGATGGCAAGTGGCAGACGTGGGGGCCGCTGCTGCTGCTGGGGCAGGAGATCTCCGGCGCCACGCTCGGCATTGTTGGGCTGGGGCGCATCGGCAAGGAGGTCGCCAAGCGCGCCAGCGGCTTCGGCATGCGCGTGCTGGCCCACGATGAGTACCAGGACGCGGCGTTCGCCGCCGCCAACAACGTCGAGTACACCGACATGGAGACGGTGCTGCGCGAGGCCGATTTCCTAACCCTGCACGTGGCCCTGACGCCGGAAACGCGCCACCTGATCGGCGCCAGTCAGTTCGCCGCCATGAAGCCAACCGCCATCCTCATCAACGCCTCGCGCGGCCCGGTCGTAGATACCGACGCGCTGGTGGCGGCGCTGGAGAGCGGCGAGATCCTCGCCGCGGCCCTCGATGTCACCGACCCGGAGCCGCTGCCAGCGGATCATCCGCTGGTCAGCCTGCCCAACTGCATCGTCGTGCCGCACACCGCCAGCGCCACTGTCCAAACCCGCGACGCCATGGCGACGCTGGCGGCGCGTAACCTGCTGGCCGCGCTGTCTGGTGAAAAGCCGCCGGCCTCGGTGAACTACGACGCGGTGGCGAAACAATCCTGAGAAGTTAGGCGCCGGCTGCTGCCCTGACGCGTTCTCTCCGGTTGTCGCCGCCGATGCTCGCCACCCCGATGTCATCCCGAACCCGCAGGTGAGGGATCGACCACCCCCAACCTCAGGGTCACGGCGCCCGCTCTCCGGCTTCCGAAGTCGGCGCGCTGAAGAGCCCAATGGCGACCGCGGTTGGCGCAGCGTCGACGGCGCGGCAACGAAGCAGGCGCCGTGGTTGCGCAGTTAGGGGTGGTCGATCCCTCCTTCGTCGGGATGACATCGGGATTGGCCGGCGGCATCGGTGGCTATGGCCACGAGACGTACTCCGGGGTGTGCGCGATCAGGGCCGCTGCTGCCATGGGGCCGGGCCGTCAGCGCGGCGGAATAGTCCGACTATGCTGACTCGTCGCGGCTATACTCCGCTCCATATACCTGCAACCCGGTGGCGTTGTGCCAGTGGCTGTTGCACAAAACGCAGACTGAAGGAAAGTAGCGCCCCATGTTCCGATGCAAAGCCTGCGGCTGGATTCATGACGGAGACACGCCGCCAGACGTGTGCGTATCCTGCGGCGCCGGGCCCGATCGTTTCCGCCCGATGGACGCCGCCGAGGTCGATCTGATCTCCGGCTCGCTCGCGTCGTACGGCATCGCCGGGCAGGGCCTCGATGACATCGAGGTCGATTACACACGGCGCATCCGCCTGCTCTCGTTTGTGGACGCCTCGTTCTACTCGAACTTCATCACCCGCAGCGGCCCCCGCCTGCCCATCGCGACCGGCGACCCGCAGTGGTTTCAGGACAACATCCCGTGCATGACGGCCTGCCCGTCGCACACCGACATCTCGCGCTACATCGCGTTGATCGCTGATGGCCGGTACGCGGACTCCTACGAGGTCAACCGAGAGCACAACGTGTTCCCCGGCTGCCTCGGCCGCATGTGCGCCCGCCCTTGCGAGGACGCCTGCCGCCGTAAGGAGATCGACGCGCCCATCGGCATCTGCTACCTGAAGCGCGTCGCCGCTGACTACCGGGGCGAGACCCGCCGCGAGGTCGCACCGGCGTGGAACGGCAAGACCGCCGCCGTCATCGGCGCCGGGGCCAACGGCCTCACCACCTCCCGCCAGCTGGCGCGGCAGGGATACCGGGTCACCGTCTTCGAGCGCTACCCGGTGCCGGGCGGCGTGATGTGGGCCGGAGTGCCGGAGTGGCGTCTCCCACGCGACGTCATCATGGACGAGGTCAGCCTCATCACTGACCTCGGCGTCGACATCCAGTACAACACCGAGGTCGGCAAGGATGTCATGCTGCCAGACCTCATCGACGACTACGACGCGGTGATCATCTCCGCCGGTTGCCAGATCCCGCAGGAGCTGGGCGTGCCGGGCGAAGATCTGGACGGCGTGGTCTCAGGCCTCCAGTTCCTTGAAGATGTCAACCTCGGCCAGAAGGATGTCTGGGTCGGCAAGAAGGTCGTTACCGTCGGCGGCGGCTTCACCTCCATGGACTGTGTGCGCACCGTGCTGCGCATGGGCTCCGAAGAATCGATCATGACCTACCGCCGCTCCATTCTGGAGATCCCGGTGGACGCGGTCGAGCTGGAAGAGGCGGAGATCGAGGGTGTCGAGATCATGTACATGGTCTCCCCCACCCGCGTGGTCGATGACGTCAACGGCAAGGTGGCCGGCATCGAGATGGTCCGCAACGAGCTCGGTGAGGCGGACGCGCAAGGCCGCCGCCGCCCGCAGCCAGTCAAGGGCTCCGAGTTCATCATCGAGTGCGACATGGTGCTGGTGGCTATCGGCCAGCGGCAGGACAACGCGCTCCTCAACGGCGTGACGGTGCAGGCGGATCGGCGCGGCGTGCCGCTGCTGGACGAGCAGCTGCGCACCGAGTTGCCGCACACGTGGGCCGCCGGCGACTACGTCACCAACCCCACAAACTTCATCTCCTCCATCGGCGAGGCGCGGCGCGTGTCCGAGTTCATCAACGAGGACCTGCGCAACGTCGAACCGAAGCCGAAGGACATGGAGATCACCCGTATTCCGACCGAGTACGTCTCCACGCCGAACCCGCTCCTCTCCGAGGGCATTGCGGAGTGGACGCTCTCGGCGATGAGCCGCCGCCTCGTCTGGGGCGACAACTACACCAGCGTCGGGCGGCAATTGATGCCCGCGATGCCGCTGGCGGATCGCGGCCTGAAGACCGGCGACACCGCCATCGAGACCGAGATCGGCTACACCAAGCCCATCGGGTTCGAGGAGGCGAAGCGCTGCCTGCAGTGCCAGCTCAACATCTTCATCGATGGCAACCGCTGCATCCTGTGCGCGAGCTGCGTTGATGTCTGCCCCGAAAAGTGCATCGAGATGGTCTCGCCAGACCGCATTCACTCCATCGATGGCGATGTGGAACTGGCGGAAATGGCCCGCGCCGAACTCGGCCCCCTCTCCGCCGCCATGCTCATCGACGAGCGCGCGTGCATCCGCTGCGCGCTATGCGTGGACTGGTGCCCGACCGAGTGCCTGACCATGGACCACTTCCGCCTGACCCCGGCCCCGGCCCGCGAGAGCGTGGATCTGGCCATCGTCGCGGACTAGATAGTTACCCTCACCCCAACCCCTCTCCCGATGCGCGGGAGAGGGGCTTTTTTGCAATGACGCAGGGAGGGTTCTTCACTGTGGAAACCTTCGAGTACGCCGAGATCGTCGCGCACCAGCAGGCCACTGGCGATGCCTACCTGCAGTTCCTCAATCAAGGCTCCATGAGCCTCGGGCTGTACGTGCTGCCGGCGGGGTCGGTGGACACCCAGACGCCGCACCTCGAGGACGAGATTTACTACGTTGTCTCCGGGCGCGGCGCCATCACCGTCGATGGTGAGCGGCGCGAGGTGCAACCCGGCTCCATCGTTTTCGTCGCCAAGGACATTGACCACCGCTTCGTCAATATCACCGAGGACCTGTCGATCCTCGTCTTCTTTGCGCCCCAGCACACGCGCAACTGACCGGGAACCACGCGTCCCGGCGCGCGTTATGAAAGCGTCACCCGCTTGACAGTGACGGGTCGTGCCGTACACTCAGTCAATACGGAATACACGACTCGGGCCGCCGCTTCCGGCAAGGCCCGGGCGCGGAGGAACAACACCTATGATCACCATCACTCCTGAGGCTGTGGCCCAGCTCAAGGGCTTTCTCGCCGATCAGGGCACGCCGGAGGCCGCGCTGCGCGTCTTTGTGGCCCCGGGCGGCTGCTCTGGCCTGCAGTACGGCATGACCGTTGAGGACACTGCCGAGGACGGCGACGAGGTCATCGAGACCGATGGCGTCCGCCTGCTCGTCGATAATTTCAGCGCCATGTATCTCGATGGCGCGCAGGTCGATTATGTGAATTCTTTGATGGGCGGCGGGTTCACGGTGCACAACCCGAACGCCGTCTCTGGCTGCGCCTGCGGCCACTCCTTCAACTCCGGCGCGAACGAAAGCACGGCGCAGGGCTGCGGCTGCGGGCACTAGTCCCCGACTCCGTTCCCTGCGAATCGAAGCCGGCGGCACAGGCCGCCGGCTTTGATGTGCGCGCCCTACGTCAGTCTCGCCGAGTACGTTTCAGGCGCCTGTTCATCCTGATTGAAGCGCCTGATATGATCGCAGCGGGACAGCGGCTTCCTCGTATTTGAGGGAACCAGAAGCGCGCCGGGAGCGTTAGTACCTCGGGGTCACTCTCGCTGAGCGCACGCCGGGGGCCCGGAATCTGCGTTGCCACACACAAACCCGGCGGTGACGCGCCCGAATGGATGGAACCTGATTCGTTTCTGAAGAGGAGTATGGCGCCCATGAGCGATCCAATTCAAACCTATGGAATAGACAAGATCGATGATCTCGTCGTCAGTGGCGTCGTCGACGACCGGATCGATATTCCTGAAGAGATCCAGACCCAGATGGCCGACGAGGTCGAGCCAGAGGTCGATATCGAGCGCGATCTCGACGTCCTGCAGCGGCTCGATCCCAACTTCATCAACGATCCCGTGCGGCTCTACCTGCGCGAGATCGCCGAAACTCCGCTGCTGACGCACGCGCAGGAAATCGAGCTGGCCAAGCGCGTGGAGATGGGCGACCTCGACGCCACCCAGCGCTTCGTGCGCGCCAACCTGCGCCTCGTCGTCTCCATCGCCAAGCGCTACGTGAACCGCGGCCTGACCCTGCTGGACCTGATTCAGGAAGGCAACATCGGACTGATGCGCGCCGTCCAGAAGTACGACTGGCGGAAGGGCTTCCGGTTCTCCACGTACGCGACGTGGTGGATTCGGCAGGCGATTACGCGCGCCATCGCCGACCAGAGCCGCACCATCCGCCTGCCGGTGCACATGGGCGACTCAATCTCGCGCTACCGCAAGACGCTCAACATGCTGGCGCAGGAGCTGGGCCGGCAGCCAACGCCCGAGGAAGTGGCCGAGGCCATGAGCGTGCAGCCGGAGAAGATCCACCAGATCGTGCAGGCGGCGCAGCGCACCATCTCGCTGGAAACGCCGATTGGCTCCGAGGACGAGACCAGCCTCGGCGACCTGATTGCCGACGACGTCTCCGAGACGCCGTACGAGGCCGCCTCCGAGTCGATGCTGAAGCGCGACGTCAACGCGGCGCTGGACACCCTCAGCCCGCGCGAGAAGCTGGTCCTGCAACTCCGCTTCGGACTGGGCCACGGCCACCAGCACACGCTGGCCGAGGTCGGCGAGCAGCTGCAGATCAGCCGCGAGCGCGTCCGGCAGATCGAGAACGAGGCGCTGCAGAAGCTGCGCCGCCTCGATGGCGACCGGTTGTTTGCCTACCATCAGGAGTTGTAGGCGAGCGGTTCCGGGCACACACCATCGTGTCTCGAGCCTCTCGAAAGACACCGTACTCCTCACGACGCCAGACACGGAACGGGTCGGGGAATCGCTCCCCCGGCCCGTTTTGTTGCCTGTTACGCGCTGCCTGCGACTACTGCCCGCCGCGCATCACGATGTTCCACTCCTTGACCAGCGCGCTCGCCACGACCCCGGCGTCCTTGTACGGGTCATTGGCGAGGAAGCCCTCCACCGTCTCCCGGTCGGGCGCTTCCAGCACCAGCAGCGCGCCGGAGTCGTCCACGAACGGCCCGGAGAGCACGATGTTGCCAGCCTCCAGCAGCGTCTTCAGGTACTCCCGGTGCTTCGGGCGCGTCTCCAGCCGTACCGCCTCGTTGTCCGCAAACGTGTAGACCACGGCAAACGTCGCCATTGAATCGTTCCTCCCTCTCACTCCCAGCGCCGCGCTCATCGCGGCGCGCGCGCAACGGCCTCCGGTTGCGGCGGATGCCAGCCAGCGCGTAGGCTAGCCTCCCCGCACGCGTCCATCCGCCCATCATACCCGTGAAGCGAGAGCCGATTCCGGTGACCAACGGCACGCCCACGCTCCAGCCTGCGCCAGCCGCCGCCAACGGGCACGCGGACGACCCCAACGTGGCCCCCGTGCGCCGCCAGTATCTCCAGATCAAGCAGCGTTTCCCCGACACCATCCTCCTGTTCCGGCTCGGCGACTTCTACGAGACGTTTGAGCAGGACGCTGAAACGGCCGCCCGTCTCCTCGACATTACCCTGACCAGCCGCGAGATGGGCAAAGGCGTGCGTGTAGCGCTGGCTGGCATCCCCCACCACGCGGCCGAGGCGTACATTGCGCGGCTGGTGGCGGCGGGGCAAAAGGTCGCCATCTGCGAGCAGGTCGGGGCGGCCCAGCGCGGCCTGATGCCGCGCGATGTCACTCGGGTGGTCACACCCGGCACGGTCACCGACCCTTCGATGCTGGAGGGTCACCGCAACACCTACGTCGCCGCCGCCATCATCGAGGGAGAGCGCGCGGGGTTTGCCTACGCCGAGCTCTCGACCGGCACGTTCGCCGCCACGCAGGTGCGCGCCGCCAGCCACGAGGCGGCCGAAGAGGTGATCAGTCGCGAGCTGCTGCGCCTCGCCGCCGCCGAAGTCATCGTCAGCGAGGACGACCGTACGGCGGATTGGGCGCCGGAAGGCATCGCCACCAGCGCCACCGAGGCGTGGCAGTGGCGGCACGAGCGCGCCCACGATCTACTCTGCCAGCACTTCGGCGTCTCGATGCTGGACGGCTTCGGGCTGGAAGGGCTGCCACTGGCAACTCGCGCCGCCGGGGCGTTGCTAGCCTACCTGCAGGAGACGCAGCGCGCCGCCCTGCCGCAACTGACCACGTTGCGGCACTACAGTACCGACGGCTTCATGGTGCTGGACGCGCAGGCGCGCCGCAATCTGGAGTTGACCGAGAGCGGGCGCGGCGAGCGCCGCCACAGCCTCGTCGCGGTCATGGATCAGACCTGCACCCCCATGGGCGCCCGCCTGCTGCGCACATGGCTGAACCAGCCGCTCCTCGATTTGCCCGGCATCACCGCCCGCCAACAGGCCGTCGCGTGGTTCTGCGAGCAGCCGGTCGCCCGCGCCCGCTTCCGCGAGGCGGCCCGCGCAATCGGTGACATTGAGCGCGTGGCGAACCGCGCGCTGTTGAACACCGTCTCCCCCCGAGAGCTGGCTGCGCTACGCCTGTCGCTGACGAAGCTGGCCGGGTTCAGTGCGGATATCGCCGGTCCCGCGTGGACGCTCCCGGAGGCCGCCAACGCGGGGTGCGCCGGAGTCGCCAGCTTCCTGCACGACGCTTTGCGCGATGAGCCCGCCGCCAGCGCCGGCTCCGGCGGCGCGATCCGGCCCGGCTTCGCGCCCGAGCTGGACGAGCACGAGCGAAACGTGCGCGTCGCGCGCGACTGGATCGCGAACCTCGAACGCAGCGAGCGGGAGCGCACCGGCATCCGCACGCTCAAGGTCGCGTACAACAAGGTCAGCGGCTACTACATCGAGATCACCGCCAACGCCATGCTGGCGCTGGAGAGGGACGGCGGCGGCGAGCTTCCCGGCGACTACCTCGTGCGGCAATCACTGGCGAAC
>JASGGF010000140.1:0-11550 GCA_047605145.1 Thermomicrobiales bacterium | reverse complement strand
GGGTGACGCGGTGGGGAGGCCTGCGCGGACGCCGGAACCGCGACGATGCGTCACCCACCTCCCCGGTCTGCACGCTGTGGCCGGGATGACGTGGGGGTGGGCGGCGGAGGAATGATCGGTGTGAGACCGTGTCCGGGAGTTGACACCGGGCGTCGTCTGCGTTACCGTGCGCCTGCAAGAAATTTCCTCCGAATCAAGTTCTTGCGACGGGTGTCGTCCTAGCGCAATGGAGCGGTAATGGACCAGCAAGGGGGGCGCACACGGCAAGCGTTGCGTGGCGCCGAGGCACGGCAGGCGGTGCTGGCCGAGGTCGCGACACTGTACTGGATCGACAAGCTCACTCAGGAACAGATCGCCCGCCAGATTGGCCGCAGTGTACCGACGGTTTCGCGGTTGCTGGCGGAGGCGGAAGCGGCGGGCATCGTCGAGGTGCGTATCCGCTACCCCGCCGCCGTAGCGCAGGATGCCCAGAACGAGTTGGTGCAGCGCTTCGGGCTGCGGGTGGCGCGGGTGCTTTCCTCCGCCTCGGCGGAATCGGGCGCGCTGCTGCCGCAACTGGGCGAGCTGGCGGCCCGCTACCTGACGACGGTCCTAGGCGATGGCATGACCATCAGCGTGGGGTGGGGCACCACTCTGCACGAAGTGGTGCAGGCGCTGCGCCCGACCTACTACCGCAATGTGCGGGTGTCGCAGACGCTGGGATCGCTGGGCAGCAAGCTGCCGCGCATCGACAACCACCTCATCACCCGCGAGCTGGCCGACCGCGTGGGCGGCACGCCGCACTACCTGCCGGCCCCGATGATCGTGGAGAACGAGCTGGTGCGGCAGTCGCTGCTGCAGGACCCGCAGGTGCACGAGACGCTGGAGATCGGGCGCAACGCCGATATCGCGCTGACGGGGATTGGTTCGGCGGACCCTGATCTGGCCGGCGTGCACCGCGCCGGGTACATCAGCGAGGACGCGCTGGCGGAGATCCGCGCGCAGGGCGCGGTCGGCGATATCCGCGTCGGGTTTTACGACATCCGGGGCAACATCCTCGATATCCCGGTCAGCCGGCGCGTGATCGGGCTGGCGCTGCAGGATCTCCCGCGCCACCCGAATTCGATCGCGGTGGCGGGCGGCGTGCGCAAGGCTGCGGCCGTGCTGGGCGCGCTGCGCGGCGGCTTCGTGCACGTGCTGGTGACCGATGAGGACACCGCGCGCGAGGTACTGCGGCTGGATGACGAGCTGCGAGCGCAGGACGAAGCAGGCGCCGATGAGACCGAGCGTATGGATGCGGTTGGGTAGCGGCGCCAGCCACGGGCGGCGCGAGGGGAAAGGAGCGCCATTTCCGGATTTCCGTCACCACGAATTGTTCAGCCGATGACGGCGACAGAAAGGTGAAACACCAATGACGCTGACGAAGATTTCGCGCAGGAACATGGTCAAGGCGGGCGTGGGCGCGGCGATTGGCGCCTCGGCGCTGCAATCCACGATGTTCCACGCGCCGGCCATCATCCGGCGGCAGGGCGAGGTCAACCTGACCTTCGCGGCCATCAAGACCTTCGGGCCGGATTACATCGCCGAGATTCTGGGGCAGTTCGAGGACGAGAACCCCGGCTTCAAGGTGGAGTACATCGAGCTCCCCACCCCGAACAACAGCACCGAGGTCCACACCTACCTCGTCAACTCCCTGAACGCCCGCAACGGCGAGCCGGATGTGTTCACGCAGGACTGCATCTGGATTCCGGAGTTCGGCGCGGCGGGGCTGGCCCTGCCGCTGGACGACTTCGTGACGGATGAGGACAAGGCCGCCTACTTCCCGGGCCTGATCGAGAACTGCACGTGGGACGGCAAGGTCGTGGCGTGGCCGTGGATGGTCGACGGCGGCTTCATGTTCTACCGCAAGGATCTGCTGGAGAAGTACGAGCTGGAAGTCCCCACCACGTGGGATGACCTGATCAGCTCCGCCAAGACGGTGGTTGAGGGCGAGGGCAACCCGGATCTGCGGGGCTTCCTGTGGCAGGGCAAGCAGGCTGAGGTGCTGGTCTGCGACTGGGTCGAGTTCCTCGGGTCGGCGGGCGGCAGCACGCTCGATGGCACGACGGTGACCATCAACAACGAGGCGGGCGCGAAGGCGCTGCAGCTGATGGTGGACCTGATCTACAAGGAGCAGGTGACGCCGGAATCGGTGCTGACCTACGACGAGGAGCCGAGCCGCATCCCGTTCACCGCGGGTGAGGCGGTCTTCCTGCGCAACTGGTCGTACACCTTCGGGCTGGCGCAGGATGCCGCTGAATCGAAGGTGGTGGACAAGGTGGGCTACGCGCCGCTGCCACACCTCGATGGCGGCAAGAGCGCGTCCTGCCTCGGTGGCTACCAGTACGGGGTGAACGCCTCCAGCAAGAACCCGGAGGCGGCGTACAAGCTGGTGCAGTTCCTCTCCAGCGAGGAGATCCAGCTCAAGTCCTCGCTGGTGCCCGGCTCCAGCTCCCCGACGCGCGTGGCGGTGTACGACGCGCCGGAGCTGAAGGAAGCGAACCCCTTCATGGCGAGCCTGAAGGATATCTTCGTGAACGCCACCCCGCGGCCGATCCACCCGGCCTACCCGCAGATGTCGCTGGCGATGCAGTCCGGCCTCTCGGCGGCGCTGGCGCAGCAGATGGAGGTTCAGGAGGCGCTGGACAGCATTGCCCAGCAGCTGACCGACATCATCGGCTAGGTTCGTTCCGGGGAGGCAGGGTGCACGCCCTGCCTCCCATCGCGTTTCACGCAGGCGAGGGTGGTGATGCAGCGGCAGGTTGGGGCGCAGCGGTTTGCCTACGCGCTGCTCATTCCGGCGTTCGTGCTGATCGTGGCGGTGGCGCTGTGGCCCGCCCTGCAGACGATGTGGGTGAGCCTGCACAAGGTCTCCATGATCATGCCGGGCTCGGAGTTCATCGGGCTGCAGAACTACCAGAAGCAGCTGAACGACCCGCGCTTCTGGAACGCGTGGCGCAATACGGCGTACTTCACCGTGGCCTCAGTGGGGTTGGAAACGCTGCTGGGGCTGGTGATTGCACTGGTGCTCTCGCAGGAGTTCCCGGGGCGCGGCTGGGTGCGGGCGGCGGTGCTGGTGCCGTGGGCGATCCCAACCGTCGTGTCATCCCGCCTGTGGGGTCTCATCTTCAACACCGATTTCGGTCTGGCGAACTACCTGCTGCGCACGGACCGCAACTGGTTGGGCGAAGTGGGCACGGCGCTGAACGTGACGGTGCTGGTGGATGTCTGGAAAACGACGCCCTTCATGGCCCTGCTGATCATGGCCGGGCTGAGCACCATCCCTGGCGATCTCTACGAGGCGGCGCGGGTGGACGGCGCCACCATGCTGCAGCGCTTCTTCCAGATCACCGTGCCGCTGCTGCTGCCGGTGCTGCTGGTCTCGGTGATGCTGCGGTTGCTGGACGCCTTCCGCGTGTTCGACGTGATCTACGTGATGACCGGCGGCGGCCCGGCGGATTCCACGGAAGTGATGTCCACCCTCACCTACAAGATCCTCTTCTCGGCGACGCAATACGGCTTCGGCTCCAGTTTGGCGGGCTCGATGTTCATCACCCTGCTGGCGGTGAGTCTGGTGTTCCTGTACGCGCTGCGTAACCGTCTGGAGGTGGAGTAGATGGCGGTTCAGGCGCCGGCGATGCAGCGGACCGGGGCGGTGGCGCCCACCCGCAGCCGGGTGAAGCCGATGGTGCTGCTGGGGCGAGTGGCGTTTGCGCTGCTGGCGCTGCTGATCGTGGTCTGGTCGGTCGGGCCGTTCCTGTGGATGGCGATCACCTCGATCAAGCCGGACCGCGAGCTGGCGACCTTGCCGCCGATCCTGCCCAGCGAGATCACGTTCAGCCACTATTTCGCGCTCTTCGAGCAGCGGCCCTTCTACAAATACATCATCAACAGCACGGTGGTCTCGATCTCCACGACGCTGATCTGTCTGGTGATCGGCTCGCTGGCGGGATACGCCTTTGGCCGCCTGCACTTTCCGGGGCGGCTGCCGCTGCTGCTGACGGTGCTGGTGGTGAGCATGTTCCCGCAGATCTCGATCGTGGCGCCGCTGTACCGCATGTTCCAGACGCGCGGCCTGCTGAACACCTACGAGGCGCTGATCATTCCGTACAACGCCTTCGCGCTGCCGTTGGCGATCTGGATTCTGACCAGCTTCTTCCGCAGTATCCCGGCGGAACTAGAGGACGCCTCGCGCATCGATGGCAGTACGCGGCTGGGCGCGCTGTTCCGCATCATCCTGCCGCTCTCGGCGCCGGGGCTGTTCACCACCGCGATTCTGGTCTTCATCGCGGCGTGGAACGAGTTCCTGTTCGCGTTGACCTTCACCACCAGCATCGACCACCAGACGATCCCGGTCGGCATCGCGCTCTTGCCGGCGATGTACCACGTGCCGTGGGGCAATATCGCCGCCGCCTCGACGCTGGTGACGCTGCCGCTGGTGGTGCTGGTGCTGATTCTGCAGCGGTGGATCGTGCGCGGTATCGTGGCGGGCGCGTTGAAGGGGTAGGGGGACGGACCCTCACTTCACGCCACGAAGAGCCCTCACCCCAACCCCTCTCCCGATGCGCGGGAGAGGGGCTTTGACGCCGGGCAGCCGGGGCTTTCCGCGTGATAGTGTCAGCTTGTTGCCCCGACGCGGCCTGTCGGCTCCCCTCTCCCGCGCATCGGGAGAGGGGCTGGGGGTGAGGGCTTCTCCGGTTCGGGGCAGCATCAGGACGAGGGTACGACACCAGTGAGCGAAACGATCTCGCGGGAATGGCGGCAGCGGTATGCGGAGGCGCTGGCGCGGGCCACGGCGCGGGCGGCGGAGGCGAGGGCGCAGGGGCGGCTGATCGCCTGCGGGCTCTCCTCGAATGTGGACCGCGTCGGCACGCTGGATGACGACCTGCTGGCGGCGCTCTTCGGCGAGCGGCTGATGGCGGCGGACGCGGCGCGCGTCTCCTCCGTGGAGACGGTGGATGACCTGCTGACCGGCATCGCGCAGTGCATCGCGGCGGGGGATGGCACGGACCTCGTGATCCGCGACCCGGCGGTGCAGGAGTGGCTGCTGGCGCGGATGCCGGGGCGCATCCAGATCGGCGGCACGGGGGTACAGGCGGCCTCCACGCTGACTACGCTCGGGTTCCCGGCGCTGGTGCACCTGACCGGGCGCTCGCCGCAGCAGATCGCGGCGCTGGAAACGCGCGAGCTGATGTGGCTGGGCACGGGTGATGGCCTGATCCCGGTGGCGCAAGGCGAGATCCCGGACGACGAGACGATGTGGCACCCGGCGCTGGAGTTCGAAGCTGGGCTGCGGGCGCCCTTCCCCGGGCGCCCGGCTGCGCCCGCCGCGAACCGGGTGCTGATCGGCTACGACCCGGTGAACGCGAACCTGCGTATCGACCCCGGCTTCTCCGCCGCCGTGCAGAACCTGGCTAACGAGATCGACGTGCTGCTGATTTCAGGGTTCACGCAACTGCACGACCCGGAGGTGCGCGAGCGCGTCTTTGCCGATGCGCGCGCGGCGCTGGCGGCGTGGCGGGCGGCGCGGCCGGAGCTGTTCATCCACCTCGAGCTGGGCGCGATGCCGGACTTCCGCCATGTGCGCCAGATCGTGGCGGAGCTGCACCCGTGGGTGAGCAGCATCGGCATGAACATCGACGAGCTGCGCGAGTTGCTGGCGGTGGAGGGCGTGACGATGGCGGCGCCCGGCCCGGCGCTGGTGGCGCAGATGCGCGCGTTCTCCGCGCAGTTCCCGACGCCACGCTTTTCGGTGCACACGCGCGAGTTCTGCCTGACCCTGACCGCCGGCGACCCCGCCACCGAACGCGACGCGCTGATCTTCGGCTCCCTCACCGCCGCCACGCGCGCGCGCATCGCGGCCTTCCCGCGCCTCGACGACCTCGCCGCGACGCTGGCGCAGGGCACGATCAACGACGTGGGGCTGGCCCTCGTGGCGGCGCTGGCGGGCGAGCCGAGGGTGGTTGTGACGCCGGGCGTCGCGTTCCCCGGCCCCACGGCGACGGTGGGGCTGGGGGACAGCTTCACGGGCGGGCTGCTGGCGATGGTGTAGGGGCGGGGTGCGGGCGTCGAGGCCGCGCCTGACGCTACGCAGTTTTGACGTGCAACGGGCGTTCAGGAGCAGCCTCGGCGCGCTTCTGGACGCGGCTGCTCCAGGTGCTTTCTGCTGGCTTTGGGTGGCGCTGAACTAGCGCAATAAGGTCAGCGTCCATAGCGACGAGCTTGGGCACGCTATCGGTGACTCGGAGGAGCGCAAGACCCTCCAGCGAAGCGATGCCATGAATGTCCAAGAACGCGCGCAGATCGTCCCAAGCGGCTATCTCGGAATCGTATTCCTTCAGCAGCGTTGCGGATGCGTGATCAAAAAGTTCGTAGTAGATGTCCATGCAACAACCTTGCTTATGGGGCCCCGGGCATCTTGATCGGTTTGCTCGAATGTCCGATCAGGTACTCAGGATCGGCATGAAAGATAGTGTAGTGGTCTCTGAGCCGGCCAGTGGGCCCTACAATCTCAAGACCGTGATCATCCGGAAGTGAAATCTCGACAACATAGGCGCCGGGGCTGAATCGAAACTCCGTTGCGCGCGCAATAGCGCTCTCAAGCGTGTCCCAGACGGAGATGCCATGATCCCAGGCTCTCTGGTTTCCGGGACGAGTCATGACGCGTCCCATCGCCCCATGGGGCAGAAAATCCTCGACTGTCAGCATCTCTGAGCGGACGAACCGGTAGTACACGCTGGCCACAGTTGGCAGCATCCTGCGGTAGATTCCCGAAAGCATCTCGTCTGCACGATGATACCGAAAAGAGAAGCAGATGCCTGACGCAACTCCCGTGACCCTGCGCGGTCTCGCCACCGTCACCCTGTGGGCGGACGATGTGGCAGCGGCGCGGGCGTGGTACACGGAGGCACTGGCGGTGGAGCCGTATTTCCAGCGGCCCGATGCCGAGAACCCGGCATACGTGGAGTTCCGGCTGGGGGATCACGAGGACGAGCTGGGGATCATCGACCGGCGGTACGCGCCGCCGGGGCTGGGGGAGCAACCGGGCGGCGCGGTCGTGCACTGGCACGTCGATGACGTGGCGGCGACCATCGCAGCGCTGGAGGCGCGGGGCGCCACGGTGCTGATGCCGCTGACAGTGCGCGAGGCGGGGTTCGTGACCGCCGCCGTGCAGGACCCGTTCGGCAACATTCTCGGGCTGATGCACAATCCGCACTGGCTGGAGAAGAGCGGAGCGGGGGAATAACCGGGCGCGAGCGCGGTGCAGAAATCGTGTCTCGAGCTTGTCGAGAACGCCTGGTGTGAATTGGTTACGGCGAGGTGTTTTGCCCCGGAGAAGCCCTCACCCCAACCCCTCTCCCGATGCGCGGGAGAGGGGCTTCTGCCCCAGACAGTCGCGCGAGCTTCGGCGTGGTGACGCCACATCTCACCATCGGTGCTGCGAACTGGCTCTCCTCTCCCGCGCATCGGGCGAGGGGTTGGGGGTGAGGGCTTTTCGCTGTTTCGGGCGTTCCGAATCCATTTCACACCAAGCGTGAGAGACCTCGTTCCGGCATTGACCCTGACAAGGTCTCTCGACAAGCTCGAGACATGAGGGGCCTTACGGCGGCGTCACGAGTTCTGCACGCCGCTCAGCGTGCTGCGTTTTCGGCCGTCCCGGCCAGGTGCAGCGCTGCGTAGAGCAGGACGTTCGCGCCGGCCTCCAGGTCTTCCGGCGTGGAGTACTCCTCCTCGCAGTGGCTGAGGCCGCCCGCCGAACGCACGAAGATCATGCCGGTGGGGCAGACCTGCACGGTGTACATCGCGTCGTGGCCGGCCCCGGACCAGAGCCGCATGGAAGGGATGCTCGCTGCGGCGCACGCCTCCGCCACGACCGCGATGATCTGCGGCGCGAATGGGGCCGGCTCGCTCAGCCAATAGCGGTGCGTCTCGACGGTCACGCCCCGTTCGGCGGCGGTGGCTACCGCCAGCTGACCCAGCCGGCACGCCAGCGCGTCGAGGGTGGCGGCGTCGCGGTGGCAGAAGTCGACGTTGCAGACGACCCGGCCGGGGATGACGCCGTTGAGGTTCGGCTCGGCGGTGATGCGCCCGACGGTGGCGACGGCGCCCGGCGTCTCGCGCCCCAGCCGCTCGACGCCCGCGATGATGCCGGCGGCTGCCGCCAGCGCGTCCTTGCGCAGGGGCATCGGCGTGGTTCCGACGTGGTTGGCGTGGCCGGTGACGGTGACCCGCGACCAACTCATGCCGACGACCCCCTCCACGACGCCGACCGGAACCCCGGCGGCCTCCAGCGCCGGGCCCTGCTCGATGTGCAGTTCCAGGTAGGCGGCGGCGGGGCCGGGCCGGTTCGCTTCCTCACCCAGGTAGCCGATGCGCCGCAACTCGTCGGCGCAGCGGAGGCCGTCGCGGTCGACGCGGTCATGGATGAACTGGTGGGTGAAGCGGCCGGCAAACGCGCCGGAGGCGGTGTTCGCCGGTTCGAAGCGCGCGCCCTCTTCGTCGGTCCAGTTGACGATCTCGATGGGACGCCGGGTGATGATGCCAGCGTCGTTGAGCGTGCACACGACCTCCAGCGCGCCGAGCACACCGTAGGCGCCGTCGTACTTGCCGCCGTTGGCGACGGTGTCGAGGTGGGAACCGAGCAGCAGCGCCGGGCCCCGTTCGGCGCCGGGGCGGTGGCCGGTCATCGTGCCGAGGTCATCGATGCGCACCGTCAGGCCAGCTTCCTCCATCCGGCGGCGCAGCAGATCGCGCGCCGCGCGGTCCTCGTCGGAGAGCGCGAGGCGCGTCACCCCGCCGCCGGGCGTCGCGCCGATGCGGGCGAACTCGGCGAGGCTGGCCTGCAGGCGGGCGGCACTGACGCGCACGGCGTTTCCTCGCCTGGCCGCACTATCTGTCGGCTGGAGCGTCACGCCTCCGTCCCCGCTTCCACTGCGCCGCACCAGTCGATGATGAGGTGCGCGTAGACCTTGCAGGCGGCGATGACATCGGCGATGGGGACGTACTCGTTCGTGCCGTGCGCGCCGAAGGCGAGGTCGCCGGGGCCGAACAGGATGGTGGTTTCGCCCTCTTCGCTCATGATGTTGGCGTCGCAGGGGCCGGGCAGGCAGCCGAAGGCGGGTTCGCCGCCGAGCGCACTGCGGTAGGCGCCGGTGAGGGCCAGCACCGCCGGGTGATCCAACGGCAGGTTGACCGGCTCCAGCACCTGGTGGATGACCGGGTAGTCGATCTGCGGCGGGTGGGCGCGCAGCCAGCTATCGCTGCGGACGACGCCGTCGATCGCCTCCTGGATGGCGGCCAGCACCCCTTCGCCGCGCAGGGCCGGGTTGTAAACCACCGCGTAGACGATCTCGCAACTCGGCGGCATTTCGGCGCGGTAGCTGCCGCCCGCGATGGAGACCGCGCACAGGTTCATGCCGCCGGGCGGCATGACCGGGTGGTGCTGGTAGAGCGCCCAGTCCTGCTCCAGCAGCGTCAGGGCGTCCATGATCTTGCGCCCCTTGGCGATGGCGTCCACGCCGGGGGGAGGAGCCCCGCCGGGTTGCGGGAAGATGGCGGTGTAGCGGGCCGCCGGGTGCAGGCTCTGGCCCTCGATGCGGATGCGGAAGAAGAACCAACCCATGGTGGCGGGAGCCACGCGCAGGTTCGTGGGCTCGCCGTTCAGGATCAGCGGCGCGCGGTAGCCGCGCCGCAGCACGCTGAGCGGGCCGATATCGGCCTCGCCCGTTTCCTCGCCGATGCTGAAGGTAGCGGTGACATCGGCGGCGGGGGCCAGCCCGGCCGCGCGCAGGGCGCGGATCGCCCAGGCGAAGGCGGCGTTACCGCTCTTCATGTCCGTGGCGCCGCGCCCGTAGAGCTTGCCGTCGATCACGGCGCCGCTGAAGGGATCGCCGCCGATCCAGGCGGCGCGTTGCTCCGGGCTAACCTGCACCGTGTCGGTGTGGCCGTTGTAGACGAGGGCCTGGCCGCGTTCTGGGACACGGCCAGTGGCGACGGCCGCCAGATTCGGCTGCTCCGGCGCGCCGTCCCACAGGTCCAGCGTGTCGAAGCAGCCCCAGGCCGCCAGTTGGTCGCGCAGCCACTCCTGCGCCGCGCGGGTGCCGCCCGGCTCCTCGGCGGTGGCGCGGCCGGGATTCACCGACTGCTGCTGCACGTAGGCGGCGAGGAACGCGATCAGGTCATCGGCGGTGGCGTCGATGGCGGCGCTCACGCGCGATTTGGCGTCGTCCAGGGTCACGGGCATGGGGAGCTGCTCCGGGTTACTGCTTCGGCAACTGCTACTGCTTGAGGCCGGTGAAGGTGAGGCCCTCGATGAACCAGCGCTGCGCCGCCAGGTAGACCACCATCAGCGGCAACATGCTGATGACGGAGGCGGCCATCAGCCAGGGCCAGAGCGCCTCACCCTGTCCCTTGAAGAAGGCCAGCGCCAGCGCGATGGGCATCTTCTCGAAGGTGGTGATGAAGATCATCGGGGCCAGCAGGTCGTTCCACGAGGTGACGAAGGAGACGATGCCGAGCGCGGTCAGGGCTGGCTTGGAGAGGGGCAGGAAGATCTGCCAGAAGACGCCGAAGGGGGAGGCGCCGTCGAGGATTGCCGCTTCCTTCAGGTCGCGCGGGATGCCGAGGAAGAACTGCCGCATCAGGAAGATGCCGTAGGCGCTGCCGAAGAAGGCGGGCACGATCAGTGGCTTGAAGGAGTCGATCCAGCCGATGGTCGCCATCTCGATGAAGATCGGCACCATCCGCACCTGATAGGGCAGCAGGATGGTGCAGAGCACGACCAGAAACAGGAGCGCCTTGCCGGGGAACTCCAGCTGGGCCAGCGCAAAGCCGGCCAGCGAGCAGGAGATGAGCGTGCCGACGGTGGTCAGTCCGGCGATGACGAAGCCGTTCCACAGGAACTGGGCCATGGGGTACTGGGCCCAGATGTCCCGGTAGTTGCTGAAGTTCCAGGTCTGTGGCAGCAGGCTGGGCGGCCACATGCGCACCTCGGCCATGTCCTTGAAAGAGGTGCTCAGCATCCAGAAGAAGGGGAAGACCATCAGCAGCGCGCCCGCGATGAGCACGACGTAGGTCAGGATATCGCCCGTCTGGCGCTGCCGCGCGATGCTGGGGGAGGCGGCGGACTCACGCATAGTGCACCCACTTTCGCTGGAACTGGACCTGGACGATGGTGATGGCGAACAGGATGGCGAACAGGATGAAGGAGAGCGCCGAGGCGTAGCCCATGCGCAGATAGGTGAAGCCATTGAGGAAAATCTGGTAGACGAGGGTCAGGGTGGCGTTGCCGGGGCCGCCCTGGGTCATGATGTAGGTCTGCTCGAAGACCTGGAAGCTGGCGATGATGGCCATGATGGTGGCGAAGAAGATGGTGGGGGTCAGCAGCGGGATAGTGATCTGCCGGAACTGCTGCCAGCCGCTGGCGCCATCCAGCGCGGCGGCCTCGTAGAGATCGCGCGGGATACTCTGCAACCCGGCCAGGAAGACGACGATGTTGAAGCCGAGCCCGCGCCAGATGCTCATGATGATCAC
>JASGGF010000139.1:0-11598 GCA_047605145.1 Thermomicrobiales bacterium | reverse complement strand
CATGGGTAAGGCCTGCCCGAGGGCACGTCACCAGCCATTTGCTTTTCACCCTGACCCTCGCCACCACGATGTCGTCCCGAATCCGCAGATGAGGGACCGCGCACCCCCAAGCCCAAGGTCACACGCGCTCGCTTCACGACGGTGACACAACGAGGCGGAACGACGGGCGCCGTTGCCACGAACGTTGGCGGTGCGCGATTCCTCGCCTGCGGGTTCGGAATGACAGCGTGGTGGCGGGGGCCGTGGTGGCAGGCGGAGAGTTGGCGCCGTTGCCCCGGGAGTTGGATGGGCGTCCGGTCCCTCCTGCGGTCGGGACGACATCGTGGTGGGGCAGGTCGGGGTGGAGCGCGGAGAACCGGCGCGGTGTCTGCGAGACGGCATAACCTCTGTCACCGGTCTGAACACTTCGCCGGGATGACGTCGGGGTTGGCGAGTCCGGGGTGGAGAGCGGAGAGCTACGTGACAGATAGCAGGCGCCGTCGAGCACCGCACGCCGTCATGACCTCGAAGCCGTTGCCTATCGTTAGTCTCAGATACTATCATGCAGGCAAGCGAGTTACGGCAAAGGACGCCGCGCCATGACGAACCTCGACACCGACGACCTCGCCCAGCGCCTGCTGGCCCTCACGCCGCGCTATGTGCAATGGTCCGCCGCTGCCCTGCGCGACAACCGGCAGGAGGGGGACCCCAGCTTCCGCCAGCTGGTCGTGCTCTACCTCGTGAGAGAGGGCGTTGCTTCGCCCATTGCCATCGCCCAGCGCCTCGGCATCACCCGCGCCGTGGTCACCGGGCTGCTGGATCGCCTTGAAGAGCGCGGCCTGATCCAGCGCGCGCCGGACCCGCACGACCGCCGCCGCCTGCGCATCGTGCTCACGGACGCCGGGCTGGCCGCCAGTGAACGCCTTGGCCGCACAGTCACGGCGCAATTTGCCGCCCAACTGGCTACCGCCGATGCCGCCGAGCTGGCGGCGCTGGCGACCGCGCTACCCCTGCTGGAGCGCAGCGTGGAGGCGCTGCTGGACCAGACGCCGCCACCAGACGCCGTCAGCGTCCCCGACCCGTGGGACGACGAATCGACCTCGCCCGCCCCGGCGCTGGCCCGCGCTCGCTGATGCCCGCCCCGTGCCGTTGCGCGGGGCGCCCTTCCGGAAAGGATGATGTATGGACACCATGACCACGCCCGGCGCTGCGGCGCCCGCTGCCGACAACCGCCCGGTGGACGCCACCGTCAACCTGCGCAACCCCGATTTCCGCGCCGAGGCGTATGATCTCTACGAGCGCCTGCGCGAAGAAGGCGTCGTCAGCCGGGTGCGCTTCCTGACCGGCAATGAGGAAGAGCAGGGCGCCCTGCCGCGCACCGGCCTCTTTGCCGACACCTCCAATCTGGTGACCCACTACGACGAGGGCGTGGCCGCGCTGCTGGACGACCGCTTCACGGTGGACCCGGTCAAGGTGCTCACCCCGGAGCAGCAGGCCGCCGCTGCCGCCGCCCGCCCGGACAGCAAGATCGGGCGCGCGCTCAGCCGCAACCTGCTGACGCTCGATCCGCCCGATCACACCCGCCTGCGCAAGCTGGTGCAACCCAGCTTCACCGGCCGCGCCATGGCCTCGCTGGATGGCCGCATCCAGAAGATCACCGATGACCTGCTGGACGCCGCCGAGGCGGCAGCCGCCGCGCGTGGGGAATCCGCGCCGGACCGCGCCATGGAACTGGTGCGCGCCTTCGCCTACCCGCTGCCGGTGACGGTCATTTCCGACATGGTCGGCATCCCCGAGGAGGACCGCCTGCAGGCCCGCTACTGGACGGAGAACCTGTTACAGGTGCAGGCCGCCGATGCCGAGACGCTGGCGGATATCCAGCAGCGCCTTGCCGAGTTCGGCGACTATCTGGAGACCCTCTTCGAGCGCCGCCGCGACGATCCGCAGGACGACCTCATCAGCCGGTTGGTAGCCGCCGAGGAAGACGGCGACAAGCTCAGCCCGGAAGAGATGCTCTCGATGGTCTTCGTGGTGTATGTGGCCGGCTTCGTCACGACAGTGAACCTGATTGGTAACGGCGTGATGGCCCTGCTCACTCACCCGGAGCAACTGGCGGAGTTCCGCGCCAACCCGGCCCTCGCCGCCAACGTGGTGGAGGAAACCCTGCGCTACTGGGGCCCGGCGGAATCGACGCTGCCGCGTATCGCGACCGAGGACGTGGAGATCGGCGGCGCGTTGATCCGACGCGGTGAGCCGATGCAGGCCGCGCTGGCCTCGATGAACCGCGACCCGGAGCGCTTCGCCCACCCGGAGGTCTACGACATCGACCGCCCGGACGCGAACCGCCACGTCGGTTTCGGCAAGGGCGTCCACGTCTGCCTTGGCGCGCCGCTGGCCCGCCTCGAAGGCAAGATCGCCTTCGAGACGCTCTTCCGCCGCTACCCGGACCTGCGCCTCGCCGTCCCCGCCGAGGATGTGCGCTGGAAGCCGGACCTGATCCGTGGGTTTGCGGAGATCCCGCTGCTGTTCTAAAGCGACACGCAAAACTCGTGTCGTCTCGACCGAAGTGGAGCGACATCGTTCGTCGCCACGCAAACACGAACGCCGAGATCCCTCGACGTCGCTGGGGATGTCACAACTTCGGCACGCCGCTGTAGTGCGCCCGCTGAGCAACTCTCACCCCCAGATGGCCGCCCCTTCCGCCCCAGAAAGCCCCTCGCCCTTCGCAAAGGGAGAGGGGTTGGGGTGAGGGTTCTTCGCCGCCGCGTCACTCCATCTTCCGCGCCGTCCGCGAATCGAGCGGCACGACCGTCGGGGTGCCCGTCACCGGATCAGGGACGACGAGCGCCGGGAGGTCGAAGACCTCCGCGAGGAGTCCGGCAGTGATGATGTCGCCGGGGCTCCCGGTCTTCACGACGGCGCCGTCGTGCATCACGATCAGGTGATCGGCGTAGCGCGCGGCCTGATTGATGTCGTGCATCACCGCCACGATCGTCTTGCCGCTTTCATGAAAGGTCCGGAACAGGTCCAGCAGCTCGTACTGATGGGCGATGTCGAGGAAGGTGGTTGGTTCATCGAGCAGCAGTATCGGCGTCTGCTGCGCCAACAGCAGCGCGATCCAGACGCGCTGCCGTTGCCCGCCGGACAGCTCGTCGACCAGCTTCCCCGAGAGCTCGGTCAGCCGGGTCGCCGCCAGCGCGGCGGCGACCGCCTCCTCGTCGGCGCGGCTCCACTGGCTGAAGATGCTCTGGTGCGGCGCCCGCCCGCGCGCCACCAGATCGGCCACCCGGATGCCCTCTGGCGCGAGGGAGGACTGGGGGAGCAGCCCGAGGGTCCGCGCAATCTCTTTCGTCCGGTACTGGCTGATCGCCTTGCCGTCGAGCAGCACCTGCCCGGCAGCGGGGTGCAGCACCCGGGCGAAAGTCCGCAGCAAGGTCGATTTGCCGCAGCCGTTCGGGCCAATGATGGCCACGAACGCGCCATCCGGAATCCGGGCCGTCAGCCCGTCCAGCACCATCGTCTGGCCGTAGCCGAGCGTCGCCTCGACCGCTTCGAGGCGAACGGCTGTGCCCCCCGGGTGTTCACCATTGCTCACAGCGCGCCTCCCCGGCGGCGGGTCTCGCGGATTAGCAGCCAGATCAGGTAGATACCGCCCAGACTGATAGTGATAAGCCCGACCGGGACCGGCCGGAACACCTCCGCCATGAGCACGGAGAGCAGGTGCGCGGCGGCCAGCAGCGCCGCGCCCATGCACGCGGCGGCCACGAGGCTGACCTCCGCCGAGCGGGTCACCCGGCGCGCCACCTGCGGCGCGACCAGCGCGATGAACCCGATGGGCCCCGCCGCCGCCGTCACCAGCGCCGAGCCGGCGATGCCCACCACGATCAGCGCCAGCCGGGACGCGTTGACTCGCGTGCCAAGCGTCGTGGCGGAATCGTCGCCCAGCTCGAAGCGCCGCAATGCCGGGGCCAGCGCCAGCGCAGCCGCCATGATCACGGCGACTGCTACCAGCGCCGGCCCCATGCTGTCCCACGACACCCGGCGGATCGACCCGGCGCCCCAGAAGCCCACCACCATCGCGTCCTCCAGCTTCGCGCGGGAGACGAGGTAGGCATTGGCCGAGCCGAGCATGGCCGAAACCCCGATGCCGACGATGATCAGCCGGAAGCTCTGGATGCCGCGCCGCCACGCCAGCGCGTACACCAGCAGCGCCGTGGCGATGCCGCCAATGACAGCGGCCCCCGCCAGTGTCCAGTAGCTGGTCGTGCCGATGATCAGAATCACGATCACCACGGCGGTGTACGTGCCGGTATCGAACCCGATCACGTCCGGCGACCCGAGCGGGTTGCGCGTCAACGACTGGAAAATGGCGCCGCCGAGCCCCAGCACCGCCCCGAACGCCAGCGCCGCCACCGCAATCGGCAGTCGCCACTCCAGCACGATCAGCCGGTGAAACTCGTCGCCGCCGCCAGACAGCGTCGCCAGCACCTCGTCCGTGGTGAGCGGGTATTCGCCGAAGCGCAGCGAGACGAACGCGGCGGCGGCTGCCAGCGCGAACAGCAGGGTGGAAACCAGCGCGAGGCGCAGGGGGAACCGCCCTGACAGCGGGCCCAGCCGCAGCGCGACGGCCCGGTAGCCGAACTCCACCGCGTGGCCGGAGTGCCTCACAGCCCGCTCACCTTCTGGCGCCGCACCAGCACAATCAGCGACGGCGCCCCGATGATGGCCACCATCAGCCCGGCCTCGATCTCGCCCGGCCGCCCCAGCACGCGCCCCAGCACATCGCCCGCCAGCACCATGATCGGCGCCGCCAGCGCGCAGTAGGCGAGGATCCAGCGTTGATCGGGCCCGGTGAACCAGCGCACCACGTGCGGGATCATCAGCCCGACGAAGGCGATGCCACCGGTCAACGCGGTGGCGCCGCCCGCCAGCACCGTCACCGCCACGATGCCCAGCGCCCGGGTGCGCGCGATGTTCGTGCCGAGCGCGACCGCCAGCTCATCCCCCAGCGCGACGTTGTTCAGCTCTGCCGCCAGAACGAGCGCCAACCCGATGCCGGCGAGCAGGAAGGGCGCTACCGGCCACAACTCATCCAGCCCGGACCGGGTGACCGACCCCAACCCCCAGAAGCGCAGCCGCTGGAAGGTGTACGGGTCCATCAGCGCGAGGAACTGCGCGATGCCACTGAGGACGGCGGCCAGCGCGACGCCCGCCAACACCAGCACGGCCGGTGAGGCCGAACTCCGCCCCCCGACCGACCCGATGGCGTAGACGAGCACCGTGGCGGCCGCGGCGCCTGCAAAGGCGAACCACAGGTACCCGCTGATGGTCAGGCCGCCCAGCACCCACACCCCGATGGTGACCGCGAACGCGGCCCCGGCGTTGACGCCGAGGATGCCGGGGTCCGCCAGCGGGTTGCGCGTCAGCGCCTGAATCAGCGCCCCGGCCACTCCAAACGCCGCGCCCGTGGCGATGGCGACGAGGGTGCGCGGGACGCGCAGGTCCCAGACCACGGACGATTCCACGCTGCCATCACGCTGCCACAGGCCGTGCCACACCTGCGCCATGGAAAGCTGGTTCGCGCCGAACGCCAGACTGGCGGCGATCGCCAGACCCAGCAAGGTGGTGATGATGAGCAGCCCGAGCGCGCGCCGCTGATAGAGCCCCGGCCCCCCGGCGGCCTCGCGTGTGCCCACGTCCCTCGCCCCAGTCGTAACCCACAACACGGCTGGCAGCGGCGGCCCACACGGGCCGCCGCTGCCAGCGCTTCCCCGTATGCCGCCGCGCACAACACCCGTCGTCTCGACCTTGTCGAGAGACCTCGGCTCCAAACGTGTCGTCTCGACCGAAGTGGAGCGACCTCGTCCGTCGTCAAGCGAACGCCAACAACGAGACCCTACGACTTCGCTCAGGGCAGGTCCCTCGACTGCGCCCGGGATGACAGGGGTGTTGCGCGGCGGAGCCTAGTCCGCCAGCGCGTCCGTCAGCAGCGGCGCCAGCATCTCCGCGTACAGGGGGCTGCCAATCGGGTCATCGTAGGTGATGCTGGGGTGCGCAGTCGGCCCGACCTCGACGCCGTCGTGGTACAGGACGATCCGTTCCGGGTTGGAGAGCCGGATCACCTTGTCGTTCTGCACCGCCGGGATGCTCTGGAACAGTGCGGAGTCGGCAAACTCCGCAAATTGCTTCCCCGCATCCTCCGGCGGGGAGTAGTCGATGATCATCAGCACGTCGCCCTGAATCAGGCCGAGCAGTTCCGGGCTGATGGCCTCGGCGTCGGTCAACTCGCTGGGGTTCGGCGCGAAGCCGAGCCGCGAGAAGAACGCCTCGACTTCGGAGCCAGCCGGGTTGCCGTACCAGATCTCGTTCCCGGCGCTGTCGCCCCAGAACTCGACGTAGGCAATCGACTTGTCCGTGAACTCAGGGTGCTCTGTCCGGAACTCCGCGAAGAACGCCTCGTAGTCGTCGATCACCTGCTGCGCGGCGGTCTTCAGATCGAGCGCCTCGCCCACCAGCAGCAGGTTCTCCTGCCACGTCGCGACCGCGTCGCCGGTGTCCGGCTGCGCCAGCACCGGGGCGATCGCCTGCAGCGCCTTGAGGTTGGAGACCGGCTCCGGACCCAGCGAACCGGCCCAGATCAGGTCCGGTTTGGACGCCGCGATGGGCTCCGGCTCCAGTTCGACTTCCACGTAGTCCCACGTGTAGTCGATGGGCGCCGCGATCATCTCCGGCGCCCACGGCGCCGCCTGCATGGCCCACTCGACCGACTCAGCGGCGACCGGGGTCACGCCCAGCGCCAGCAGCCACGACAACTCGCCTCGCCAACTGGCGGCCACGACCCGCTCTGGCCGCGCCGGAATCGTCACTTCGCCCCACGCGGTGTCGAGGGTAAGGGGATACTGCGTCAGCCCTTCGGCGGCTGGCAGCAACGCGCCTGCCGCCGCCTCAGGTGTGGCGTCGTCAGCGAATGCCACGGCGCCAGTTCGGGCAAACGCCAGCAAGGCAGGCGCCGCCGCCGCGACCATGGCGAACCGGCGTCTCGTTATCACGCTCGTCACAGACCTTCCCCATTTCCCTGCGAGAACCACGTCGCCAATGCGTGCGCATCAGCCCCCAAGAATTCTGACCATTATAGTCAGAATAACCCGGGCCGGTGGCTCCCATTAGGGGTTTCCCGCCGCGTCACTCCTCCTCGAACCCGTGGCTCTGGAACTTGAGCGTGCGGCCATTCTCCGTGACAGTGCGCACGATCTGCTCGGACGCGGCGCGCCTCAGAGATCGATGACCCGCCGCAGCGGCTCGCGGTTCACCGTCACCGTGAACAGGTCGGGCCGGCTGTAGTGGCCGCCGGGGTCGCAGCCCGCCTTGGCGGCGTACACCGCCTCCAGCGAGCCCTCAACGAACAGGATGCCCTCGCCGGAAATGGGCTCCGTTAGGATCTCGCCGCGTGGGTCGATGATCGCGCTGTCGCCGGTGTAGTCGTGGCGAATCAGCTCGTGGTAGCGCTCCGGGATGTCCTGCTTGCGGCAGAGCCCGCCCGCCATGATCACGTAGCAGCCCGCCTGCGAGGCGTAGGCGCGGGAAAGCAGCGTCTGCCGCGGCCAGATCGAGATGGGGGCCGGCGGGGCCGCCTCCGGCTCGCGCCCCGGCCACGCCGCCACGTGCACCTGCGTCCCCGCCGCCGCCAGCACGTACCCCGGCAGGATGCTGTTGTGCTCCCAGCAGTTCAGCCCGGAGATGCGGGCGTAGTCGCGCTGGTGCACGGTCAGCCCGACCGCGTCCCCCTCCGCCCAGACCGCCCGCTCGTGCAGCGTCGGCTTGATCTTGCGGTGGCGCCCGAGGATTTCGCCCTCCCGGCTGATGAACAGCAGGGTGCAGTAGACGCTGCCGTGGGAGACGTTGTCCCGCTCCACCACGCCGATCACCACGTCGAGGCCAGCCTCGCGGGCGGCGGCGCAGAGGGCGTCCGTCTCCGGGCCGGGGATCTCCACCGCGTTCGCCAGATACTCCGCCGCCGCCTGCCACCACAACTGTGTGGGCCGGCTGAACGCGAAGAACGGGTAGCCCGGCAGCCAGCACTCCCCGAACGCCGCGATGGTCGCGCCCTGCGCGCCCGCCTCGGCGATCAGGCGGCACGCCTTCGCCAGCGAGGCCTCGCGGTCGAAGTAGACCGGCGCGGCCTGAATCGCCGCCATGGTGAAGGTGGGGTAGGTGGTCACTGCGGCGGGTCTCCTTCATGGAACGCAAAGGTCACATCGGCCAGCCCGTCTTGCACGCGCACGCGCGCTGTGTCGTGCGTCTGCCGGGTCACCGTGCCGGGTGGAACATCCGGCAGCGGATCGGCCGCCGGAGCGCCGATCAGGCGCAGGATGCGGATCGGCTGCTCCTCCAGTATGGCGAAGGCGCCCCGGCTGCCCGCCTGCAGCGCCGCCACCCGCTTGCGCAGCAGCGCCAGCGGCGTATCCCAGTCCAGCCAGTGCTCCGCCTCGGTGAAGGGCGCGCCGTAGCTGGCGCGTGTCTCATCCTGCGGCAGCCCCGGCTCGCCGGCCAGCGCCCGCGCGATCCCCTCGTCTAGCGCCTTGGCGGCCAGCGGCCCCCAGACGCCGAAGATCGCCTCGTGCGACAGGTCATCTGGCAGCGGCGCCTCCTGCCGGCTGTAGATGAGGCCGCCGTCCAGCACCGGCGAGGTCTGGTGCAGCGTGAACCCGAGCGTCTCCGCGCCGTCGTACAGCGGGCGTAGCGGGTTCGGGCCGCGCCCCTGCGGCAGCGGCGTCGGGTGCATGTTGAACGCCCCGAGGCGGGGGATCGCCGTCACGCTGGCGGGCAGCTTGTGTGGGAAGGTGGCGGAAAGGAGGAGATCAGGCCGCGCCGCCGCGATCTGCGGCGCGGCGGCCTTCATGCTCGCCGTGACCAGCACCGGGTGGCGCGGCGCCACCACCTCGACCAGCGCGAGGTAGCTGGCTCCGTACCGCTCCACCGTGCCAGCGGGGGAGGTGACCAGCAGCACGATCTCGTGCCCGGCCCGCTCGGCCCACCCGGCGACCAGCTCGTAGGCCATCACCATCACGTTGCAGGTCACAATGCGCAAGCTCACCGGGCTCCTCGACAGACGATGTCGCCGCTCATGTCAAGCCTCAATCCGCGCTCCCCGGGCTCGCGTGATCTGGTCAGGGCAATGCGCTCATCGATGACGCCACTCACTTCAGGTGACGTCCTGAGCTTGTCGAAGGACCTCGTCACCGTCAGCCACCATCGCCTCACTCCACCGCGTTGCCTGACCGCCGGACGAGATCTCTCCTGCGTCGGGATGACGTCTTGGCGGGTGTCGCATGTCGGCCGCCAATTCCAACGGTCGGGCCTTCTCACGCCGTCAGCCGGTAGAAGCGGAACTGATCATGTTCCACCGGCAGCTCCTCCACCGCCGTGAACCCGGCCGCTGCGGCGTACCCCCGGAAGATGTCGCGGCGCATCACCGTGCCGGTGGCCGCTGAGGGCTGATCGACCATGCCGACGGGAAGGCAGTGCAGCACGCTGAAGGCGTACATCATGCGCTGGGTGTTGTCGCCGCGCGGCGCGAATTCGTCCGGCACGCGCTCATCGACGATCAGCACCGTGCCGCCCGGGCCTACCAGCTGGCGCATTGCCGCCAGCACCTCGACCGGGCGCGGCATGTCGTGGATGCACTCGATGGCGAGGGCGAGGTCGTACTGCCCGGCCAACGCCGGGTCGCCAGCATCGCGCAGGTGGAAGGCGACGCGCTCCTCGGGCATCCCCGCCGCTGCCGCGTTCTCCCGCGCGGCGATGATGGATGCCTCGTCCAGATCGAGGCCATCCACGTGCGCCAGTGGGAAGGCGCGGGCCAGTTCGATGCACGACCACCCCTGCCCAACGCCGATATCGGCGACGCGCGCGGCGGGCTCGCGCTGGAGGCGGGCGGCAATATCGGGCATCGCCGCGATCCACTCCTGCGCCAGCAGGTGCGTGAAGTAGGCGCGGTTGGAGCGCGCCTGCCCGATGTGCATGTGCTCGCCGAAATCGGCGTAGGGCACGCCCGCGCCCGTGCGGAACGCGGCCAGCAGCTGCGGGAAGGGGGCGACCACCCCGGCGAAGGTCTGCGCCAGCGCGGCCATGCCGCCCAGCGTTTCTGGCTCGGTCAGCACCGGGGCGTAGCCGGGGGGCAGGGCGTAGCGGCGCTCGCCCGGTTCGGCCTCCGGGTTGTCGCACGCCAGTACGCCGGCCATCGCCTGCTGCTCCAGCCATTCGCGGGTGTACCGCTCATTCGCGCCCACCCGCGCCGCCAGTTCGCCCGGCGTGGCGGGGCCGCCCTCCTGCAAGGCGGTGTAGAACCCGAGCTGATCGCCGATGGCGATGCACAGTGTTTCCAGCCCGCCCAGCACGGCGCGCCCGATGGAGGTCGCCAGTTCGTCCGGAGTCATCAGTGCACGCGAGGCCACGCGAAACCCGCTTTCATTGGAAGGCGCCTCGCGCCAGCAACTGCAGACCCGGCAGTCTACCCTTACGCCAGCACGAATCGATGCACGCAAGGGAGCGACGCCAATGGCCACCCCACGCACGGTGGGAATTCTGATCTTCCCCGAGGTCGAGATTCTTGATTTTTGCGGCCCGTTCGAGGTCTTCTCCAGCGCCCACGCCCCGACCGGCGAGCGGCTGTTCAACGCCCTCACCGTCGCCGAATCGCGCGACCTGATCACCTGCCGTGGCGGCCTGCTGGTGCAGCCGAACGTGACCTTCGCGGACGCCCCGCACTTCGATATCCTCGTGGCGCCCGGCGGCTTCGGCACGGATCAGCAGCAGGAGAATCCGGTGCTGCTGGATTGGCTGAAGCAGCAGGCCGCCGCGAATGAGCTGACCACCAGCGTCTGCACTGGCGCCTTCCTGCTCGGCGCGTCAGGCCTGCTGGATGGCCGCCGCGCCACCAGCCACTGGTCCACCATCGAGCGCCTGACTGATTTCGTCCCCGCCGCGACGGTGCTGAATGATGTGCGGGTGGTGGATGAGGGGGAGGTCATCACCTCCGCTGGCGTCTCCGCCGGCATCGATATGGCCCTGCACGTGGTGCAGCGGCTGCACGGCGACGCCGTCGCCGTCGCCACCGCCCGCGACATGGAGTACGACTGGGGCTACGCCCCGGCGTGAACATCCGCCCGGAAGTCCCCGCCGATACCGCCGCCATCCGCACCCTGACCACCGCCGCCTTTACCGGCAAGCCGTACAGCGACGGCACGGAGGCGGCCATCGTCGATGCCCTGCGCGCCGCCAACGCCCTCGCCATCTCGCTGGTGGTGGAGGATGCCGGCGCCGTGGTGGGGCACGTCGCGTTCTCCCCGGTGACCATTGATGGCCAGCCGGGGATCTGGTACGGCCTCGGCCCCGTCTCGGTCATGCCCGGCCGGCAGCGGCAAGGGATCGGCTCGGCGCTGATCCGCGAGGGGCTGGCGCAGTTGCGCGCGCGTGGCGCCGGTGGCTGCCTGCTCCTCGGCGACCCCGCCTACTACGGGCGCTTCGGCTTCGCCGCCGACCCCGCGCTGCGCTACGGCGCCGTGGACCCACGCTACTTCCAGATGCTGCGCTTCAGCGGCGATGATCCTACGGGCGAAG
>JASGGF010000138.1:0-11665 GCA_047605145.1 Thermomicrobiales bacterium | reverse complement strand
TCGTTTCAGGCGTTCCGGATGCAATGCACAGCCAGCGTGCTCGACACGTTCGGGATACGAGAAGTGGGAGCGAGTCGCAGGTTCATTGCAATCCGTGGTAAGTCAGACAGGGAAAGACCCTGGTTGGGATGGCAACCAGGGTCTTGTGGGAACGAGGGCTCCAGGGGAGGGAAGGGAAAACCTGGCGCCTCGTGTGTGTGGAACGCCGGGGGAAATGGTTGAGTTCCCGCGTTCCGTTGCACACTCCCTGTGCATACCCCGTGCCAACCGTCGAGGATACGTTGCCGGGGCTACCAATTCACTCGGCTGGTTGCGGCCTGCGCCGCCGTTCGCACCGCCGCCAGCAGAGCCTCCAGATCGGCCTCCGTCGTCGCGTAGTGCAGCACGTTGGCGCGCAGGGCGAAGCGGCTCTGCACCAGCGCCTGCGTCAGGAAGGCGGCGCCGCCGCTCTGGACGGTCTCCATGATCCGCTTGTTGAGGGCGTCCAGCGCGGCGTCGTCCATCTGCTGCTCCCGGGGCACGAACCGGAAGCAGCAGATGGAGAGCGTGACCTCCGCCAGCAACTCCATGTCGGGATCAGCGGCGACCAGTTCGGCCAGACGGCGGGCCAGCGCGTTCTGGCGGGCGATCATCGCGCTGAGGCCCGAGCGGCCGGCGTGCTGGATCGTCATCCACAGCTTGAGGGCGCGGAAACCGCGCGTCTGCTGGAAGCCGTACTCGGCGAACCAGGGCAATCCGCCGAAGCCGCGCCCTTCTTCCGTACGCAGGTAGGCCGGCACCATGCTGAAGGTATCGCGCAGCAGGGCGGCATCGCGCACCAGCGCGCAGCCGCATTCGACCGGCACGGAGAGCCACTTGTGCGGGTCAAGCGCGATCGAATCAGCGCGATCGAGGCCGGCGTAGGCCTCCGCCACCACTGGGTCGAGCACGCCGACCGCGCCGTACGCGCCATCGACGTGGAACCACAGCCCCTCGGCCGCGCAGAGATCCGCCAGCTCCGCCAGCGGATCGATGGCGCCGGTGCTGACCGTGCCGGCGCTGCCGATCACGCAGAATGGGCGTAGACCCGCGTCCCGGTCCGCCGCGATGGCGGCTTTCAGCGCTGGCAGGTCGATGCGAAAGGCGTCGTCCACCGGGATCACGCGCACACTGTCCGTGCCCAGCCCCAGCAGCTCCGCCGCCTTGCGCAGCGTGGTGTGCGCCTCGCTGGAGAGGTAGAGGCGCAGCCCGCTGCCCCAGGCGCCGAGGCCACGCGCCCGCACGTCCCAGCCGTCCTGCTGCGCGGCGCGTTGGCGCGCCGCCGCCAGCGCGGTGAGCGAGGCCATGGAGCCTCCGCTGACCAGCAGGCCCATGCTGCCCGCCACCGGGAACCCGATCAACTCCATCAGCCAGCGCGTGACGCCGCGCTCCAGGTAGGTGGCGGCGTGGTCGCCGCCGGCGCAGCTCGGCCCCATGGCGGCGGCCAGCAGCTCGGCGATGGCGCCCATGGGAGCGGGCGGCGAGTTCACCCAGCCGAAGAAGCGGGGGTGGCCGTTGCCCATCGGCCACGGCAGCACCTCCGTCGCGAACTGCGCCAGAATCACCTCCGGGTCGCCACCCGTCTCCGGCAGCGGCAGATCCAGCAACCCCTGCCGCACCTCAGGCGGCATCGGCTGAAACACCGGCGCCTCGCGCATTCCGGCCAGATGCGCGGCGGCGAGATCGACGGCGCGGTAGCCGATGGCGCGGAAGGTTTCGGCGTCCATCGCCAGCGCCGGGGTGTCAGTCATGGGGTGTCTCCTGAAGGGCGATGCGGCCGCCCGGCCGGGCGCCGGGCCGGAACTTCCAGCGCGAGGTAATAGACACAGGGCTCTGGGCCGGGATTGGCGAAGGCGTGCCAGCAATCCCCCTCGTAGGCGATGCTGTCGCCGGTCTCCAGCAGGTAGGGCGTGCCGGCCACAGTCAGGCGCAACCGCCCCTGCTCCACCGCGACGTACTCCCGCGAGCCGGTCGGGTGGGGCGGGAACTCGCCGGCGTTCACGCCCGGCGGGATGGTGGTGCGCATGAACTCGAAGGCGCTGTCCGGGCGGGCGGGGGCGAGGTTACGCCGCTCCCAGCCGGCGGGATCGAGCGCGACATCCTGCTCGGCCTTGCGCAGCACCACGACCGGAGCGCCCTGTTCCTCCCCCAGCAGGCGGGTGATGTTCGTGCCGAGCCCGGTGGCGATGCGGTGCAGCACCAGCACGGTCGGGGCCTTGTCGCCGCGCTCCACGGCGGAGACCATGCTGCGGCTGACCCCGCTGGCGGCAGCGGCGTCATCCAGCGAAAGCCCCAGCGCCAGCCGGGCGGCGCGAACGCGCTCCCCGAGGCGGCTGAGATCAAAGCCGCTTCCTCCGCCCAATTCCACCATAGTGCCTTCAGCGTCCACCATAGCGCCGGATACTACTGCACCGGCAGGCGTTCTGCACACCTGCACAACAATCCGCCGGGCCAGCCGTGTTACCCTCTGTGTCATGGGAACTTTCATCACTCCGGGTCCGCTGGACCTTGTCACCTTTGACCTGTACGACACGCTGATCGAGCTGAAGCCGCGCCGCTGGGAGCGGCTGGCGGGAGCCGCCGCGCAGATCGGGATCGCTGCGGATGTAGATGTCCTGCGCGAGGCCGACCTGCAGGCGGAGGACTTCTTCACGATCGAAAATGGCGCCGTGCCGATCCGCGACCGCAGCAAGGCAGAGCAGGAAGCCTTCCGGCTGGAACTGATGCGCATCTGGCTGGAGGAAGCCGGGTTGCCGCACGATCCGGAGACGGTGCGCGAGCTGCGGCGGCTGTACCTCTCCGAGTTCGACGAGCGCCCGTACCACGAGCACTACCGCCTCTTCGAGGACGTGATGCCGACCTTGCGCGCGCTGCGCCAGGCGGGTTTGCAGACGGCGCTGATCTCCAACGCCGATGATGACGTCACCGTGGTGGCGCTGCACTTCGATTTCGCGCCGTTGATGGACCTGCTGGTGACCTCAGCGTTTGTCGGCTACGAGAAGCCGGACCCGCGCACGTTCCACGCGGCGCTCGTTCCGCTGGGTGTCGATCCGGCGCGGACGCTGCACATCGGGGATCAGCCGAAGTCGGATGTCGTCGGCGCGCTGGGCGTGGGCATGAACGCAGTGCTACTGGACCGCTACGGCCGCCACCGGAACACCGATATCCCGACCGTGTCCTCGCTGACGGAGCTGGCCGAGAAGGTGATTGCCGGGCAGCCGGATCTGGTGGCGCGGTAGGGGGACACCGGGGCGCCCCGAACGAGAAGCCCTCACCCCAACCCCTCTCCCGAAGCACTTGCGCGGGAGAGGGGCTTTTTATGCCCGAAATGGCTCGGGGCAAACCAATCGTGTCTCGAGCGACGTCGAGAACGCTTGGCGCCAATTGCACCCAGACGACCTATTCTGCCGGGAAAGCCCTCACCCCCAGCCCCTCTCCCGATGCGCGGGAGAGGGGAGCCGATTGGCGGTTGCGAAGCGGATTTTCGGCATAACCACGCCAAATCTGGCGCGACTGTGCGGGTCGGAAGCCCCTCTCCAGCGCAAGTACTTCGGGAGAGGGGTTGGGGTGAGGGCTTCTCCGGTGCGGAAACCCTCGCAAAAGCCAATTCACAGCAAGCGTTCTCGACAAGCTCGAGACACGAGAGGCGAGTTACGGCAGCGCCACGGCGTCGGGAGCGCCGGTGCAACCAGCGTCGCGCCACGCATCCACGAAGGCGTCAATCGCTTCGGGCATGACGAACCAGAGGCGCGCGCAGGGTTCGGCGATCTGGCCCGCCTGCAACGCGGGCAGGGCGCCGCGCCAGAGCAACTGCGGCCGGGCGTCAGGGCTGGCCGCAGGGTGGCGCAGGTCGCTGAACTGGTAGACGCTGTCCAGCCCCAGCTCGTAGGTGGCGGCGTGGACGCGTTCGATTTCGTCGCCGATGGCAGGGTCGTCCACCAGCACCGCGCCGCCGTGTAGCTCCGCCGAGCCAGCCCACGCGGCGAGGGCGCGCGTGATCTGCTCCTCGCGGGTCGGGGACAGGGGGACGGCGAGCGCCTGCCGGGTCTGGACTGCGGCGGCGGCCAGCAGCGCCAGCGCCAGCACGCTCCCCAGCAGCGCGGGCGAGACGGGCACGCGGAGCCGCCGCAGGAGCGCCCCACCCTGCACTGCCGCGACCACCACCCCGAGGCTGACCAGCAGGAGCGCGAAGGGCAGCGCTGGGAGGAGGCGGCCGATGTGGACGCGCGAGGTGAGCAACAGCGGCAACGTCAGGGCGAGGAATAGCAGGAGCGGCAGCGCGCGGGTGAGGGCGCGGCGGCCGCTACGGCGAACGGGCGCGAGGCACGCCAACGCGCCCAGCAGCGCGAATGGCAGCAGAACGCCGGGCCAGAACTTGCCGGTTTCGTTCCAGTAGTCCGTGAGCACCGGCCGGGTGCCGTCGTCGCGAAGCAGGCGCAGCAGATCGCCCGCGTTCTGCGTCACCAGCAGCCGGGCGGCAGCCCATGGATCGGCGGGGGCGGTGGCATCGCGCACATAGCGGCCGACGAGCGTGGGATCGTCGCTCATGGCGGTCAACTGCTCACCGCGAGCGTGGAAATAGCTGAGCGCCGCCACGGGGGGATCAGGATCTGGCATCGCCAGCGCGTCCAGCGCCATCACAGTGAGGGGGACGATGCCGAGGCACGCGAGGCTGGTGAGCAGCAGCACGCGCCGCCGCGCAGGAACCACCACCGCCGCCACCCCGAGGAGCACGACCGTGACCGGCCAGAGCAACCGCACCGGCGCGTACGAGATCAGCCCCAGCAGCATCACTGCCACCAGCAGGCCCTCGCGCCGCCAGCGCCACCCCGCCGCGGTCGTCGGCGCCTCCAGCATGGCCAGCAGCGCCAGCACGGTCAGCAATAGCGGCAGCAGCGAGACGCCGACGAGGGTGGCGGTGCGCCCGTAGAAGAGGAAGACCGGCGAGATCGCCAGCAACATCGCCGCCAGCAGCGCCGGACCGGAGCCAATCATGCGCCGGCCACACAGCCAGAGGAGCGGCACGGCGCAGGCAGAGAGCAGCATGGCGGGCAGGCGCAATGCCTCCAGCGTGAAGCCACCCAGCGCGATGCTGAGCGTCAACGGCAGGCCGAGCAACAGGCCTTGCCCGCTGTCGGTCATCAGGCCGTCAGTCGGCGCGACGATGCCAAGCGTGCGCTCCGGACCAGCCCAGAAGGTCAGCCACCGCCACGCGGTGTACCCCTCCCAGTTGTAGGCCCACGCCGGGTGCTGGCCAAAGGGAACCGGCAGCACCAGCAGCACGACGGCCAGCGCGTAGAGCGTGGCGCAGACGAAGAGCGTGCGGTGCCGCAGCCATGCAGCCTCCCACACGACCGCCCGGGGTGGCCCCGCCGCGGTCGCGGCGCCGCTGACGGCAAGACCCGCGTGCGGTGGCGACCCGGCGACCATGGGGCAGGCTCCCTCAGGGCTTCGGGGGCGCGGGCAGATCGCCGCGCTTCGTCAGGTAGCGGCGGAACCCGAGCGCGGAGAGGAAGCTGGGCGAGGCCCAGCCGTACCGCTGGACGATCCCCGGATCGGCGGCAATGACCTCGGCCCCGATCTGCTGCTCGGTGTGTTCCTGCAACAGGTCAGTCACGGCGTCATCGTCCGCGCCGCCCAGCATTGCCTCCAGCACCATCTCCTCGACCTCATCGAGGTTCGGCATCAGGTGATCGAGGTGCGCGGCGGCGTCATCAACCGCGCCGCCATGGGTGAGCAGCAGGCGCTGGGCGCCAGTCTGGCGCAGGCGCTCGGTGGAGACGCGCCACTCGCCGGGGGCCAGTTCCGGCGGCGGGGCCGGGGGGAGCGCGTAGCCGGAGCCGGGCATCCGCACGCCGCCGACATCACCGGTGAAGATGACGCTGTCGTCCGGGATCCAGTAGGCGCAATGGTGCGAGGCGTGACCGGGGGTGAAGAGCACGCTCATCACGTGGCCGGCGGCGTCCACCGTCTCACCGTCCGCCAGTGGGTGCACCCGCTCGGCCGGCGCCGGGGCGACCTCGCCCCACAGGTCGTCCATGCGGTCGGTGTAGAGGCGCCCGGCGGAATTGACCAGCTTGGATGGGTCGATCAGGTGCGGCGCGCCGATGGGGTGGACAAACACTTCCACCTCCGGCTGCTCACGCATGATGACGCCAGCCGCGCCGGAGTGATCGAGGTGAATGTGGGAGACGAAGATCTTCGTCAGCTTCGCAGGATCGAATCCGGCTGCCGCGATGCCCGCGCGCAGGGCCGGCAGCGTGGCAGTCGGCCCGGTTTCGATCAGGACCAACTCCTCCGGCGAGGCAAGCAGGTACGCGTGCACCACCTTGTCCCAGCCCTGAAAGCCGAGATCGATGGCCCAGATGCGCTCTGCGACCTGCGTGGCAGCGCCGCCAGCATACGTTCCCTTATCTGCGTACCGCACGCCGTTCTCCTCTAGGTGGTTGTACGTACGGAGTATGGCATTGTTGGGTGATACGCGCGGCGCGGAGCCGGAGGTGGTCACAACGCGCGCCGCTCGCTCGTCAAGGTAATAGCGGGGCCGGGCTTTGGCTCACCGCCGCCGTGACGAAGACGATCACCATTAGAGGAGCAGATGCGGAATGGCACGCAAGACCCAGAGCGCTGAAAACGACACGTTCACGGCGGCCGAGCGCGCGGCGATGAAGGAGCGCGCGGCCGAGGCGAAGGCGGCGGCGAAGAAGGGCGCAAAGCGGGAGGACGGCGAGCGCGACATCCTCGCGAAGATCGCCGAGATGCCGGAGCCAGACCGGACACTGGCGCAGCGCATCCACGAACTCGTCGCCGAGAACGCGCCGGACCTGATGCCGCGCACGTGGTACGGGATGCCGGCCTACGCGAAGGATGACAAGGTGCTGTGCTTTTTCCAGCCGGCCTCCAAGTTCGAAGCGCGGTACTCCACGCTTGGGTTCAACGACGTAGCGGCGCTGGATGACGGCACAATGTGGCCGGTCACCTTCGCGCTGACGGCGCTGACGGAGGAGAACGAGTCGCGCATCGCGGCGCTGATCCGGCAGGCGGTGGGGTGAAGGCGCGGAACGGCGACGGCCCTCAACCCAACCCCTCTCCCGATGCGCGGCTGACCGGGGAATGTCTTGGGGCACAGACTGAGTTCGCGGTGACGGCCCTCACCCCCAACCCCTCTCCCGATGCGCGGGAGAGGGGAGCCGATTCGCGGCGGCGTAACGCGTTTCTGGCGGAAAGACGCTGAATCTGGCGCGACTGTCCGGGGCAAGAGCCCCTCTCCCGCGCATCGGGAGAGGGGTTGGGGTGAGGGCTCTTCGTGGCAATCGGGCCTCGCAAAAGCTCATTGGCGCCAACCGTTTACGCTGGTATCGTCGCCTCCTCCTCCATGCCCGCCGTCCTTACGGTCTTCCCGTAGGGCAGCGAGACTGGCGCCAGCCGCATGACGGCGGCCGGGTCATCGTCGGCGGCGATGCGGTTCTGCCGCTCGGCGCCGCAGCCGTTGCAGCGGTGCACCAGCATCTGCTCGCCATCCGCGCGGAACGCCACGCCCACGGCGGGCATCATGGCGCGGCACGGACTCTCGCGATCGCCGGGGCGCCGCAAATCGACGTGCCGAGAGGCGAGGCAGAACGGGCAGTGGTTGCGATGCCGCCCGCCCGAAACGGTCTGCCCCACGAACACGCGGCAGGAGCCGCAACGGAACGGAGCGTTCTCGTTGCGCCGCACGCGCGGGCGGAACGGCGCGGCCGCCCTGCTGCCGGCGGCCGGGCGCGAACGAGGCCCCGCCTCGATCGTCAGCAGCGATGAATCACCATGGGTTTCGAAATTCGCCAGCTCGGCTGGAGTGAGACGTGGCACGGGTGTGTCCTCCGGTTGGGAAAGCTATCAGGGCCATCCAGAACTGGGGGAACACAAGGGCGGTTGTCACAGAGCGTCCTTTCCTGACGAGGGCAAAGCAACTGGCAGCACGGGACCACCCCGCACGGCTAACGCCAGCGCGACAGGCGAGGGAGATTGCCAGCTAGCGGACACGCCGGGGCACGGGCAACAACGCCGCCTGCCTAATCGGCAAGAGGCAGCGCGCCCGGGCGCCGCGTCAGGAACGGGGATGCGTTCGGGGATTAGTGCGAGCGAGGCATCCCATTCGCTTCCGCGGAAGCGCCCGGGCGGAGCGCAAGACCAAGGGCCGATGGTTGCATCAAACGCTCCTTTCGGGTGAGATACTGCCTGCCGGATCGCTGCTGGCTTGGGCCGCAGCGCGCCGAATGGTACGTGGGCGTGTTCGTTGCGCGCCAATCGTCTGGAGCGTTGCATGCCGCTGATCCTGCTGAACCAGCCCGAAGTGCGCCGCCTACTGGACCCCGCCACGATGCTGGACGTGCTGGCGCAGGGCTTCGCTGATCTCTCCCGCGGCAAGGTGACGGCGCCCGGGCGCGATGGCGTGCAGACGCCCACCGGCGCGCTGCTGGCGATGCCCGGCTGGCTGCCCGGCTCCCCTATCGGTGTCAAGCTGGTGGCCGCGTTTCACGGCAACCCGGCGCAGGGGCTGCCGGGGCATCAGGCGCTGATCTGCCTGTTCGACGAGGTCACCGGCACGCCGCTGGCGGTGATGGACGGCGCGCACATCACCGCGTTTCGCACAGCGGGGGGCGCGGTGCTGTCAACGCGGCTGCTGGCGCGGCCCGATGCCCACCGGCTGGCGATCATCGGCGGCGGGGTCCAGGGCGAGGCGCACGCGGAGCTGATGCCGCTGGTGCGTGACATCAGCGAGATCCGGATCTGGTCGCGCAATCCGGCCAGCGCAGCGCGGGTGGCCGCCCTCGATGAGCGCGCCCGGGTCTTCGAAACGGCGGAGGAGGCAGTGCGCGGCGCGGACATCATCTGCCTGTGCACCACCGCGCAGGAGCCGCCGGTGCTGGCGCGCTGGGTCTCTCCCGGCGCGCATGTGACCTCCGTGGGGTACCACCCGCCGGGCGGTGAACTGGACACCGCGCTGATCACGCCGGGCGCGCTCTTCGTGGAATCGCGCGTGGCCTTTGCCCCGCCGCCGGTCGGCTGCGACGAGCTGCAGGGGCTGGACCCGGAGATCGGCACGGAACTGGGCGAGGTGGTGTTGGGGCTGCTTCCCGGCCGCGTCTCGCCGGACCAGATCACCGTCTACAAGTCGATGGGGCACGCCATGGAGGACGTGGTGACGGCGTCGCTGGTCTATCAGGCGGCGCTGGCGGAAGGCGCGGGGACGGCGTTCGAGCTGAATCCCGCCGGGTAGCGCCGCGCCACTGTCGGTGGGCAAACCTCGTGTCGTCTCGAGCTTGTCGAGAGACCTCGTCCGTCATCAGAGCACCGGCAACGACGAGACCCTACGACTTCGCTCAGGGCAGGTCCCCCGACTACGCTCGGGATGACACAACTTCGGCATCCCGCGCCGATGTCGCGGGGGCGCTTGACGCAGGCACGGCGCCTGCGTAGTCTGCAAGGGACAATTGAACCGCACTGCAACGGGAGCTCGGGGGCGCCGGGCTGAGAGGGTGGCCTGCCGCCGCCGACCGTCGAACCTGACCGGGGTAATGCCCGCGTAGGAATTTCGCACGCTCACCTCAGCCGCGCACCCACTCTCCGGAGGGTGCGCGGTCTGTTTTTGCCGGGCGGCGCCGTCGCTGCCCGGCCATCGAGATCCGGAGAGCCGCCATGACGGTCACGACATCCCCCACCGATACCCGGCTGACGATCGCCGGCCGCGAGTTCCGCAGCCGCCTGATGCTGGGCACCGGCAAGTACCGGACGAACGACGATATGCGCGCCGCGCTGGATGCCTCCGGCGCGGAGATCGTGACGGTGGCGCTGCGCCGTATCGATTTCGACGACCCGGCCAGCCGCTCCGTGCTGGAGGATATCGATACCTCCCGCTACGCCATCCTGCCGAACACCGCTGGCTGCCAGACCGCCGAGGAGGCGGTGCGCATTGCCCGCATGGCGCGCGCCATGGGCCTCGGGGAGTGGGTGAAGCTGGAGGTGATCCCGGACCCGGTCTACCTGCTACCCGATCCCATCGGCACGCTGGAGGCGGCGCGGACGCTGGTGAAGGAGGGCTTCGCGGTGCTGCCCTACATCGGGGCGGACCCGCCGCTGGCGCGCCATCTGGAGGCGCTGGGCTGCGCCACGGTGATGCCGCTCGGCTCGCCGATTGGCTCCGGGCAGGGGATCATCAATCTGGAGGCGATCCGCATCATCATCGCGCAGGCCAGTGTGCCGGTGGTGGTGGACGCCGGGATCGGCGCGCCATCGGACGCGGCGCTGGCGATGGAGCAGGGCGCCGACGCCTGTCTCGTGAACACGGCGGTGGCGCTGGCGGGCAATCCCGCGCTGATGGCGGAGGCGATTGCGGGCGGGGTGCAGGCCGGGCGGCAGTCGTTCCTCTCCGGGCGCATCCCGCGCCTGCCCTACGCCTCGGCCAGCAGTCCCACCAGCGGGGTGGTCGGCGCGGCCTCGGCGTGACGCGCGTTCCCCGGCTGCTGCTGGTCACCGACCCGGCGCGGGCCACGCTCCCACTCCCCGAATTGGCGGCAGCGGCGGTGGAAGGCGGGGTGGACGCCATCTACCTGCGCCACGTGGCCGGTGAGGAAATTGCGCCAGTGGTGGCGGAGGTGCGGGCGGTGGCTAGGCCGGGGGTGTTGTTGCTGGTGGCGGGTGAGCCGCCAACTGGGGTGGAGAGTGTGGGGCGGCATTTGCGGGAGAAGGAGCCGCTTGGCGGCGACGAGCCCTCACCCCCAGCCCCTCTCCCGATGCGCGGGAGAGGGGAGAACGCGTACGGCTATCCCGTAAGCCGCTCGGTGCATTCGCCGGAGGAAGCGGCGCGCTCGCTGGGCGTCGATTTTCTGGTGGCAGGGCATGTGTTCCCCAGCGCCAGCAAACCGGGGCGGCCGCCGCTGGGGCTGGAGCGGTTCGCGCAGATCGTGGCGGCGGCGCCCTGCCCGGTGCTGGCGATTGGCGGCATCACCCCGGACCGCGTGGCCGCAGTGATGGCGGCGGGCGCGCACGGGGTGGCGGTGATCGGGGCCATCGGCGAGGCCGCCGATCCGCGCGCCGCGGCCCGCGAGATGCGGCGCGCCATTGAGGCCGCGCTCATTGTCCACACAGGAGACGTTATGACGACTGAATCCCCTGCCATGACGGCCATAACGGTGAATGGCAAGCCGCGCGAGGTTCCCGCCGGTTCGACGGTGCGCGACCTGCTGGCCAGCCGCAAGCTGGCGGACAGCATGGCCATCGTGGAGCGCAACGGCGTCATTCTGGCGCGCGAGAGCTACGCCAGCACGACATTGGAGGCCGGCGACCAACTGGAAGTGGTGCACGCCGTCGGCGGGGGGTGATGACGGGGTAGCGCTGGGCTGGGTCGGCGTCGGGGTAACGAAGCTGGGGGTGCGCAGTCCCTCCTGCGCGTGCAGACCGGCGACATGAGTGAGGCCACTGCGGTATCGCCGTCTCGCCCACACCGCGGCAGTTCTCCGCGTGCCACCCCGGTCCTGCAAACCCCGATGTCGTCCCGACCGCAGGAGGGACCGCGCTCCGCCCACGTTCAGGTCAACGACCCAGCTTTCCGATGTCCACCGTCGGTCTGGCGCACGAAGAGCGTCGTTGCCCCGCGAGTTGGGGGTGC
>JASGGF010000137.1:0-11698 GCA_047605145.1 Thermomicrobiales bacterium | reverse complement strand
GAGATCGCGCCATCTCGCGTTCCACCTCGCGCCGGGCACGCGGATCGAAGTACAGGTTTCCCAGCCGCGCGTAGAGCTCGAAGGCCCGCGACCCGATCTCGATGGCCCGCTTGTACACCCGCCGTTCGCGGAGCGCCGTGGCAAGACGCCGGGTCGATGGTGGCATCGTGTCTGACGCCAGCACATCGAGCAATGACCGGTCGTCCTGTAGCGGCAGGGCGTCACGGTCAATTGCGCCGGCGAGAATGCCATCCTGAATGGCGCGGAGCAGCATGGAGATGCAGGCGCGGTTGGTGTGATGCCAGTAGACGTTGTCGAACATCTCTTGCCGGGCGTTGATCAGGGAGTGCAACGCGCTGATCCCTTTTTCGCCCACCGCGATGCGTGGTTCCAGCAGAGCCGGCACGGCGCCGACTGGCGCTACAGCCAGTGCCGAAATCAGCCGGGTGGTATCGACGCCGCCGTACGGCACATTGCAGGCGCGGGCATCACGCGGCAGGTAGTCGAGCTTGTCCATATCCAGCGCGCCCGAAAGCAAACCCGTGAGCAATCGGTCTGTGGCGGGTCTGGGCGCCTCCTGCGGGGCCACGAACGCGGCGACCCGGGCCGGGTCAATGCCCCACGCCTCGCGCAGAATGGGCGCGATCTCGTCGCCGAGGATGATCGGTCGCCCGATCTCCTCGTGTGGCAGGATTGGCGGCCCCAGTTCCTCGATGGCGTGCGAAAAGGGATAGTGCCCGATATCGTGCAGCAGCGCCGCCGCCACGCACACGCGGGCATCGTCATCAGTGATGCTGGCTCCGGTCGGCGTCGCTCGCAGATGGGCCACCGCCAGTCGGGTGAGGTGCAACACGCCCAGCGAGTGCTCGAAACGAGTGTGGCGGGCGCTCGGCCAGATGCGCGAGACGAACCCGAGTTGCTGGATTCGTTCCAGCCGCGCAAAGGTAGGGGTGCTCAAGATGGCCAGTTCTGGCCCGGTAAGGGGGATGCGGTCGTACAAGCTGTCTCGCACGACCGTTTCGACCGGGAACCGGGTGGCGGGTTCGAGGTGCGGCGTGGGCTCCATCATGGGCCAAGGATAGCGCCCGCCAGCCCAGCCAATGGCGCGTGTATGATGCGCATCGTTTCCCGGCTTGACGCCTTGCAACCGGTGGCGGAGGCACTTTGCGCGCGAACAGAGCAACCCGGCCCGCCAGTGCGCTGCCCCTGACGGTTTCCCTGCTCGTCCTGTTTTTCTCCTACTGGTGCGTCGACATCGTCACGCCGACGTTGCCAACCATCACCGAGGCGCTGAACCTGTCTGCAACCGGGGCGGGCCTCGTGTTTTCCGTCTTCTTTGGCGGCCGGTTGCTGACGAACCTTCCGGCGGCGTGGCTGGTTGACCGGCGGGGGCCCCGGCTCACCGCCGGGATCGGCGCTGCCATCTTGCTTGCGGGATCGGTGCTGGCGGCGCTGGCGCAGTCGGAAGTCACGCTGCTGCCGGCGCGCGGGGTGCAGGGCGCCGGCGTTGCGTTGCTGGCGACGGCCGGGCTGCTCTCGGTGCTGCGGGCGCTGCCCGCCGGCGGCGCCGCCATGACGGCGTTCAACGTCGCGTCCGGCGTGGGAGGCAGCGTGGGGCTGCTCCTCGGCGGGTTCCTGACCAGCAACGTTGGCTGGCGCGCGGTCTTCTGGATTTCCGCCGCCGCCGCCGGGGTGCTGCTGGTGTTGGCGCTGGGCTCGCGCACCCAGCGTGGTCAGGCCCGTGTCCCGGCGGCAGAAACCGAGGATGAGATTCCGCGCCGGGCGACTTCCGCAATGTGGGCGGCAGTCGCCGCGAACTTCCTCGTCTTCGTCAACTACGCGACGTGGGTCGTGACCATTCCGCTCTACGCCGCATCACGATTCGGCCTTGGCGCAACCGAAGTGGCGTTGGTGCTGCTGTTTGTCAACCTTGTTCATCTGGGTGCGGCGGTCCCGTTCGGCCAGGCAATCCGCCGGTTTGGCGCGCCGGCCGCGCTGGCGGTCGGGCTGGGGCTGGCAGGCGCCGGGATGCTGCTGGCTCCGCTGGCGACTACGCCGGTGATGTTTGCGGCGCCACTCGGGCTGTACGCAATTGGCCAGCTTGCAGGCAACAGCGCCGCCGGCGACCTCGTGCTCCGGCTGGGTGGCGGCGGGGGCCGGGCCGTGGGCGCGGTGCGGCTGTCGAGTGATGTCGGGATGGTGATTGGCCCGGCGGCAGCGGGGGCGCTGGCGGACGCCGCCGGCGCCGGGACGTCATTCACCGCCCTCGGCCTGCTTTCGCTGGTGGGCATGGTGATCGCGCTGCTGGCTCGCCAGCAGCAGCGCGCCGCGCGCCGGAGGCAGCAGCCGAGGTGAGGGGGCGATCAGCGCGTATACTCAAGGGTGAACTCACTGTGGGTTCTACCGCCGGCGCAAGGCCAGGCAGCCAGTAGCTGCTATCAGGACGTCGGCTGCCGATGACCTGGACGCAGCGGTTCTCAACAACGATCTGCGGAAAGGACCGTCATTTTATGAGCCGCGAGCGACGCTCGCTCTTCCAACCGGAAGAGGCGGACGCGGAGCCGGGGCACTTCGGGTGTCCGATGCTCGTCCGGGCACACTGTGGGCCCTTGCGAGGTGGGGTCCAGCCGGTCTACCGGTGCTCACTGGGTTGGGCCTTGCACGGTGAAGCTGATGCCGCGCGTTGTCGCGCGACCGACACCGTGCCGGACTGCTGGAAAGCGCATCCGGACCAGCCTCCAGCTCCGGGCGCGGGGGAATGGAAGCGGCCAGCGGTGGCGGAGCCGGAGCCGGAGCCGGCGCTGCCCGCAGACTGATCCCTTCGCCATCATCCGCGAACACCAGGAAGGCCGCAGCAATCGTTCGCTGCGGCCTTCCTGGTGCGAGCGTGCCTACGCTTTTGGCGCGTGCTGCTTGATGTACGCCTCGACTTCGGCTGGCGTGTGCGCGCGGATATCCATGGCCGGGTACTTCAACTCCGGCGGGATGTACAGGTAGAACGTAAAGCGGATCGGCTCGATGCGCTCGGCGTCGGACCACCACTCGTACAACGCCGGCAGCCACGAGAAGCTGTTGGCCTGCACCCGCCAGAGGGCGACTGCGGCGCCGCGCTCGTAGGTGAGCGCCTCACCGAAATAGACCTGCGCGCCTGCGTCGCTCTCAATGATGCGGCGCACATCGTCGTACAGCCGTGGCGATCCCTTCAGTGAGAAGCGCCAGCCGCCCGTGACCGGACTGCGTCCAGTGACGCTCTGGAGCAAGGTCTCCTGCGAATCGCGTCCTTTTCCGAAGAGCCCGGCCATGCGTACCCCAGTGTGCCTCTGCCTGAATTCCGAGACGCGCGTCGCCCGCTGTAGCCGGACACGGCGGCCCGAGGATTGTACCCTGAGTCACGTCGCTGGACGTCATGGCGCGGTAGCGGCGCTGAGGCCCCTGTCGCGCTCGCGGCCGAAGGAGGTTCCATGAAAATCGGTATCACCCTGCCGCAGGCTGGCGAGGACGACGGTCACTATCCCCGGTACGCCGAGATCCGTGACGCGGCCCTCGGCGCCGAAGCAGAGGGCTTCGATTCCATCTGGATCATGGATCACCTGCTGTTTCAATGGGATGCCGCCAAACCACCCATTGGCGTGTGGGAAGGGATGACGATTCTGGCGGCGCTAGCGGAAGCGACCTCCCGGGTGGAACTCGGCGCGCTGGTGCTGTGTACGGCGTTCCGCAATCCGGCGCTGCTCGCCAAAATGGCCACGGCGTTGGACGAAGTCAGCGATGGTCGCATCATTCTGGGACTGGGCGCAGGCTGGCATCAACCGGAGTTCGACGCGTTCGGCTACCCGTTCGATCACCTTGCCAGCCGGTTCGAGGAAGCGATGGCGATCATCCTGCCGCTCCTGCGGGAGGGGAAGGTAGATTTCACTGGCGCCTACGAGCGTGCTTCCGGCTGCGTCAACTTACCGTCGGGACCGCGCGCGGGCGGGCCGCCGGTGTTGCTAGGGACGCAAGGGCCTCGCCTGTTGCGGTTGGCGGCGCGCGAGGCCGACGCCTGGAACGCGTGCTGGCTGGGCCGGGCGAGTGAGTTGCCCGAAAAGCTGGCGCCGATGCAGGCGGCCTGTGCGGAGGTTGGCCGCGATCCGCAGACCCTGACGCTGACGGTTGGGCAGGTCGTGACATTCCGCGAAGTCGCGGACGGCGTCGAGTTTCCGGGAGGGACTGAGCGCTTCACCTTCGCCGATCCTGCCGATCTCGCGGAGGAATGGCGCCGCTTTACTGCTGAAGGCGTCGAACACATCATTATCTGGGACATGCCTGCGACGCCTCGCACCCACGCGCTGGTCGTCGAGGCGTTACATCGCTACAGGGGAATGGCTTCATGAGCACGCCGCAAACCGGGCAGATTGTTGCGAACGGAATCATGCAGGCCTACACGCGCTGGCCGGCGCCGCCGGGCGCGCGGCGGCTGCCGGTGGTGTTGCTGCACGGCGTGCTGCAGGCCGGCGAGGGGATGCGGCATCTGGCGGAAACGCTGTCGCGCTCAGGCGAGGTCATCGTCCCTGATCTCCGCGGGCGGGGTGGCACTGAACAGCCTGACGATGGCTACGACCCTGCAACCATGGCTGCAGACGTGGCGGCGTTGCTGGATGCGCTGGATGTCGGGCCTGTGGTGCTGATCGGCCGCAAGCATGGCGGCGTGGTGGCCTATCACCTCGCTGCGGCGCGGCCCGATCTCGTCGCCGGCGTGGTCATGGGAGACACCTCGCCGGAGATCAACGACGCGCGGGCGACCCGGGTGCAGGAACGCATGGCGGCGCTCCCGCGCGAGTTCGCGAATCAGGAGGACGCTGAGCGGTTCTACGAGTACGGGTTGCGACTCCCGATGGCGCGGGCGCGCAGCGATGTGCCCGTGGATCTTGAAGCAGGCGACGATGGCCGTTTGCACTGGCGGCACAATCTCGATCTGGTGGCGCGCATCGAGGCGGCGTGCCAGCCCCGCGATGACTGGGCGATGCTGGAGCGCGTGCAATGCCCGGTGGTGATGCTGCGGGGCCATCGCGGGGAGATCACGCCGGAAATTGCCGCGCGTATGTCCGCGCTGCCGAACGGCGCGCGCGTGCAACTCGTCCACGGTTCCCGGCACGATGTCTTCATCGGACCGGGCGCGGAACAGTCGCTGGCCGCGATCTCGCTTCTGCTGCGGGAGACCGCTCCCCGCTAGGGTGCCTGACCGGGGTAGGTAGACGGATTATGGGTCCTGGCAGCACCGAGATTCCCTCACCCCCAGACCCTCTCCCTTTGCGAAAGTGGGGGGCGAGGGGAGCCGACTTGCGGCGGCGTGGCAATTCGGCATCACGCCGCCAGAATGCCCTGGAGGACCGCCCAGCCCGCCACGGAAAGCCCCTCGCCCTTCGCAATGGGAGAGGGGTTTGGGGTGAGGGTTCGTCGCCGTGGCGGCGTGTCCATCCCCAATACTTACCCCAGTAGGCGCCAAACTGCAGACCGCGAACGTGGTCCGGACCGGCGCGATATCCGCGCCGGCCCGTTTGCCCTCGTTGCTCTGTGGATTAGTACGTCGCGCGGCCGCCGGAGATGTCGTACACGGCGCCAGTTGAGAACGACAGATCATTCGAGCAGAGGAAGGCGACCAGCGCCGCGACTTCCTGCGGCTTGCCGACGCGGCCCATCGGGATGCGGCTGGTCATGTAGGCGATATGCTCTTCCGAGACCTGTTGCAGGATCGGCGTTTCGATGACCGCCGGCGCCACCGAGTTCACCAGAATGCCCTTTGTGGCGACCTCCTTGGCCACCGCCTTGGTCAGGCCGATGACGCCCGCCTTGGAGGCGGAGTAGGGCACCGCGTTGGGATTCCCTTCCTTGCCCGCGATCGATGCGATGTTGACGATGCGCCCGTAGCCCGCGTTGATCATCGCCGGAAGCACCGCGCGGCAACCGAGGAATACCCCAGTGAGGTCGATATCGACGACTTGCTGCCACTCATCGATGGCGAGCTCCCAGATCGGCGCGGAGCGTCCCGCGATGCCAGCGTTGTTGACGAGCGCATCCACCCGGCCCCAGCGGTCCATCGCTGCCCGCACCGCCGCGTCCCATGAGACCGGTTCGGTGACATCCAGCTGCTGGCCGACTGCCGCCCCACCAATGGCGGCCGCCGCTTCGGCCGCGGCCGCCTCGTCGATATCGGCGATCATCACCGAGGCGCCCTCATCCGCCAGCCGCTGCGCAATCGCGGCGCCGATCCCGCGCGCCGCGCCGGTGATGATGGCTGTCTGACCTTCGAATCGCATCGTTGCTTGCCCTTCGACTCCATTGCCATACGTCGCAAACCTGCCAATCATACCGGAGTGACCGCGGAGCCCGGCTCGCGCCGGGACCGGTATGATGCGGGCGGTGTGATGCAGGGGGATGGACCCGATGGGGATTGCGCGACCTCGCGCCCGTAAGCGATCACAGAGCTGGGCCGAGCATCTTGACGAGGTCGTGCGCGGCATGGCGAGCGGCTTTCTGATCGGCATCCCGACGGTGTTCACGGTCGATTCGTGGTGGCTGGGAGAGCAGATGGGGCCGCTGGACGCCCTGTGGCTGCTGGCGTTCGCCTACGTCCTGACGCTGGCGGCGGTGAGCTGGATAGGATTTCACCTGACGGACCGTGTGGGGTTCGACCACGCCGTGGATGCACTGGAGGCGATGGCAATCGCCATCCTCTCGCTGGTCGCGATCTTCACCGTGCTGGGGCAGATCGGCGACGACCAACCCGGCACGGTGGCGCTCGGTCGCATCGCGGTCGCGGTGGCGCCGGTGGCGCTGGGAGTCGCCGTGGCGAACCATCTGCTGCCGCGCGATGCTTCGCGGTATGCGCCCGATCCCGGCGACGCCGCGTCGAGGACGCTGCACGGCGCGGCGACGCCGGTCCAGCGAAAGGTCATGGAAGGGGCGGCGGCTGTCGCGGGGGCGCTGTTTCTGTGCCTCACGATTGTGCCGGTAGATGACCTCGATGGCATCGCGACGTCCACGCCGCTCAGCCACCTGCCGTGGGTCATCCTGCTTTCGCTCCTTGTCTCATACACGGTCGTGTTTGCCGCCGGCTTCATGGGAGAGCGGGATCGCCACGCGCGCACCGCGATGTGGACCTCGCCGCTCAGCGAGACGGTCGCGGCGTACCTGATCGCCGTGGCCGTATCGTTCACCGTATTGTGGCTGTTTGGCCGCATTGGGGCGCACACTGCGGGTCTCGAGATCTACACGAAGACCATTCTGCTCGCCTTCCCGGCGGCGATGGCGGCGGCCGCCGGGAGACTGGCGGTATGAACTGGATGCGCTCCAGATCGACGGCGGACTGGATCATTTCGGGCTTAAGTGTGCTGATCGTGGGCGCGCTCGTCGTCTATGCGATCAGCGAAGAAGTCGAACGGCGGGACGCAGACCCGGCCAATGTCTGGATCGCGTTCGACGTTGGAAACGCCGTGCTGCAGAACGGCACGTACTTTGTTCCCTACACGGTGACCAACAGCGGAGCCAGCGCAGTTGACTCGGCTGACCTTGCCATCGACATCGTGGCGGACGGCGAGATGGTGGACAGCACCGAGATCGCCATCTCGTCGCTGCCGCTCGATGGCCGGCAGCGCGGGGTGTTCGCCACGCGATTTGACCCGGCGGACTACGAATTGCAGGGGCGGGTGGTGTCCATTCTGTTTCCGTGAGGAGACGGTCGAGGCCGCGCCGCGGCCGGCCTGACCGGTTACTCCGGGTCCGCGAACACCGCGCTTCGCTTCTCAATGAACGCCGTCATGCCTTCGCGCTGATCGGCTGTTTCGAAGATGGCCCCGAACTCCTGCACCTCACTTTGTAGACCGGCGCCGGGCGAGCCCTGCCAGGCCAGCTTGAGCAGGCGCTTGGCGGAACGCACTGCGAGCGGGCTGTTGCGGGCGATGGACGCGGCCATTTCCTGCGCTTTGGGCAGCAGTTCTGGCAGCGGGTACACCGCGTTCACCAGCCGGATGCGCAGCGCTTCCTCCGCGAAGACATGCCGGCCCGTCAGGATCAGCTCTGCCGCCATCCCCGGCCCCACCACCCTCGGAAGCCGCTGTGAGCCGCCCCAACCCGGTGGGATGCCGAGGCCGACTTCCGGCTGGGCAAAGCGCGCGTTGTCCGAGGCCAGCCGGATGTCGCAGGCCAGCGCCAACTCGCACCCGCCACCGAAGGCAAAGCCATTCACCGCCGCGATCACCGGCTGCGGCATCGCCTCCAGCGCGTTGGCGACCGCGTGACCTCGCCGCCCGAAAGCCAGACCCTCGGCGGTTGACAGACCCGCCATTTCCTTGATATCGGCGCCGGCCGCAAAGGCGCGCTCACCGGCGCCGGTCAGGATCGCCACCCGCACCGCCGGGTTCGCCGCTACCTCGCGAATCCTGGCGAGGAGCAGGTCGAGTTGGGCGCTGTTGAAGGCGTTGAGCGCCTGGGAACGGTTCATCGTGAGCACGGCAATGCCACGGTCAATGGTCACATCAACGGTCACTGCTCGCCCTCCTTGCCCGCGGCAAGATCCTTCGCATCCTGCATGTACTGCAGGGCGTTGCGCACGTACCGCGCGGCATTCTCGCGCGATGCTGCCCGTTCGGCGTCGTCGAGGCGGCGGCGCTCGCGCGCCGGGACGCCCATCACCAGAGCGCCAGCCGGCACTACGGCGTCTTCCGGCACCAGCGCGGATGCCGCCACGATCGCTTCTTCACCGATGATGGACCGAGAGAGCACCACGGCGCCCATGCCGATGGTTGTTCCATCACCGACCGTCGTACCGTGCACGATGGCGCTGTGGCCGATGGTCACCTCGTTGCCGACGATGCAGGGTGTGCCGGAGTCCAGGTGCAGCACCGCGTTGTCCTGCACGTTCGTGCGCTCGCCGATGCGGATCGGCGCCACGTCCCCGCGCAGCACCGCGTTGAACCAGACGCTGGAACTCGCGCCGATCTCGACATCGCCGATGACGACGCAGCCGGGCGCGAGGTAGACCCCGGCGGCGATGCGCGGCCAGACGCCGCGATAGGGTAGGATGGTGGGCTCGTTCACGCGGCCCCCGGCACGTCGAGGACGATGGCGTCGCCACCGCCGCCCCCGGAGCAGATCGCCGCGACCCCGAGGCCGCCCCCGCGCCGCCGCAACTCCTCGATGAGCGCAATGATGATCCGTGCGCCGCTGGCGCCGATGGGGTGACCGAGCGCAACCGCTCCGCCATTGACATTCACGCGGTCCATGTCGATGCCCAGCCGCCGGCCGGAAATGATCGGCACGCTGGCAAACGCTTCATTGATCTCCCACAGATCGACGTCAGCCGCCGTCAGCCCGACCTTGGCCAGCGCCTTCTCGGCGGCCATGGCCGGGGTGTACGCCAGATACGGGACATCCCAGGCGGCCTCGCCGTGCGCCATGATCCGGGCACGCGGCGACAGACCTTGCGCGGCGGCCCAGTCGCCGCTGGTGACGATCAGCGCGGCAGCGCCGTCATTCACGCCGGGCGCGTTGCCAGCGGTGACCGTGCCTTCCGGTGAGAACGCGGGCTTGAGCGCGGCAAGTGCGCTTTCACTGGTGTCCCGGCGCGGTGATTCGTCCAGCTCTACCGTCGTTACGCCCTTGCGCCCAGGAATCTGCACCGGCACGATCTCGCGGGCGAGGAGCCCGGCATCCTGCGCCGCCAGCGCCCGCTGGTGCGAACGAAGGGCCCAGGCGTCCTGCTCCTCGCGCCCCACGTGCTCTTCGTCCGCCACATTGCCGCCGTGGATGCCCATGTGGCATCCGGCAACGGAGCATTGCAGCCCGTCACCGATCATCATGTCTTCGAGCGTGGCGTCTCCCATGCGCGCGCCGAAGCGGGCTTTGCGCACGATATACGGCGCGTTGGACATACTCTCCATGCCGCCGGCCAGGATGACGCTGTAGTCCCCGGCGCGGATTAGCGTCTCCGCCAGCGTGACGGATCGCATCCCCGACCCGCATACCCGGTTGATGGTTTCCGCCGGGCGATCCACTCCGACGCCGGCGCCAAGCGCAACCTGCCTCGCCGGATTCTGGCCGGCGCCTCCTTGCAGCACCTGCCCGAAAATCGTCTCCTGGATATCCGCCGGGCTGATGCTGGCGCGCTCGATGGCGGCCGTGGAGGCGATCACGCCGAGTTCGACGGCGCTGAGGCTGGCCAGCGCGCCCCCCAGCTTGCCGAACGGCGTGCGCGCTCCGCCGAGAATGACTGCGCCGCCTGCATTGAAAGTCATCGTGACGCCTGTACCCTGTGTGTGGCGCTGCCTGAATCGGGCTGCGCAACGAGTTCATTGGGACGCGACACTGCGCCCGGACTCCATGCTACCGCGAAGTGGCGTCATCACGTGGGGGGCGAAAACGTCACCCTCGCCCCGATGGCCGTGCCAGTCGAGCCGTCATTCCGGCGCCAGACTCCCGAGGCCTGACCGTCCAGCGCTGTTTGCAACTCCAGCATCAGCTGCATTGTGCCGGACAGCACGCCATCCGGCCCGGTGCGCAGCGCCACCAGATCGACCGTGATGGTGTCCGCGGCCTGCGTCCACTGCCCTAGCGCGGACCCGGCGTACGTCTCGCCACCAGGCTCAAGGGGCGCCAGAGAGGCTTGGGCTGCGCCGCCGTTCTCCAGATGCAGCAGCAGCTGAACGCCGGCGTCCGAATCGGCGCCCGAAAGCACGATGGACCAGATGCCAGCGTGCTCGCCGTCCGGAGCTTGGCGAGGCCCCGGGGTGGCGGCCAGGGGAGCCTGAGACGCTGAGCCACCAACATCAACAAAGCCGTGCATGGAAGGGTGGACAAGGCAGGAGTACGCGACCGATTGCGCCTCGGTGAAGGTCCATTCGAAGACTCCTCCGGGGTCCAGAATCCCCGAATCGAAGAGACCATCGTCGGCGGTCACGGTGTGGGGGACTGAATCCTCATTCGACCACGTCACGGTCTGGCCGGGCGTAACGGCAATTCGCGCGGGAGTGTACGCAAGGCTGGCAATGACCACCGCCGTGGTGGCGACGCTTGCGGAGCCGGCGACCGGGACGGCGCCTGAGGCATCGCGCACCCGGACCTCGCCGGTCATTTCCGGGTGGAACCGGCAGGCGTAGGGAAACGCCCCCGCCGAATCCACGACGATAGTGACCACGGAGCCCGGCCCGATGACCCCGCTATCGAACCCCGGCCCGGATGCGGTGTGCTCATCGTGGTGCGTGTTGACGAAGGCGAGAGTCGCGCCGAGGTCCACCGTGATCGATGATGGCTGGAACCCGTCGGCATCGTCAGTGACGATGCGAATTTCCGTGGCGCCTGCCGGGACTGGTTCGCGCACCGGTTCCGCCTCGTCACGTCCGCGGCGTCGTCTGCGTCGCCCATCGGACCCGTTGTCATCGTCGCCCGCGTCGTCGTCCTGTGCGGCCACCCGCAGATCGCCTGCGAGACGCCGGTCCCCAGCCATGAGGGCGGCGCCACTTACCCCGCCGAGCCCGAGAGCGAGCAGGGAACGGCGATTCGGTGATCGGGAAGGGGGCGCCATTGCCGGCCTCCGTCTGGTGCAACGACAGCGATGCAGACAGGTGACGCACGATACGCGCCAGAACCCGACCGGGGGGGGCCCGTTGCGCCGCCCGGGGGGGGGACACCGCGGTGTTGTGGTTTGGGGGGGAGGGGGGGGGGG
>JASGGF010000136.1:0-11766 GCA_047605145.1 Thermomicrobiales bacterium | reverse complement strand
CCAAAAATGCGTAGTTCTACCAATGGCAGTGCGGGCACGGCTCTCCATACTGCGGCTCAGATCAAGGCGCGCCGGCCACCGGGGCTGATGCCTGCGCCCGGTCGCTGTCTGTTGGGGTGACCTCCGCCATGGACCACTCGTCGTTCGATCACCTCACCCGCGCCGTCGCGGCCCTGCGCACCCGCCGCGCCGCCGCCACTGCATTCGCGACCGGTCTCGCCGCCCTGCCGCTGCTCGGTGGCGCGCTGCTGCCGGATGACGCCGCCGCGAAGCGCCAGCGTCACCGCCGCCAGCACGCGAGCCACACCGCCGCAGCCGAAAAGAAGAAGAAAAAGAAGAAGGCCACCTACTGCGTCAATGGCCAAACCACGCAGGTCACGCTCACTAAAAAGAGCAAGAAGCGCCTCAAGCAGCAGGGCGCCACCCCCGGCGCCTGCGCGCCCTCCGGCTGCCAACCCGCTTGCGCCCCGGGCAGCATCTGCTGCGGCGGCGCCTGCAAGATCGGAACGTTCGTCAACCAGACCACGTTCGCCGCCAACGGGTCCGGCGCCACCACCATCGACGGCCCCTACGGCGTCGCCATCACCTCGGACACCCGGGCCGTCTGGATCGCCGACTACTTCAATAACCGCGTCAGCGTCTGGACCCGCCCGGACGCCAGCGGCGTCAACTGGTCCAACCAGACCACCTTCGGCTCCGGCCCCGCCTCCGGCGCCAGCAACTTCCGGTATCCCACTGGCGTCGCCGTCGCCGCAGACGGCCTCACCGTGTGGATCGCCGATTCCCAGAATCACCGCGTGGCCGTGTGGAGCCGCCCGAACCCCGGCGGCAGTTGGACCGCCGGGCCCGCCATCGCCGGCCCCACCTCCGGCAGCTCGCTCACCAAACTCGATAGCCCGCAGGGCGTCGCCATCACCGCCGACGGCATGACCGCCATCGTCGCCGACTCCTTCAACCACCGCGTCTCCGTCTGGATGCGCGCCAGCGTGGGGGGACCGTGGGGCAACCAGCAGGTCTTCGGCAGCCACGGCTCCACCATGGACAAGATGATCTACCCCTACGGCGTCGCCGTCACCCCGGACGGCCTACAGGTCGCCGTGGCGGATGCCAACAACAACCGCATCGCCATCTGGACCCGGGCCACCGCCACCGGAACCTTTACCGCCCAGACCACCTTCGGCGGCGGCCCACCCAGCGCCGACGCCAACCGCTTCAACCAGCCGCGCAAGGTCACCTTCTCCAGCGACGCGCGCACCGCCTACATCGCCGACCCCCAAAACAGCCGCGTCTCCATCTGGAGCCGCACCACCGCCTCCAGCACCGACTGGCAAAATCAGACCATCATCGGCGCCGGCGTGGGGACCGGCCCCGCCAACCTCACCGCGCCGCAGGACGTCGCGGTCTCCCCGGACGGCCAAACCCTCGTCATTGCTGACACCACCAACGACCGCATCTCCGTCTGGAGCATGACCTGCCCCGCCTGACGACGGGGCCGCCGCTGCGCGCGAGAGGCGCTGGGGCGGTGCTTTCCCAGAGCGTTTCCCCGGCCACAGAGTTCCAGAAATGCGTAGTTTTACCCATGTCTCCCCTCACCTGACGCCCCATGCTCGACTCCAGATCAGGAAGGCTGGTCCGGGGCGGCGTCCCCGGCCAGCCGTCAGCCACTGGGGAGATCGCCATGGACCAGCCCGCTTTCGACCACCTCACCCGCGCCGTTGCGGCCCTGCGCACCCGCCGCGCCACCGCCACCGCCCTCGCAACCGGCCTCGCCGCGCTGCCGCTCCTCGGCGGCAGCGCGCTCCTCCCGCAAGACACCGCCGCAAAGCGCAAGCGCCATCAGCAGGGCGCGCACGCCGAGAAGAAAAAGAAGAAGAAGAAAGCCACCTACTGCCTGAACGGCGCGACCACGCAAGTCACCCTCACCAAAAAGAGCAAGAAGCGCCTCAAGAAGCAGGGCGCCACCCCCGGCGCCTGCGCCCCCACCGGCTGTGCCACCGCCTGCCCCTCCAGCCAGCGCTGCTGCGGCGCCGCCTGCGTCACTGGCGCGTGGGCCAACCAGACCCTGTTCGGCCTCGGCGGCTTTGGGTCCGACCAGCTCAACAAGCCCCGCGGCATCGCCCTCTCGGCGGACACGCTGACGGCAGCCATCGCAGACACCATGAACGTCCGCGTTTCCATCTGGACCCGCCCCAGCGCCAGCAGCACCGCCTGGGCGCCCTTCACCACCATCGGCTCACCCGGCTCCGGACCCGGCGGCCTGGCGTTTCCCACGGGGGTCGCGATCTCGCCCGATGCCCACACCATCTGGATCGCTGACGCGACCAACAACCGCATCGCGGTTTGGTCTGACACCAGCGGGATCTGGATGCCCCTGACCACCTTCGGAGGCCTTGCCTCCGGCTCTGCCTCCAACCGGTTCAACCTCCCCTTCGATGTGGCTATCACCGCCGATGGCCTGAGCGCGGCCATCGCGGACTTCGGAAACAACCGCGTCTCCATCTGGACGCGGCCGGCCAATGATCCGGTCACCTGGACGAATCAGCAGGTCTTTGGCGGAGCGGGCTCCCAGCCCGACAAGGTGCAATCGCCGGGCGGCGTCGCGATCTCGGCGGACGGACGCACCGTGCTGGTCGCCGACACCAACAACCACCGCATCTCGGTCTGGACTCGCCCCAGTAGCAGCACCGCCTTCGCCGCCCAGACGACCTTCGGGTCCGGGTCCGGGAGCGCGCCCGCGCAATTCGCCTCGCCATCCCGCGTCGCGCTTGCCAGCGACATGCTGACCGCCTACGTCGCAGACACCGGCAACGACCGCGTGGCCATCTGGTCCCGCCCAACCGCCAGCAGCAGCGACTGGGCTCCCGTGACCACCATCGGCTCGGCCGGGAGCGCCCCAGAGCAACTCAATGATCTGCGCGGCGTCGCCATCTCCCCCAGCGGGCAGACCCTCTGGATCGCAGATGTGGAGAACAGCCGCATCAGCGTCTGGGCCATGGCCTGCCCCGCCTGACGAAGGGGGGCGCCGGGCGTCGCCTTCAGGAGGCGTCGCCTTCGGCTCAGGGGGAGGCGGGGGTGCAGCGGCGCCCCCTGAGGCCGCGAGCGAGGGACCGCTGGCCGCGAAAATACACAATTTTACGAATGCGCTCCCGCGCACGGTGGCTCATGATGGGGAGCAGATCCGCACCGCGTTCCCGGCAACGACCGCCGGCCGCGCCCTCCCCAGCAAGGAGACCGCCGTGAACCAGCCCACCGCCGATCGCCTCGCCCGCGCCCTCGCCGCGTCCCCCACGCGCCGCGCCACCGCCACAGCGCTCGCCACCGGCCTCGCCGCCCTCCCGCTGCTGGGCAGCGCGCTCCTGCCCGACGCCGCCGAGGCGAAGCGCCAGCGCCGCCAGCAGCGAGACACCCAAGCCGAAAAGAAGAAGAAAAAGAAAAAGAAGGCCACCTACTGCGTCAACGGCCAGACCACCCAGGTCTCGCTCAGCAAGAAGAGCAAGAAAAAGCTGAAGAAGCGGGGCGCGGTTCCCGGCGCCTGCGCCGCCTGCCCCGCCACCTGCCCTGCCGGCCACCTCTGCTGCGGCAGCGCCTGCGTGGCCGGCGCGTGGGCCAACCAGACCGTCTTCGGCAGCGGGCCCGCCAGCGGCGGCAGCGCCTTCAGCATGCCCTACGGCGTCCGGATCGCGCCGGACGGCCGCACCGCCCTCGTGGCCGATAGCACCAACAACCGCATCAGCGTCTGGACCCGGCCAGACCCCGCCAGCACCGCGTGGGCGAACCACACGACCTTTGGCACAACCGGCAGCGGAACCAGCAACCTGCAGTTCCCGGTCGGTGTCGGCGTCTCCACCGATGCTCTCACGGCCCTCGTCGCCGACTCCAACAACGCCCGCATCGCGGTCTGGACGCGCCCCAGCGCCACCAGCACCGTCTGGAGCAACCACAGCATCATCGGCGGTGTCCGCGGCTCCGGCCCGCTGCAGTTCAACTACCCGGCCGATGTCTGCCTGACCCCGGATGGCCGCACCGCCATCATCGCGGACCGCAACAACCACCGCATCTCCGTCTGGACCCGCGCCAGCGCCACCAGCTCCGTCTGGCAGCATCAGTACGTCTTCGGCAGCGCCGGCTCCGCCCCCACCCAGCTGCAGGCGCCCTACGGCGTCGCCGTCACCGCCGATGGCCTGCTGGTCGCGATCGCGGATAGCAACAACCACCGCGTCTCCATCTGGACGCGGATCAGCGCAACCGCCGCCTTCACTCACCAGACCACGTTCGGCGGCGGCGGCTTTGGCGACGCCCCCAATCAGTTCAAAACCCCGGCCAAAATCGCCCTCTCCAGCGATGCCCTGACCGCGTACGTGGCGGACAGCTATAACAACCGGGTTTCCATCTGGACCCGGCCGGCCGCCGGGAGCATCGTCTGGACCCCGCTGACCACCGCCGGCTCCGGCCCCGGCAGCGGCGCGGCGAACCTCAACAATCCGCTGGGCGTGGCGATGGCCGCAGAAACTCAAACGCTGCTGGTCGCCGACTCTGCCAACAACCGCATCAGCGTCTGGGCCGCCGCCTGCCCCGCCTGATTCGCGCACACACGCCACGGACCGGGGGTGAGGGCGCCCCTACCCCCGGTCCACCTTCAAGAAGGCCTCCGGAAAGCGCGCGTGGATCGCCCCAGCCAGACCGCCAGCGCCACCACCGCCGCGATCCACGCCACCGTCATCAACGCTCCCAGCGTATCGTGCAGAAACCCCGCCGATTCCTGCGCCGCCGAGGTCATTGAGCCCTCCAGCAACTGCCAGAGCTCATCCACCCACGCCTGCCCCGTCATTGGCCCTCCCGGCCACCGTGTCGGCCACTAGCACAATACCGGCGCCCCATGCTGGACGCACGCTACATCCGCTGCTATCGTTCGGCCCCACGGGCGGCCCCTCGGTGCATCCAGCCACCGCCCGGGAACCGGCTCGGCCATTGACGCCGCGCCGGGGCATCGGCGCCGCCTACGCCAGATGCAGGAAGCCCTCCGCGCCGCGCTGGCGTGGAGTACGAACCTGTCACGTTCACAGCGGCTGCCGCCTCTGGAACGCTCTGGCCGATAGGTCTGTGCGCCGGAATCCTTCCGGAACGCGCAGCTACCAGTACCCCGGGCCACGGTGGCCCGGGCCGTTGACGCCCGCCGCACTCGCGCGGCGGCGCTCCTGTACGCTGCACGCCGGCCGCCGAAGTCTGGCGGCGCGCATCGGCAAGGCCGCCGGGCCACGGAAGGACGAACGATCATGACCGCCAGTGACGCCGCCCGCGCCTACTCGCGCCAGCACGGCGAACGCTTCCTCACCGAGCTCTTCGAGCTGCTGCGCATCCCCAGCATGAGCGCCGATCCCGCCCACGCGGAGGATGTCCGCGCCGCCGCAGACTGGCTCGCCGCCAGCCTCACCGCCATCGGCGCGCAGAACGTCGCCGTTATGCCCACCGCCGGCCACCCCGTCGTCTACGGCGAATGGCTGGGCGCCGGGCCAGACGCCCGCACCGTCCTCGTCTACGGCCACTACGACGTCGTCCCCGCCCTCATCGAAGACGGCTGGGATACCCCGCCCTTCGAGCCGGTCATCATCGACGGCAAGATCTACGCGCGCGGCTCCACCGACGACAAGGGCCAGCTCTACATCCACGCCAAGGCGCTGGAGAGCTACCTGCAAACCGGCGACGGCCCGCCGGTGAACATCAAGTTCTTATTGGAAGGCGAGGAGGAAGTCTCCTCCCCCAACCTGCGTCCCTTCATTGAAGAGCACCTCGAGCTGCTCAAGGCCGATGTCGTCGTCATCAGCGATTCCTCCATGGCCACCCTCGAGGAACCGAGCGTCATGCACAGCCTGCGCGGCATGACCTACCTCGAAATCCACGTCACCGGCCCGCACGACGACCTGCACAGCGGCTTCTACGGCAGCGCCGTCCACAACCCGGCCCTCGCCCTCGTCGAGATCCTCTCCCAGCTCCACAACCCTGATCACAGCATCGCCGTCCCCGGCTTCTACGACGACGTCGTGCCCCTCACGGACGAAGAGCGCGCCGAGGTCGCCAAGACCGACATGAGCGTGGAGCAACTCCTGAACGCCACCGGCTCCCCCGCGCCGTGGGGCGAGGAAGCCTTCACCATCCGCGAGCGCGTCTCCGCCCGCCCCACCCTCGAAATCAACGGCCTGCTCAGCGGCTGGACCGGCCCCGGCCCCAAGACCATCATCCCCGCCACCGCCATGGCCAAGGTCTCCTGTCGCCTCGTCGGCAATCAGGACCCGCACAAGATCTTCGAGCAGATCCGCGACTACATCATGGATATCGCGCCGGACACCGTCACCGTCCGCGTCGAGCTGCTCACCACCGGCGAGCCCGCCCTGATCGACTTCACCATCCCCGAAATGCAGGCCGCCGCCCGCGCCTACGAGCGCGGCTGGGGCCATCGCCCCGTCTTCACGCGCGGCGGCGGCAGCATCCCCATCGTGGCGGACATCATCAGCCTCATGCACGTCCCCGTCGTCATGATGGGCTACGGCCTCGACACCGACGGCCTGCACGGCACAAACGAGAACTTCGGAGTAGAGAACTTCCAGCGCGGCATCGAAACCGCCATCGTCTATCTGGAGGAACTGGCCGCCCTGCCGCAGTAACGGTGCGGCCCTCACCCCACCGCCTCTCCCTACGTCCATGCGCGGGAGCGGGGCTCCCGCCACCACCGTTCGATGTCGCAGGAGGCAACGTGCAAACGGCGTCCGCGCCCCACCGCGCATCACGATGTCGTCCCGACGAAGGAGGGACCGCCCACACCCCACCGTCAAGGTCACGGCGACGGAGCAACGATGAAACGGCATCCGCGCCTGCCACCAATTGTCGATGTCGTCCCGACGCAGGAGGCACCGCCCACCCCCAACTCCAAGGTCACGGCGCCCTCTCCGCACCCCACAACCGCGCGGGGGAACGCGGACCGGGTGACAGGCGAAACGCAGGCGCCGACTCCCTGCCAGTTGGGGGTGCGCGATTCCTCCTTCGTCGGAATGACATCGTGGCGGGCAGCGCCACGGTGGAGCGTGGACAACCGGAGCAGGAGCAGCGAGATAGCGCGGGAGCACATGGAGACCAACGGCGTGACGACGAGATGGTGAGATGACGTCTGCACAGCCTGACGAACCGAACAACACCACCCCCACCGGGAGCGACTTCGTCTCCACCGGCGACCTCCCGCGCCCGGAAATCATCCGCGCCCAGCTCACCACCGCCCACCAACGCTTCGCCGCCAATGACGAAGGCGCGAACTCGCGCGTCTACCCCGCCCTCGCCGCCGTGCCGCGCGGCCTCTTCGGCCTCTGCGTCGCCAGCGTCACCGGCGCCACCTACGCCGTGGGGGACGCCACCCACCCCTTCACCATCATGAGCGTCTCCAAGCCCTTCGTCTTCGCGCTCGTCTGCAACGCCCTCGGCTCCGAAACTGCGCGCGAACGCCTCGGCGTCAACGCCACCGGCCTGCCCTTCAACTCCGTCGTCGCCATCGAGCGCACTGCCGACCCGCGCACCAACCCCATGGTCAACGCCGGCGCCCTCGCCACCACCAGCCTCGCCCCCGGCGCCGACCCCGACGCTCAGTGGCGCTTCCTCCACGACGGCCTCTCCCGCTTCGCCGGCCGCGAGCTGACGGTCAACGCCGGGGTGTACGCCTCCGCCCTCGCCACCAACGGCCGCAACCGCGCCATCGCCACGCTGCTGGAGAGCCACGGCGCGCTCGGCGCGTCCGCCGCCGACACGGCCGCGCTCTACACCCGCCAGTGCGCGCTGGATGTCACCGCCACCGATCTCGCCGTCATGGGCGCCACCCTCGCCAACGGCGGCGTCAACCCCGTCACCCGCGAGCGCGTCGTCGGCCCCGGTTGCGCCAAGCGCACCCTCGCCGTCATGGCCACCGCCGGGCTCTACGAAACCTCCGGCGACTGGTTGTATGACATCGGCCTGCCCGGCAAGAGCGGCATCGGCGGCGGCATCGTCATGGTCGCGCCCGGCAAAGGCGGCTTCGGAGCCTTCGCCCCGCCCCTCGACGCCGCCGGCAACAGCGTGCGCGGCCAGCGCGCCGCCCGCTTCCTTGCCGAGCGCCTCGGCCTCAACCTCTTCGCCAGCGAGCCGTACCGCCGGGACGATGAGGAGGCGGAGGCGTGATGACACATCAATCACCGGGCATCGTGACGCCGGAGCGCCCTCACCCCCGGCCCCTCTCCCGATGCGCGGGAGAGGGGAGCCGATTGACAGCGCCGGTGTGGACATTCGGCGACACGACGTCGCGGTTCGCCCAAGTGTCCGGGGCAAGAGCCCCTCTCCCGCGCATCGGGAGAGGGGTTGGGGTGAGGGGCTCGCCACGGAGCACAGGGTTGCTCGCCCCCGCAAACTCCCTCTAAACATGCGACGATACGCGCCCTACCTACGCATAACGTAATGATGAAAAGGAGCATAACCTGATGCCTGAATCCCTACCGAACGCCCTCCACGCGGAACTCGCCGACCGCCTCATCCGCTACTGCCGCATCGATACGCAGGCGGACGAGCACTCGCCCAGCATCCCCAGCACCCAGAAGCAGTACGACCTGCTCAACCTGCTGGCCGATGAGTTGCGCGCCCTCGGCATCACCGATGTCGTCACCACCGAGTACGGCAACGTCCTCGCCACCCTCCCCGCCACCCCCGGCCGCGAAGGCGCGACGGTCATCGGCTTCCTCGCCCACGTCGATACCTCGCCCGCCTTCAACGCCACGGGCGTCGAGCCGATCCTGCACCGCAACTACGACGGCGGCGATATCACCCTGCCGCAGGGACAGGACACCGTGCTCTCGCCGGAGCAGTTCCCCTACCTCGCCACGAAGGCCGGCGACGACATCATCACCTCCAGTGGCGACACCCTCCTCGGCGCCGATGACAAGTCCGGCATCGCCATCATCATGGCGATGATCGGCGCGCTGCTGGCCGATTCCTCGATCCCGCACGGCGCCATCCGCATCGCCTTCACCGCCGACGAGGAGATCGGCCGCGGCGTCCACGCCAGCCTCCCCGCCGACCTCGCGGCGGAGTTCGCCTACACCCTCGATGGCTCCATCCTCGGCGAGATCGTCTACGAGACCTTCTCGGCGGACAAGGGCACGGTCGTCGTGGAGGGCGTCTCCACCCACCCCGGCCAAGCCAAGGACACGATGGTCAACGCGCTGCACCTCGCGGCCAAGATCATCATGACCCTGCCGCACGTCACCCTCACCCCGGAGACCACCAGCGACCGCGAGGGGTTCATCCACATCTACCAGCAGCACGGCGGCGCGGCGCAGTGCACGCTGGAGTTCATCCTGCGCGATCACGAAATGGCCGGGCTGGAATCCCACGGCGCGCTGCTACAGCAGGTTTGCGCCGCTGTCGCCGCCACCGAGCCGCGCAGCCGCATCACCTGCGAGATCACGCCGCAGTACCGCAACATGCGCTACTGGCTGGAAAAGGACATGCGCCCGGTCGATCTGGCGCTGCAGGCCGCCCGCAACGTCGGCGTGGAACCCGTCTCGCCGCCCACGCGCGGCGGCACCGATGGCTCCCGCCTGACCGAGCTCGGCGTGCCGACGCCCAACATCTTCTGCGGCATGCAGAACTACCACGGCCCGTTGGAATACGTCAGCGTGCAGGACATGGCCGCCGCCACGGCCGTGTGCGTGGAGCTCGCCCGCTTGTGGGCGAACGAAGGGGGAGGCGCGCCTGCGGGCGCTTAGGGGGAGACGGCGCTGCGGCGCCTTAGGGGGAGACGGCCTGCGGGCCTTTGGGGGAGACGCTTCGCTTGGGGAGTAAGGGAGTAAGGGGAACGTACCGCGAAGCGATGACACGCCATCGTTTCTTCGTCCGCCTTTCCCCCTAAGCCCGCAGGCGTCCCCCCCTAAGCGAAGCGTCCCCCCCTAAGCCCGGAGGCGTCCCCCCCTCGAAAGGGAAGGGAACACCATGAGCGCAACCACGGCAGACAACGGCAACAAGGGCATTCTGGGGAAGATCGAGGAGATCGGGAATAAAGTTCCCCATCCCGCCATGATCTTCGTCTACCTCATCGTCTTCGTCATCCTGCTCAGCACCGTGCTGGGCTTCTTCGGCGTCGGCATCACCGAGGAGATGCTGGTGCCCGCCGCGCCAGACAACGTCGAGGTCAACTACCTCGCCGGGCCAGACGAGCCCATGCTGGTGTTGCCAGACGACTACACGCCAGATTACGTCGTGCAGGAAGTCACCACCACCATCAGACCGTTGCTCTCCATCGAGGGCATCCGCTTCATCTTCACCTCGTTCGTCAACAACTTCGCCGGTTTCAGCGTCGTCTCCGTCATCTTCGTCGCCATGCTCGGCGTCGGCGTGGCGGAAGAGGCCGGCATGATGGGCGCGCTCATCCGCAAGCTCGTCGCCGTCGCGCCCGGCAGCGCGCTCACCTTCATCATCATCCTCATCGGCGGCCTCAGCTCCGTCGCCACCGACGCGGGGTACCTCATCCTCATCCCGCTCGGCGCGGCCGCCTTCCTGAGTATCGGCAAGAACCCCATCGTCGGCGTCGCCGCCGCCTACGCCGGCGTCAGCGCCGCCTTCTCCGTCAACATCCTCATCGCGCCACTGGACGCCCTGCTCACCGAGATGACCAACGAGGCCATCGGCCTCGTTGACCCCACGAAAACGATCACCATCACCGCCAACTACTTCTTCTCGGTCGCCAGCACCATCCTGATGGCGATCATCATGACCTTCATCACCGTCAAGCTCATCGAGCCGCGCCTCGGGAAATACGACCCCGCCGCCGCGCTGGGCGCAGCCCCCGGGCAGGGCGAACCGGATGTCGTCACCCCGGATGACGGCCCCGTCGTGGACGCCGCCGCCGAGGCGCGCGGACTCTCGAACGCGCTGCGCGCCTTCCTCATCGGCCTCGGAGTCATCCTGCTGCTGACCGTGCCGCCGGGCGCGCCGCTACGCCACCCGGAGACCGGGCAGGTCATCGGCCAGACGCCGTTCATGGACAGCCTCATCTTCATCATCTCGATGCTCTTCCTCGTAGCTGGCATCGGCTACGGGCGCGGCGCGGGCACCATCAAGAGCAGCAACGATGTCATCGCCGGCATCACCAAAACCTTCGCCAGCCTCTCCGGGCTCGTGTTCATCCTGCTGCTCATCAGCCAGTTCATCGGCCTCTTCAACTGGAGCAACCTGCCGACCATCATCGCTGGGGCCATGGCAAACGCGCTGGAATCCGCCAGCGTGCCGCCCATCGTGCTCCTCATCGGCATGATTCTGGCCATCTGCGTGCTGGACATCATCATCCCCGGCGCCTTGCCGAAGTGGGCCATCTTCGCCCCCATCTTCGTGCCGCTCTTCATGCGCCTCGGCATCGCGCCGCAGACCGTGCTGGCCGCCTACCGCATCGGCGATTCGCCCATCAACGTCATCACCCCGCTGATGGTCTACCTGCCCTTCATCGTCATTGTGGCCCAGCGCTACGACAAGCGCGTCGGCATCGGCACCATCATTTCCCTGATGATCCCGTACACCTTCATCGTCCTCATCGCGTGGATCGTCTTCTTCGTCGCGTGGTGGGCCCTCGGCATCCCGGTCGGCCCCGGCTACCCGGTGAACATGCCGTAAACGCAGGGGGCGCCGCTTCGCTCAGGGGGCGGCGCCTTCGGCTCAGGGGGTGGAGGGGGTGAAGGAGAACGAGAGAATCGTGCTCTTTCGTGTTCC
>JASGGF010000135.1:0-11780 GCA_047605145.1 Thermomicrobiales bacterium | reverse complement strand
GGCAGGCAGGCAGGTTTCCACCGCATCGACAAGGATCTGGAAGACCTCGCTGCCGGTCAGATCGTGGGGATTGAGCACCGGAATCGACGACTCGAAGATGATGCGGTAGGCGCCGGGGTGGGCCTCAGCGAACCGCAAGTAGGCCCGGCAGCCGAGAAGTAGTCGCTGGTACGGGGCGGTGACGCCGTCGTAGCTGGCGATGACCTCCGCCGCCAACTCCCGGAAATGCGCCGCCACGACGGCGTCCACCAGCGCGTCCCGGTTTTCGAACTGCAAATAGACCGACGGCGCCGCCACCCCGGCCTCACGGGCCACAGCGCGCAGCGACAACCCCTCCGGCGAGGCCCCGGCCGCGAGCAGACGGCCCGCCGCATCGATCAGCTCCTGCCGCAGGAGTTCCCCCGACCCATGGGGGTTACGCGAGCGCTTCATCGCTGCCGTTTGCTTGCCGGAGGCGGCCATCAGTCGTCAAAGCCCCTTGACGTTATTCCTAACACCCGTTAGGTTTATACCAGTGAACACCCGTTAGGTTTCGGGTTGTGCCAGTGTACCGGGAGGTTCGCCCCCATGGAAATGCCTTTCTCTTTGCCATTTGTTGCCCCGGCGCGGTTCCGCTGGCGCGATCCGCTGGTGATGCTCATCGCGCTGATGGCGCTCACGCTCGGTGTGGCGCTCGTGGGCCTGGCGCTCGATCCGCGCGTGATCACAGGAGCGCCGGCGTGGCTGAAGCCGGCCAAGTTCGCGGTCTCGATCATCATTTACGCCGCCACGCTCTGGCTCCTCCTGCCTGCACTGGCGGATCGCCCCCGGCTGGCGAAGGGAATTGGCTGGGCCGTCCTGATTGGGCTTGGGCTGGAGATGGCGCTGATCGCGTTGCAGGCGGCGCGCGGCACGACGAGCCACTTCAACTTCGCCACGTCTTTCGACGCGCTGGTCTTCCGGGTGATGGGCGGCGTGATCATGGCCATCTGGGTGCTGACCATGCTGGTGGCGGTGCTGCTCTTCCGCCGCTCGTTTGCGCCGGCGCCGCTGCGGTGGGGCGTGCGGCTGGGCCTGATCGGCGCCATTCTCGGTATGGCGGTGGCGTTGCTGATGCCGCTGCCGACGCCGCCGCAGATGGACGCCCTCTCGCAGGGGGCGCAACTCACCATTCAGGGCGCGCACAGTGTCGGGGTGGTGGACGGCGGGCCGGGGTTGCCCATCCTCGGGTGGAGCACAGTGGGCGGTGATCTGCGCATCGGGCACTTCGTCGGGCTGCATGCGTTGCAGGCGGTTCCGCTCTTTGCGCTGGCGCTGATGCGTTGGGCTCCCGCGTGGTTGCCGGCGCGGGGACAGGCGCAGATGACCGGGATCTTCGGCGGGTTCTGGATCGCACTCACGCTGCTGCTGACGTGGCAGGCGCTGCGCGGGCAGCCGGTGACGGCGCCGGATGGAATGACGCTGGCGGGGTTCGCGGGGCTGTTGGCGGTGACGGCGCTGGGCATGGTGGCGGTTGTGGGCCGGGCGCGGCCGTAGGTTCGCTGTGCGGGCTGGGGAGGCTACTCTCCCGCTGCCTCCACCCACTCGCGGACAGTGTTCAGCCATACCGGGCACGTGACTCGCTAGTGCAACGCCATGAACTCGGTAACCTTTGCGCTGGTCAGACCGGGGAGGGCGAGGCTGGTTTCGACTGGTGCATATAGGCCGTCGGCGGCGAGAGCCAGCATGGTGACGGCGGTACCGGTCGCGCGCCATATCTCCGGGACGCTGAGCGCCGACAGGATCGGAAGGCGGTCGACTAACGCTGGGGTGATCTCGACCTCGATCACCAAATCGGGTGGAAAGCCTTCGGGGAATATGGAACGGTCATCCCGCCGCGCGGCAGGCGCGTGCTGGATGAAAAAGCCGCAGTCCGGCTCGAACGCTACTCGCCGCTCAGGGCGAGTAATGGTCGTAGGCCCGGTCTGGATGACGTCCATGCCTCTGTCACACGCCACATGGACGATGAGTTGGGCCAGCGAGAGACTCACAACCTCATGCCAACGGGAGGGCGAGGTGAACTCGAGGTCTCCGTCATCGAAGGCAATGCGGGGAACCCGGCGCTCTTCGTCATTGGCGGGGATATGCGTGAGCAGTTTCCATGAAACGTTCCGCATGACGACATGCTGTTCGCCAACGGATGCAGTGTTGCGATCCGGTTGTGGATGGGCAGCGGGCTGGGCGGCCATGGGCCCCTCCATATGGGGGCGACGATGTCGTCGCCGGCGTGCCACAAGGGCGACGAGGATTTACGTCCTCAATCCTCCGGAAGGCTGATTGCCCATTTGTGCATGGCCGCGCACCAATCTGGCCGTGAAAGCTCGGGGCGGAGCATGGCGAAAGCGTTCAGTTGCGCTGTGGTGAGAAGCGGGAGTGTCGCGCTCGCCTCCACGGCGCGGTAGCTCCCGCCATCGAGGACGAGGATGTCGATCGCGTCCGCAGTGGCGCGCCACACTTCCGGCACGCCCATGGCCGCCAGAATCGGCAGCCGGGCCACCAGCGTGCGAGACACCTCAATTTCGATCACGAGGTCGGGCGGGTGGCCCTCGGGGAAGGGTGACATCTCCCGGTTTGCCTCCGCGACGTGCTGGATGAAGAAGCACGCATCGGGCTCGCATCCGACTGCGAGGGAGTGTTGACGTAACGTCATCGGACCAATCGGCAGGTAGTCCACTTGCCACGCGTTGGCCAACGTCATGATGATCTGCGAGGTCACGAAGAAGATCTTGTCGTGGAGGCGGGATGGCGTCATGAATTCGAGCGTTCCGTTGCTGAACGCCATGCGTGGGACACGACGAGCGGGATCTTCGGCAAGCAGTTGCTCATAGAGTCCCCACGAGATGTTCGACATCACCACACGCTGTTCGCCGCCGGGGACGACGGTGAGGTCGGGCTGAGGGTGGGATATCGGCTGGGCAACCATGGCGCTCTCCACGCCGCGGCGCATTGGGCGGCGCCGGCGTGCCGTGATGCTACTGGCCGGATGCTTCGGCCGCCCATTCCCGGACGTGGGAGAGCCACTCCAGACGCGAAAGCTCCTGTTCGCACTGAAGCAGTTCATTCAGCCTGACGGCCGACAAAAGCGGCAAGGCGAGGCTGTTCGCAACTTCGTGATAGTGACCTTCGCTAAGTGCAAGTATGGTGACGGAATCGTCTCTCACGCGCCAGACTTCAGGGACCCCGAGTGCTGCGAGTATTGGCAGTCGCGCAATCACGTCTCGTGATAGTTCAATTTCGACCACCAAATCAGGCGGGGGCGCCCCCGGATCCTCTGGCCGAACCCCTGATCGCATGACAGCGTAGTGCTGAATGTAAAAGCTGGAATCCGGTTCTGTCGCCCTGCGAAACGCATCACTCTTCATGGTGACGGCGCCAGTCGCAAATGACTCTATGCGCCACTCTTCCGCGAGTCTGTCGATGAGTGATGCAACGGTCGAGCCCAAATGCTCATGGTCAGAGGATGGCGTCATGAGCTCCAACGCTCCGTCGTCGTAGGCGAGGCGAGGCACGCGGCGGTCGGGATCGGCCGCAAGGATCTGCTCGAAGAGTTCCCACGAAACGCGATCGAGGAGCACGCGCTGATCCCGGGAGACCGGCGCGTGCTCCTCGATCGGAGCCAACTCTGCTTGATTGTGTTCGACTGGCTGGGCAACCATCGTGGCTTACCGGTCGACGGACCCGAGCACGATGTCGATGGTGCCGATGAGCGCCACCACGTCGGCCAGCATGGAGCCGGTCGCCATGTAGGGTAGGACGCCGAGGTTGACGAAGTCTGGGCTGCGGATACGGAAGCGGTACGGCATCGCCGAGCCATCCGACACCACGTAGTAGCCAAGTTCGCCCTTGGGGTGCTCCACCGACGCCCACGCTTCGCCCACGGGCGGGCTGAACCCCTTGATGACCCAGATAAAGTGGCGCTGCATGTCCTCCGCAGTCGTCATCGTGCCCTTGTGCGGGGGGATGACGTACTCGGATTCGTAGGCCATGAGGGGAGTGTCCATGCGCTCGCACTGGTCAAGCGCCTGCCCGATGATGCGGATCGTCTGCCGCATCTCCTCCATGCGCACGAGGTAGCGATCGTAGGTGTCGCCGTGCTGGCCGAGAGGCACCTCGAAATCGAGGCGGTCGTAGACGCAGTAGGGGGTAGCCTTACGAACGTCGTAGTTCACGCCGGAGGCGCGCAGGCAGGCGCCGGTCAGCGAGTAGCTGACCGCGACATCCGCTGGGATGGCGCCGACGCCCTTGGTGCGGGCCATCCAGATCGGGTTGGCGGAGAGCAGAGTGGCGTATTCCGCCTGGCGCTCCGGGAAGATCTTGATGAAGTCGCGCACCATCCCCGGCAACGCTTCCGGGATCGGGCGGGAGAAGCCGCCGATCTCCATCATATTCGTGGTCAGGCGGGCGCCGCAGAACGTCTCGAAGATGTCGAGGATCAGCTCTCGCTCGCGGAAGCAGTACAGCGACATCGAGAGCGCGCCGATGTCCAGCGCATGCGTGCCCAACCAGACGAGGTGGGAGGCGATGCGCGCCAACTCGGACATGATCACGCGCCAGTAGTCGGCGCGCTCCGGCGCCTGCACGCCGCACAGCTTCTCAAAGGCCAGCACGCAGCCGAGGTTATTCATCGGCGCCGCGACATAATCGGTGCGGTCAGTCCACGGGATGACCTGCGCGTACCGGTGATGCTCGCCCAGCTTCTCCGTGCCGCGGTGCAGGTAGCCCAGCACGGGGTCACAGGAGGTGATCAGCTCGCCGTCCAGCTTCAGGACCACGCGCAGCACGCCGTGGGTGCTGGGGTGCTGCGGACCCATGTTCAGGGTCATCAGCCGCTCGCCGGTGGGGGAGAGCTCGTCTTCCTCGACCGTCAGGGTGCCGAAGGATTGGGCGTCGGCGCTGAAGACCGCGCCGGCCTCGTACGGCGCAACGGCCGTGGTTTCGTCAGTGGCGCTCATGTCAGGCTCCTCGCCCCGTCCAGCGCGTGCGCTGGCGGCCAACGGTGCGCTCCGTGTTGTAGACCGGGAATTCGCGCCAGCCGCGCAGCGGGTAATCCTTACGCAGCGGGTAGCCCTCTTCCCAGTCGTCCGGCAACAACATGCGCTTCAGGTTGGGGTGCCCCTCGAAGAAAATGCCGAACATGTCGTAGCACTCGCGCTCCAGCCAGTTTGCGCCGTTCCAGACGGGCACCAACGAGGGCACGAGTTCGCCGTCGTCCACGCCGGTTTTCAGGCGCAGGCGGGCGCGGTTCGGGATCGAGTAGAGCTGGGCGACCACATCGAAGCGTGGGCGCTCGCGCAGGCGCAACATGTCCACGGCGGTGAGGTCCGTCAGCATGTTCAGTTGCACATTCGGGTCTTCGCGCAGGTGGATGCAAATCTCCCGCCAGTGCGGCCGGGCCACGTGAATCGTGGTCTCGTTGCGGAAGCGCACGGCGTCCACGATGGCGTGCGGGTAATTGGCGCGCAGCACGCGTAGCGCCGGGTGCGCTTCGATATCGTCGTCGTACCAGCGGTCGCGCGACCAGTCGGTGTCGCCGAGCATGGCCTCTTTCAGGCCCTCGACGCTGCTAACTGGCGCGGAGGCTTCGCTGGCATCCGGGGACTGCTCGGCAAGTTGCCGGGCGTCCTTGACCTCCTGCCGGTCACGCGTGGGATCCGGGGGAATCGGTGCAGACACGTGCGTGGTCCTTCTGTCAGGTAGGTCCGGCGGCTAGAAGCCCGGCGCGGCCGGGACGGCGTCCAGCGCGGCCATGGCGGCAGCGCGCTCCTTGCGCCGCTGCTCCTCCGCCGCCTCGATGCCCTGCTTGCGCGCCATCGTTTCGTACTTGATTACCTTGTTCTGGAGTTCGAGGATGCCGTAGTACAGCGCCTCCGGCGTGGGCGGGCAGCCCGGCACGTAGATATCGACCGGGATGACCTGATCGACGCCCTGCACCACCGCGTAGGTGTCGTAGGGGCCGCCGACGTTGGCGCAGGAGCCCATGGAAACGACCCACTTCGGCTCTGGCATCTGGTCGTACAGCGTGCGCACCACCGGGGCCATCTTTTTGGTGACGGTGCCGGCAATGATCATCAGGTCCGCCTGCCGGGGGGAGGCGCGATACAGCATCCCGAACCGCTCGGCGAGGTCAAACCGCGACATGGAGGCCGCGATCATCTCGATGGCGCAGCAGGCGAGGCCGAACTGCAACCACCAGAGCGATGAGCGGCGCGCCCAGTTGAAAAGGAAATCGAGCGAGGTGATGAAGACGTTCTTCTCGTACCGGTCGTGCACTAGACCCATTCGAGGGCCCCTTTCCGCCACGCGTAGATGTAGCCCACGAAGAGCAACGCGATAAAGACGAGCATTTCGACGAAGCCATACAGCCCGAGTTCGTCAAAGAGGACCGCCCACGGGAACATGAAGATGGCCTCGATGTCGAAGATCACGAAGAGCATGGCGATGATGTAGAAGCGCGGGGTGTAGCGCGGCTGCACCGGGGTGACGTTGGGGATGCCGCTCTCGTACGGCGCCGCCTTGATCCAGCTTGGTTTGGAGGGCGCCATGATCCAGTTCAGGATCAGCAGGGTCATGCCCATGGCGAACGCGGCGGTCAGCATCAGGGCGACGATGACCCAGTTGGAACCAAACGTCTCGACTGCCACCTGCGCCTCGGGTCCTTTCCGTAGTTCGGTTCAGCGCTGCGCCCGCGAGCCCGCGCAGCGCAACCCCGAAATCGTAACACGAACGGGTTCACATTCCGGCGGTGGCAGAACAGTCTGCGGGCCCGATTGTGCGAGATGATGCACACTCGCGCTCCGGCATCACCCGATCCTGACCGCCTCCTCCGGGAAGCGGTAGCGTTGCGGGCGCTGTCGCTTCTGCAGCGCGTACACCGTCACCAGCGGTCCGAGGTGGCCCACGAACATCAGGGCGCAGAGCATGAGCTTGCTGAAGGCCGAGAGGCCCGGCGTGATGCCGGTCGAGAGACCGACCGTGGCGAGCGCGCTCATGGCTTCGAACATGAGGTCGATCATCGGGGTTTCACGGGACGCCAGGTGGTGTTCGGCGACGGCGAGGCCGGCCGCGCCAACCCCATAGACCAGCAGAAAGATGACGATGATCGTCACCGCGCGAAAGATGATTGGCGCGGCGATACGCCGCCCCCAGAGCTGCGTTTCGGTGTTGCCGCGCAGGGTGGAGGCCACCGCGGCCAGCACCACGCCGACGGTGCTGAGGCGCACGCCGCCGGAGGTGGAGCCGGAGGCGCCGCCAACCAGCATCAGGCCGAGCCAGAAGAAGAGCGTGAGCGGGTTGACGGCGCTCCAGTCGATGCTGTTGAAGCCGGCGCTGCGGGCGGAAACGCTTTGGAAGAGCGAGACCAGCAGCTTGCTGCCGGGGTCCAGTTCCGCGAGCGCGCTGCCCCACTCGGTGGCAAGGAACACCATCGTGCCCGCCAGCAACAGTGCGCCATTCAAGGCCAGCACGATCTTGGAGTCGAGGGTTAGCGGGCGCCACGCGCGTTTGCGCCACACGTCGGCGCAGACGAGAAACGAGATGGCGCCGAGTTGCATCAGCACGATCAGGATCAGGTTGAGTGCCGGATCAGTGGCGGGGTCGGTGTGGGCGGCCACGCGGGAGAGATCGAACCCGGCGTTGCAGAAGGCGGTGACGGCGTAGAAGAGCCCCTGCCAGAGCGACTCCAACAAGGGCAACCGGGCCACGAACAGGAACCACGCGGTGAGGCAGACGGCGCCAATAGCCTCCGCCAGCACCATGAACCGGAAGATGTTCCGCGCCAGCGAGAGCGCCTCATTGACGGAAAGGGTGGGCGCGCCGTCCTTTAGCAGCAATTCGTCACGCAAGGTGTAGGCGCCGACACCGCGACGCAGCATCTGGAGCAGAATGCCGGCGCCGACCATGAACCCGAGGCCGCCGGTCTGCACCAGCACCAGCACGACAAGTTGCCCGGCGAAGTTCCAGTGCTCCAGCGTATCGACCACTGAGAGGCCGGAAACCGAGGCGGCGGAGACTGCGGTGAAGAAGGCATCGACGAGCGGGGTGGGTGTCCCGCTGGCGGTGAACCACGGCGAGGCCAGCAGAAGCGTGCCGATGGCGGTGATCACGAACAGGCCGCCGAGGAAGACCTTGGCGTGCAGCGACGCGTTCGCCCGGTTTCCGGGGCCGGGCGGAGGGGGCGCCTCGATGCGGACTACGCGGTCGCGACGTTGGCGCGCCGTCACAGGGTGGGCCTACCAGTCCGCGAAGGCATCGATGGCGGCATCGAGGCCGGCCACCAGCACGACGTCTCCGCGCTGGAGGGCAGTTTCCAGCGGCGGATGCGGCAGCAGCAGCGAGCCGCGCTGGATGAGAATGACGCAGATGCCGCCGCCGTGCTCCTCCACCTGCGCCAGCGTTTTGCCCACGGCGTGATCGGGCGCCTGAATGCGCGCCACCCCGCTGGTGGGGGTCAGGTTCATGTACTCCACGTCGTGCCGGATTTCGAGGGAGTGTGCCACCTGCACCCCGGCTTCCTTCTCCGGGAAGACGATGCGGTCGGCGCCGACCTTGGTCAGGATCTGGCCGTGCAGCTCAGTTTCGGCCTTGGCGATGACCCACGGCACCCCGATCTGCTTCAGCACCAGCGCGCAACTGATGCTGGCCTCGATGTTCTGCCCCTGCGCCACCACCCCGACATCCGAGCGCCCGACGCCGAGCGCGACCAGCGCCTCCTGATCAGCGCCGTCCGCTTGCGCCGCCAGCGTGGCGAAGTCGGTGGCCTCCGCCACGCGGCGTTCGTTGATGTCGATGGCGGTGACATCGAAACCGAGCTCGTGGCACACCGTGGCGACGCTGGAGCCGAAGCGGCCCAACCCGATGACTGCCACGCGTTTACGCCCGCCTACTGCCGGATGTTGACCTCGCACCGAACCACTCCTGCGCGGTACCGCTCCGTCAGTTGATCGGCGTGCCGGCCGAGGGCAACGCGAACGTATCCGCCACCCGGTCCGGCGTCCACGGCGTATCCAGCCAACTGGCGAAGAACGCGCTGAGGTCGCGGCCCGCGATCTCATTCGCGAGCGCTTCGAAGTCTGCTCGGTTCGCGTTGCGGTAGGCGTAGCGCGCGTTCCATTCCCGCAGGAGGTCGAAGAACGCGTCGTCGCCCATTTCGGCCCGCAGTTGGCTAAGGAAGACGGCGCCGCCCGCGTAAACCACTTCGGAGAAGAGGTTGTCCGGGCCGGGATCACCGATCTTCAGGCCCTGCCCGTCCGGGGTGCGGGTCGCGTTGGCGAACGAGGCAATTTGGCTGTTCAGCGTCCTGTCCGCTTTTTCCTGCCCGTACTCCGCCTCATCCCAAAGGATCTGGGCGTACCGGGCGAACCCTTCGTTCAGCCAGATGTCCTGCCAGCGTTCCAGTGAGACGTTGTTGCCGAACCACTGGTGCGCGATCTCATGCGCCACCGTGGGCTCGCGGGCGGAGGATGCGTCGTAGGTGATCATGGTCTGGGTTTCCAGCGCCGCGTTGAAGTCGGTGTCGTCAGTGACCGTCTGCCCCAGCGATGTGAAGGGGTAGGGGCCGAAGAGCGCGCTGAAGGTCTCCACGATCTCCGGCGTCTTGTCGAAAACCTCAGCCTCCCGGCCGGAAAGATCCGGCGGCAGGGCGGTGATCAGCGTGATGCCATCCGGTCCGTCGGCGGTTTCGGTGACGAATGTGCCGGCGTGGAAGGTCACGAGATAGCTGGCGGTAGGATCGACGTTCTCCCAGACGTAGGTGGTCAGCGAGGGCCCCTCGGCCATGGAGGCGATTTCCTTGGCGGCCAGTGTGCCGTTGGCGACGACGTTGTACTTGTCCGGCGTGGTGATGCGCAGGGTGTAGGTGGCCTTGTCCAGCGGGTGCCCGTTGACCGGGTACCAGACATCGGAGCCGGCTGGCTCGCCCACCGCGAAGATGCTGTCGCCGTTGGCCCACCAGCCGCGCTCGAAGCGATCATCGCCGCCGTCCGGCTTGCCGTGGTACGTCACCACAGTCTGGAACGGCGCCCCATCCGCGATGGGCGCGGCAGGGGTAACGGTCAGTTCGCCGCCCTCGCGCGAATACGTGGCAGGGGCGCCAGCGACAGTGATGGCGTCGATTTCGGGACCGCGAAAATCGAGGTTGAAGGACGAGAGCCCCTGCGTCGCGAAGGCGTCGATGGTCGTCGTGGCCGCGTCGATGCTGCCATCCGGGATATCCAGCTTCATGTCGATAGCGTAGTGCGCGACGTCGTAGCCGCCGTTGCCGAGCAGGGGGTAGTAGGGATCACCGATGCCGGGCGCGCCGGGCGTGAATGCTGCGGCCGCCGGTGAGGCGAGGGGCGTGGCCGCCGGGGGCGTTGTGGCCAGCGCGAGTCCGGGCAGGGCCGCCGCGCCGATGCCCAGCGCCAACGCAGACCGGAGAAGCCAGTGGGGGAGCCGGCGCTGGGCCGGGTCAGTCAGCACGCAATCGTGTCCTTTGTGTGGCGGGAAACCGGATCACGGGCCGGGCAGGATGCTACCCCGCGCCGGGACGGCGCGTCGATGCGCGCCGCCGGCCCTCGTTTCCCTAGAACGCTGCGGCGCGCCCGGCGTTTCCTGCGCCGGGGTCTACCAGTCGGCGACGGCGCCATCCTTGTGGAAGGGCTGCATCAGGATTTCCGGCTGGAAGGGGTGCTTCGCGGCCTCCGCTTCGTTGACATCGATGCCGAGACCGGGCCGCGTCGGGAGCGCCACCTTGCCGTTGATGACCTCGACCGGGTTGGAGATCACCTCGTCGCGCCACGGCACGTCGGAGCGAATTGCTTCCTGAATCAGGAAGTTCGGCGTGGCGAAGTCGAACTGAATGGCGGCGGCGGTCGCCACGGGGCCGAGCGGGTTATGCGGCGCGACCGAGATGTAGTACGTCTCCGCCAGCGCCGCGATCTTGCGCGCCTCCCAGAGGCCGCCGCAGTGGCAGAGGTCGGGCTGGGCCACGGCGCAGGCGCGGCGCTCGAACAGCTCGCGGAACTGGAAGCGGGTCACCAGCCGCTCACCCGTGGCGATGGGGATGCCGGGGAGCGCCTGCGCTACCTCGGCCATGCCGCCCACATTCTCCGGCGGGCAGGGCTCTTCCATGAACCACGGGCGGTAGGGGCGCAGCACCTCGCCGAACTGGATCGCCATGGCGGGCGTGGTGCGCCCGTGCAGATCGACCATGATGTCAATGTCGTCGCCGACTGCGTCCCGGATGGCGGCCATGCAGCGGTCGGCGTGGCGCAGCGGGGCCATGCCATCGAGCGGCTCGGCGACGGGCACCACCAGCGTCTTGATGGCGGTGTAGCCGTCCGCCACGGATTCACGGGCGCGCTCGGCCATGCGCTCCGGCTGATCCTGCAGGTAGAGCGCGTTCATCTCGCCGCCGCCGAGGTGGTCGTACATGCGGACATGGTCGCGCACGTTGCCGCCCAGCAACTGGTAGACCGGCAGCCCAACGCTCTTGCCGAAGATGTCCCAGCAGGCCTGCTCGATGCCGGAAATGGCGCTCATGCCGACGACGCCGGCGCGGAAGAATGCGTGGCGATTCATGACCTGATAGAGATGCTCGATGCGGCGGGGATCGAGGCCAATCACCATCGGCGCAAGGTCATCGATGCAGCCGACGACTCCGCGCGTCTTCCACTCGAGGCTGGCTTCGCCCCAGCCGGTGATGCCCTCGCTGGTTTCGACCTTGACGAAGACCCAGTTGCGCATCTGGGCGTTAACGACGACCGCACTGATCCCGGTGATCTTCA
>JASGGF010000134.1:0-11981 GCA_047605145.1 Thermomicrobiales bacterium | reverse complement strand
GTCCCGGATGCGCTGGCCGGCCCTGATCCCAGACTCACCATCGCTCGATGTCCCGCACGGCGGCGCCACCGCCGTCCCCGGACAGCTGCCCGGCAATCGTACGGCGCAACATGCAGTCGCACCCCGCCAGACGTACGGGTTTATATACGGGGTTTCGAGGGCGCCATCTCGATGGTTGAATGGCCCTGATGATCCACAGCCAGAACGCTCGCCGCGCCGGTGATGTGCCCCGTCGCGTCGAGGGCGCCACGCTTCTCCAGCTCGGCCTCCAGCTTCAGGAGTGAGGGGAGAAAGGCGCCCTGACGTCGATGCCGATAGCCATCAGAAGAGGCCGCAACGACGAGTTGCAGCAGGGAGGCGGTCGGCATCTCCGGCAGAAACGCAGCAAGGTCGGCGGACCAGCACGGATTGAGCACAATCCCCAGGAGCTTTTGCACGACCGTGAAGCGCCCGTATTGCAGCATCGGTGCGACACTGGCGAGTGTGCCCGAAATGAACGCGTCATTCAGGAGGTCTTCGACCCGGCCCGCCGTAGCTCCGACCACCTCCGGATCCATCCTGGCGGCAAACAGGTACATGGTGTCGGCCGCGCCAGCAATCTGCAATCGCGCGGCGGCACGCGCGATAGTGAGACCCGTGTTGAAGAGGTCGTCCATGAATATCACGCATTGTTCGCGAAACTGATCTGGAACGATCGTCAAGCCCCGTCCCCCTGCCACTTCACTCCGGCGATCTCGAACCCACGCGCTCGGATACCCAAGCGCGTTGTCCGAAAGCCGGGTCATTTCCGCTACGATGAGCGGCGCGAGCCCGAGGCGGGAAAGCAGGAGGTTGAGGCGTCCGGCAACGGCCCGCAGTAACAGGTTCGAAGCCGAAGGAACGTTGAATACGCCAGCCGTGGTGATGGAAATGACCCGCTCGTTCGCAATGGCGTCGCGGTTGAACTGGAGGAACCGGGCGCTCTCCATTGCCGCCACGGCGATGTGGCCAGCGAAAACGTCCACCGCGTCCAGATCGCCGTACTTCATGCGGCTGTACTCTTCTGCAACCGCCTGAATCGGCGCACCTGTCCGGGCGTCGACAAATTGCCCCTGCGCATCGAGGCTCATGTCCATCGCGACAACGGCGTCGCCGGCTATGTGCTCGAACACCTCTGCGGCCTGCGCAGCAAAGGCGGCGCAGTCAGCAGGCGACGCTGGCTGGAGAGGTTCGCTGTGAAACGGCGCGTCTCGCCTCGCCCACCGATCCATCTGCCACCTCCAGCCACATGCGCTCGCCGCTGGCAGCATAGCGAGTGAGCGACCGGACCTGACCGGAATGGGTTACGGGGTTCTGTACGGGCTTTTTCGCAGGATCGTGCAACGCAGAACTCCGCCGCTGGCGTACCTACGACGGTACTGAAACGCAGCGAAGGCCGGCGGAGCGCATCCGCCGGCCTTCCATTTTCCGCATGGTTACGCGGGTTTTGCTGGGCGGAGAGAGTGGGATTCGAACCCACGGAACTTGCGTTCGGCTGTTTTCAAGACAGCTGCCTTCAACCACTCGGCCACCTCTCCGGGCGCCGCGGGTTGCAATGGTAGCGCAGCCCGCCGCGGAACTCAGGCGGGGCGCGGCCGCGCCGGACCAATCGGTGGCTGCACGCCGATCACGTCCTGACCGCCCATGTACGGCCGCAGGACCTCTGGCACCACGATCGTGCCGTCCTCCTGCTGGTTCCCCTCCATGATCGCGATCATCGTGCGTGGCAGCGCCAATCCCGAACCGTTCAGGGTGTGCACAAAGCGGGGCCGGCCGCCATCAGCCGGGCGAAACCGGATGTTGGCGCGGCGGGCCTGAAAGTCGTTGAAGCGACCGCAGGAGGTGACTTCCAGCCACTCATCCGAACCCGGCGCCCACGCCTCCAGATCGACCTTGTCCGCTGCCGAAAATCCGAGATCGCCAGTCGAGAGTTGCACCTCGCGGTACGGTATGTCGAGCGCGCGCAGGGTGTCCGCCGCTTCGCCGATCAGCCGCTTGTGCTCCGCCTCCGATTCGTCCGGGTGGACGAACTTGACCATCTCGACCTTGTCGAACTGGTAGCCGCGCTTAATGCCGCGTACATCGCGCCCCGCCGAAATCTGCTCGCGGCGGAAGCACGGGGTGTACGCCACGTGGTAGATCGGCAGCATCGCCTCGTCCAGGATTTCGTCCCGGTACAGGTTGGTGACCGGCACCTCGGCGGTCGGGATCATCCAGCGGTCTTCTTCGGCGTCGCGAAACAGGTTCTCCGCAAACTTCGGCAGGTTGCCGGTGCCCACCAGCATCTCGCCCTGCACCAGGTAGGGTGGATAGACCTCCTGATACCCGTGCTCGCGGATGTGAAGATCAAGCATCCAGGCAATCAAGGCGCGTTGCAGCCGCGCGCCGTCCCCGCGCAATACGTAGAACCGCGTGCCGGCGATCTTGACGCCGCGTTCGAAATCGATAATGCCCAGCGCCTCGGCCAGCTCCCAGTGGGGTTTGGGCGGAAAGGTGAATACGCGCTTCTCGCCATGCTCCGCCAGCACGACATTGCCCGACTCATCGGGCCAAACCGGCACGTGCGGCAGCGGCATGTTCGGCACGCGGAGCATCATCTGGTGCAGCTCGTCGTCGGCCGCCTTGACCGTTTCATCGAGCGCCGAGATCCGGTCGCCCAACTCGCGCATCCGGGTGATCAGCGCCTGCCGCTCGTCCGGAACCTTTGTGCGCCCGACCTGCTTCGACCCCTGGTTAAGCTCGGCCTTCAGCGTTTCCACATCGGTCAACAGCGCCCGCCGCCGCTCGTCGGCAGCCAGAATCTCATCGATGGGCGCCTCGGTGAACGTGGTGGCGATCACCGCTTTAACAGCTTCAGGATTTTCGCGAATGATGCGCAAGTCAATCATCGTCTGGTGCTCCCCAAGTCCTTTGTCGCTCAATGCCGCCGACGCCAGGGCCGGCGCAGCAAAACGCCCCGCCGAAGCGGGGCGCTGGCGCGACAGTCCGTTCCGGCTTCAGGCAATCGTTACCGCGCAGCGCGACTCCCGCCGCGCTCGGTAGAGCTCTCCAGGGAAATGGGGGAGACGGGACGCAGCCCGGGCAGAAATTTCAACCACTCCTGGGTCATATTGCCCTCAATCCGTCGCTCAATCGTGTAATAGCGGCCCGCACGCGGCTCGCGCGGCTCCATCCGCAGCGTCATGCGCGAATCCGCCAGGAGTTTACCCCCTTTGCGGTGGTTGCATGGCTTGCAGGCGGAGACCAGGTTGTCCCACGTGTGGGGACCACCCCGGTGCCGCGGAATCACGTGGTCAATCGTCAGGTCATGCCCCTGCCGCCCGCAATACTGGCAGGTGTAGCTATCGCGGATGAACACTTCCTTCCGCGTCAGTTTCACACGCGGGCGCGGCCGGGAAATGAGATACACCATGCGGATCACGGATGGCGCCGCGAATTCGCAGGTTGCGGAATGCACGGTGGAGCCCGCCGCTTCGAGGACTTCCGCCTTGCCATCGAAGACAAGCAGAATCGCGCGGCGAACATTGCAAATGTTCAGAGGTTCGTAGTTCTGATTCAGAACAAGGACAGCGCCGTTCACCCTGTCGATACCCTTCAGGTACCCGGGTTGCCGCGTTCCCCCTCGCACCAGGTTCCAGCGCAACCACTACGTGTTGCCGCTGAGGGACCGTGCTGTCCAAGGCTCGGGCGGGGCTTGCCGTCACACTTGTCAAGCCGAATCCGCGCCGGACTGTAGCACGCCTGTTTTTTATGACACAACCCGCCAGCAATCACTGGAGCACGAATTGCCATCAACGTCGCCGGCGCTGTCCTGTCACGACCCGCCGTCACCCATGCACCCAGCCCACGCGGCGCGGGGATCGACACTGCGCCGCCGCCAGTAATTGATCACCTGAAAGCCCTGCCGGCGCCAGAATGCCGCCGCCCGGCTGGCAGTGATCCACTCAACCAGACAGTGTTCCGCGCCCCGCTCTTTCGCCCACTCGAGGCTCCGGGCAGCCAGCGCCGCGCCGACCCCGGCGCCACGCCACTGAGGCGCGACGTACGCGATCTGCAGATAGACTGCGCTGCTCGGCGCCGAAAGCGGCGAAAGCATCCAGTGCGGCGAGCTTTGCTCAACCAGCGCCATGTAACCGGCGAGTTCACCCGCCGCATCCACCGCGAGCAGGACCGTGCACGCCGGGTCCGCCAGCAGCTCGGCGATAATCTGCCGCTGCGCCGGGATCGCCTCCTCCATGAACGGCAGGAACGCCGGCGGGCCGGCCAGCGAGCGGAAGAACGCGACGGTTGCCGCTTCCAAAGCGGGCAAATCGGCCAGATCCGCCCGGCGGCACGAGAATCTCGCCGGCATTGATGTTGGCTCGGGAACCTCCGCAACGCGCTGGGCGCCCAGCGCTGTGAAGCGGCCAAACTCCAGATCGTCCCAGGCTTCCGACCATTCGGCCGCAGCTGGCGCGGTCACATACTGCGCGGTCAGGCCCCGCGCTACCCACGGCGCGGCCAGTTCGCCGTAGAGACGGCGTAGGAGGTCGGGCGGGGCGTCCTCCGCCAGAGCAAAGCCGGCGTCAGAGATATCCGCAGCGCGCGGCTGCATGAAACAGCTGTACAGGTACGCGCTGGGGTGCAGTACCGGAGCGCCGCAGAGGTACCCCACCAGCTGTCCTGCCCGCAGCGCCGCCACGCCCGCCGCGCCGTTCACGCGCATCACGGCTTCCAGCAACCGGGCAGCGTTGGATTGGGCCTCGAACGCCGGCGGCAGCAGCGGAAGCGTGGCGCGGTCCCGCCGGTGGCGCGCCGCGAGGAGCGCCGCCGCCGCCTCGATGTGCGAGCCGTCAAGCGCCTCGAACGTCAGCGCCACCGTCGCCTCTCCGCGCCTTTACCCACGCCCGCGCCCGGTGTCAGACGGCTGCCGCCGCCAACCGCGCGGCGTTGCGGTTGTGCGCGGCCACCTCCGGCGCCAGATCGAGGGTCACCAGTTCACCCTTGTCCACGATGACCTTGCCATCCACCACCATGTACACCGCACGCGGCGGCGCGCAGAACAGCATGGCGGCCACGGGGTCGCTCAGGGCGCCGGCCAGCGCGACCTGATTCAGATCGACCGTGAAGAAGTCGGCGCGGCGGCCCACCTCCAGCGCGCCGATGTCGTTGCGGCCCAGCACGGAGGCGCCGCCCAGCGTTGCCACCTCCAGAATCTCGCGGGCCGTCATCCACTCCTTTGCGCGCAGCGGGTCGGAGGTGGAGAGGACGGTGCGCGGCCCTTCCGGTGGCAACAGTCCCATCTGCAGGCGCGCCAGCAGCATCGCCTGTCGCGCCTCGCCCAGCATGTGGTTGGCGTCGTTGGAGGCGGAGCCATCGACGCCCAGCCCGGTCTTGACCCCCGCGTTCAGGTATTTCCGCACCGGCGCGATGCCGGAGGCCAGCCGCATGTTGGAACTGGGGCAGTGACACACGCCCGCCCCACGGTGGGCAAAGAGGTCGATCTCGCGGTCGTTGACGTGAATCGCGTGGGCGTACCAGACGTCGTCGCCGACCCAGTCCAGCGTCTCCATGTATTCCACTGGTCGCAGCCCGTGAGACTGCAGGGTGTAGCGCTCCTCATCGAGCGTTTCGCACAGGTGCGTGTGCAGGCGCACGCCCTTTGCCCGCGCTAGCGTCGCCGAATCGCGCATCAGGGACTCGGTGACGGAGAAGGGCGAACACGGCGCCAGCACGATCTGCACCATGGCGCCGGGGTTGGGGTCATGATACGTGTCGATGACGCGTTCGCTGTCCGCGAGGATGGCCGCCTCGTCCTCCACGCAGTCATCCGGCGGCAAACCACCCTTCGATTCGCCCAGCGACATGCTGCCCCGAGAGACCACGAACCGGACCCCAACCTCTTTCGCCGCGGCGATCTGGTCATCCACGCGGCAGCCGTTCTGGAACACGTACGCGTGATCGAAGACCGTCGTGCAGCCGGTCAGCGCCAGTTCAGCGCAGCCCACGATCGTGGCGGTGCGCGAATCCTCTGGCGTGCGGCTGCCCCAGATGCGGTAGTGGGCGCGCAGCCACGGGAACAGGTTGGTGTTCTGCCCGGCCGGCAGGTTACGGGTCAGCGTCTGGTCAAGGTGGTGGTGGCAATTGATGAGGCCGGGCAACACGATTTGCCCGGTGAGATCGAGCACCACGTCCGCGTCCTGCGGCAGATCCGCCGCGTCCCCGACCTGCTCGATCACGCCGTCCCGCGCGAACAAGCTCGCGTGTTGCAGTTCCCGCCGACCGCCATCCATGGTCACCAGAACATCGGCGTCTCTGGCCAGCAACGTCCCCACGGCCGTCATCCTCTCTTGCACCTGCAATGGTCGCGCACACTTCTATACTACGCTCACCCCGGCCAGTGCACAGGAGCGCCGATGGACATCTGCGGAAAGGACGAAGCGTGCAATCTGCTGACGTCCCGGCACATCGTGGACCACATCAGCAATGGCTTGTTTGTGCTCGCCGGCATTGCCGTTGTCCTCGTTGCCACCGGGCTCTCCATCCGCACCTTCATGGTGCCCGGCGAGGCGCCGCCGTTCTATAACCGCTCGATATTTCGGCTTACCCAAATCCTGTTCGATTCGGTCTCACGGTTCGCTCGTTCAGAGTCGCGGAAGCACCAGTTTCTCAGCCTGTATGCGCCAATTTCCTTGTTGCTGGTGCTGGCGTCCATTCTGGCGTTCATCGGCTTTGGCTACACGCTGGCCTTTTACGGCGTCGGCGTGAAGCCGTTCATCCGGGCCTTCTTGTACAGCGGTTCTGCCCTCTCCACGCTCGGTTTCGAATCCCCCGGCAACAACTTCTGGGTCATCATGCTCTCCGCGTTGGAGGCGCTCACCGTCGCCACCATCGTGGCGCTGCTGGTGGGCTATCTGCCGAACATCTACTCGGCTTACCAGTCACGCGAATCGGCCGTCACCAAGCTGCACAATCTGGCGGGACCTGCGCCGGACGGCGTCATGGTGGTGCAGAGCTACATCGATACGTATGGCTACGAGGAGCTTGGGGACCTCTGGTCCGCTTGGCAGGACTGGTTTCAGGACTTGTCGAACTCCGGCACCACGCTGGCCGGCGAGTTGTACATGCGCTCCACCAGCTGGGACCGGTCGTGGGTCACTACCGCCGGCGCCGTGCTGGATGCCGCCGCGCTGACCGATTCCTGCGTCGATCTGCCCTCCGATTCCAGCGCGCGGGTACTCCTGCGCATCGGCTCGGCCGCGCTCACCAACGTGCTGGAATCGGTGCACCTGCGCTGCCCCACCGATGCCAAATGGCCGGCAACCGCCATCAATATCTCCCGCGAGGAGTTTGATGACGCGTGGGACCGGTTCAACGAACTGGGCATTCCTCTAAAGCCCAACAAGGACGCTGCGTGGAACGACTTCGCGAAAGAGCGCGTCGGCTACGAGTGCCAGCTGATGGCGCTTGTCCGCCTGAAGCGGCCACCCGCCGGTATGCGCTGGACTTCGGACCGGCCGGAAAGCAGCATTCCGCTGGCGCGGCCGGTCCGCAAGCCGCGCGCGGTGGAGCGCCCGACGACCACGTCGCAGGACAACGCGTCTTCGAGTTGATTCTCAGACGGCCCGCTCGAAACAATAGAGAAACCGCCCGAGATCACACGAAAATCACCGATCTGCGTCCACGAGGCATCGGAGGCTGCCCAGTCACCGTACCCGGCCGATTGCGCGTCGCTGTTCGTCGACCAGTTCTGGCACGAACTCATCTCGGTCCCGGTCGCCATAATGGCTGTCCAGACATTGGGTTCACAAAGATTCCGTATTATGCTCCTTGTGCTTCGTTGCCTGCGCTTCCTGCGCCCCCGCCTTCCCGAGACCTGCAAATTACCAGCAGCGTCGTCAGAGCGCGGCGGCGGTTCATCCGTGGCTTCACGTCATCCGGGGATGGTCAAGAGACGAGAGCAGGGTGATGCACGGCGCGGTGTGGCGACTGACTGCTCAGTCAGCCGCCATCGCCGGCAATTCCAGCACGGGACGCAGGAACTCGCCGGTGAACGATGTGGACGACGCCGCGATCATCTCCGGCGTGCCCTCAGCCACGACCATGCCGCCGCCGCTGCCGCCTTCCGGCCCCATGTCGATGATCCAGTCCGCGGACTTGATGACATCGAGGTTGTGCTCAATGACGATCACCGTGTTGCCGCCGTCCACCAGCCGCTGCAAGATGAGCAGCAGCTTCTCGATATCCGCGAAGTGCAGCCCGGTCGTCGGCTCGTCGAGGATGTACAGCGTGCGCCCCGTGGCGCGACGTGACAGCTCGCTGGCAAGCTTCACCCGCTGCGCCTCCCCACCGGAAAGCTGGGTGGCGGGCTGCCCCAGTTTGATGTAGCTGAGCCCGACGTCGAACAGCGTCTGCAACTTGTTGCGGATCGCTGGCACGTTCTCGAAGAACTCCAGCGCCTCCCCCACCGTCATGTCCAGCACGTCGGCAATCGACTTACCCTTGAAGGTGACCTCCAGCGCCTCGCGGTTGTACCGCTTGCCCTGGCAGACCTCGCACGGCACGAACACGTCGGGCAGGAAGTTCATCTCGATCTGAATGATCCCCTCGCCCTTGCACGCTTCGCATCGGCCGCCCTTGACGTTGAAGGAGAACCGTCCCGGCATGTAGCCGCGCGCCTTCGATTCCGGCAGCGAGGCGTACAACTCGCGGATTGGCGTGAAGAGCCCGGTGTAGGTGGCCGGGTTCGAGCGAGGCGTGCGCCCAATCGGGCTCTGGTCGATGTCGATCACCTTGTCGAGGTGATGAATCCCATCCAGATCGTCGTGCTTCCCCGGCTTCTGCCGCGCGTTCTGTAGCTCCATCGCCAGCCGAGGGTAGAGCGTGTCCGTGATCAGTGAGCTCTTGCCGGACCCGGAGACGCCCGTAATCGCGATGAACGTCCCCAGCGGGAACTTGACACTGACATTGCGCAGGTTGTTCTCTTGCGCGCCCTTGAGCAAGAGAGACTTGCCGTTCCCCTTCCGCCGCTCGTCCGGCAGCGGGATGTACCGCGCGCCGGAGAGGAACTGCCCGGTGATGGAGTTGGGGTTCGCGGCGATCTGCGCCATCGTGCCGGCCGCCACGACGTGACCGCCGTGCTGCCCGGCGCCCGGCCCAATATCGACGATCCAGTCGGCGGCGCGCATCGTCTCTTCGTCGTGCTCCACCACGATCAGAGTGTTGCCGATGTCGCGCAGGCGCTCCAGCGTGCGGATCAGGCGGGCGTTGTCACGCTGGTGCAGGCCGATGCTGGGCTCGTCGAGGATGTACAGCACGCCCATCAGCGAGGAGCCGATCTGCGTCGCCAGCCGGATACGCTGCGCCTCCCCGCCGGAGAGCGTGTTGGCGCTCCGCTCCAGGGTCAGGTAGTCCAACCCGACATCGACGAGGAAACCAAGGCGCTCGCGGATTTCCTTGAAGATCTGCCGCGCGATCATGAAGTCGCGCTCGCTGAGCGGCGCGCCGTTGTTGTCCGCCGGGTCAATCGCCAACCCGGCAAACCAATCCTGCGCCTGCCGAATCGGCAGCCGGGTCACCTCGACAATCGAGCGGTCCCCGACCGTGACGCCCAGCACTTCCGGCTTCAGGCGCGCGCCGTGGCAGGTCGGGCAGGGGCGCTCCGCCATGAAGCGCTCCAGCTCTTCCTTGACCCAGTCAGACGATGTCGATTCGTAGCGCCGCTTCAGGTTCGGGATCACGCCCTCGTAGGCGATGTCATACGAGCGGGCGCGCCCACCCCGAGACTTGTACTTGACCTTCAGCATCTGGCCCTTGGTGCCATTCAGGATGATGCCCAGTTGCTCTTTGGTTAGCTCACGAACAGGGGCCTTGAGGTCGATGTCGTACGCCTCGGCGACCCCTTCCAGCATCGCCTCGTACCACGCGCTGCTGTCACCAGTGGCGCGCAACCACGGCACGATGGCGCCTTCCGCCAGCGAGAGATTGCGGTTCGGGATGATCAGGTCGGCGTCGAACTCGCGGGTTGTGCCGAGGCCGGTGCACGCCGGGCAGGCGCCGTGCGGCGAGTTGAAGGAGAAGTTGCGCGGCTCGATCTCGGTCAGCCCGACCACGCCGTGAACCGGGCAGGCGAACTTCTCGGAGAAGACGATCAGCTCGCCATCGATGATCTGCGCCTCGGCGATGCCGGAGGCGATCTTCAGCGCCGTCTCGATTGACTCGATGACCCGCAAGCGGTCCGGGTGATCGCTCGCCGCCACACCCTCCTCGTGGCGGATGACCAGCCGGTCCACCACCACCTCGATGGTGTGCTTCTTCGTCTTGGCGAGGATCAGCTCCACCGCCTCGTCGATCTCGTGCACGATGCCATCGACGCGCACACGCACGAAACCCTGCCGCCGGATCTCCTCCATGATCCCCTTGTGCTCGCCCTTGCGGTCGCGAATCACCGGGGCCAGAATCATCAGACGCGTGCCATCGGGCAGGTCCAGCAGTTGCTGCGCCATCTGCTGCGGTGACTGCGCCACAATCGGCCGCCCGCACTGCGGGCAGTGCGGCTGACCAATGCGCGCGTACAGCAGGCGCATGTAGTCGTAAATCTCGGTGACCGTACCCACCGTCGAACGTGGGTTGCGGCTGGTCCCCTTCTGGTCGATGGAGATGGCTGGCGACAACCCTTCGATGTGATCGACGTCCGGCTTCTCCATCTGCCCGAGGAACTGCCGGGCGTATGCCGAAAGCGACTCGACGTAGCGGCGCTGCCCTTCCGCAAAGATGGTGTCGAATGCCAGCGATGACTTGCCGGAGCCCGACAGCCCCGTCAGCACGACCAGTTTGTCCCGGGGGAGATCGATGTCGATGTTCTTGAGGTTGTGCTCCCGGGCGCCACGCACGCTGATCCGGTCAAACTGAGCCATGGTGCAGGGACCCTCGCCTGGGCTTTCGGAAACCGCGGGGACGTTATCCGAACAAGTGATCGCAATGCGCGAGTGTAGCATCGGTGTACCCCATTGGTCAGGGGTGTCCGTACGCGGATGCTACAGGCCGCAGCGGGGAAACGAAACAGGCAGCCCCACCAGTTCCCACTGCTGACAACTGGGCAACGCTGTTGCTCAAGTCTTACCAGTGAATGCGGACAATTTATGGCCGGATTTCGGGGGGCCCGCCCCCTGTTACCCCTTGACTGCCCCGAGCGAGAGCGCCCGCACCATGTACCGCTGGGCCAGCAGCGCAGCGATGACCGGCAGCGCCGTGGCCGCCAGCGCGCGGGTGGTGGCCGCGCCGAAGTTGGCGCCGCCGCCCCCACCGGTGGCCTGAATCAGCACCGGGAACGACTTCGCCTCGACATAGCCGATGGCCGAGGCGTACATCCACTCGTTCCAGTTGAAGGCCAGACACAGGAGCCACGCCGCCGCGATGGCCGGCGCGGCCAGCGGCACGCAGATGCGCGCGAATGAGCCCCAGCGGCCCACGCCATCCACCCACGCCGCCTGCTCGATCTCGTGCGGAATCTCGCGGAAGGCGCCCGTGAGAATGATCGCGGCCAGCGGCAGATTGATGGTGGCGTTGACCAGCACCAGCGCCAGGATGGTGTCGATCAGGCCCAGGTGGCGCAGCAGGAGCAGGTAGGCCGGGAGGTACACGACCGGCGGCACGAGGCGCAGCAGGAGAAACCCGAACACCATCGCTGGCGCCCAACCAGCCGGAAAGGGGCGCCGCGCCAGCGCGTACCCCGCCGGCGCCGCCAGCGCCACCGCCAGGGTCGCGCCGCCGAAGCTGATCAACACCGAGTTCCAGAACGACGATCTGAGTCCCGGAACCTCAAACAACCCCCGCCAGGCGCTAAGCGATGGCGCGAATTGCACACCTACCAGCCACGCATCGGGCGTCGGGATGTCGCGCGGCTTCAACGAAACGACAACTGCCCAGTAAAGCGGGAAGAGCGTGAACAGCACGACGACTGCTACCGCGCATGTCGCCAGAAC
>JASGGF010000133.1:0-12102 GCA_047605145.1 Thermomicrobiales bacterium | reverse complement strand
ATGACGACGTTGTCGACAAAGCCGATCCCGCTCTCGCCGAGAAGGATGGCCTGCCGGCGAAGAAGCTCGACGCGCAGGCGGAGAAGCTGCTTGACCTGATGACCGGCGATGACGCGCTGCCGCTGGACATCGTGAAGGCCAAGCTGCAAGCGGTCCAGACGCAGCGCAAGGCAGCGGCGGCGCGGGTTGATGCCGCCGAGGCTGCGCTGGCATCGGGCGAACAGCGGCGCGTGAATGTGGCGTCGTTCCAGAAGGTGCTGGATCAGGTGAAGGCGAATCTGCGGCACGCTGGGTTCGATGAGCAGCGGCTGGCGGTGGAGGCGCTGGTGGAGGACGTGGTGGCGGGCAAGGAGCAGGCGACGTGGCGGCTGAACCTCGGGGTGCCCGTCTCACCGGATGGAGTTCTGTTCCATTCATCCTGATGAGCGGCCCGCCCGGCTCCGGCAAGATGATGCTGGCGCGGGCGCTGCCCTCCATCCTGCCGCCGATGACCATCGAGGAGTCGCTGGAGGCGACGAAGATCTACAGCGTGCGCGGCCTGTTGCCGCCGGAGACGCCGCTGCTGCGGGAGCGCCCCTTCCGCGCGCCGCACCACACCACGAGCTACGTGGGGCTGGTGGGCGGCGGCTCGTGGCCGCGGCCCGGCGAGATCAGTCTGGCGCACCGGGGCGTGCTCTTTCTGGATGAGTTGCCTGAATTCGGCGCCACGAAGCTGGAGGGGCTGCGCCAGCCGCTGGAGGACCGCACGGTGACGCTGGCCCGCGCCGCCGGGACGCTGAGCTTTCCGGCCAACTTCACGTTGATCGCGGCCATGAACCCGTGCCCCTGCGGGTTCTACGGAGACCCGCGCCGCGCCTGCTCCTGCGCGCCCAGCGCCGTGTCGCGCTACCAGAAGCGCATCAGCGGGCCGCTGCTGGACCGCATCGATATTCACCTCGATGTGCCGCGCATCCCGCACGAGATGCTGGCGGATCGCCGCGCGGGGGAGAGTTCCGCCACCATCCGCGCTCGCGTGGAGCGCGCCCGCGAGCGGCAGACGCGCCGCTTCGCGGAAAGCGCGGCGCTGACCAACGCCGACATGGGCCCGAAGGAGTTGCGCGCGTTCGCGGCGCTGGATGAGGCCGCCGAGACGCTGCTCGGCGCGGCGGTGCGCCAGATGGCGCTCTCACCGCGTGCCTACCACCGCGTCATCAAGCTGGCGCGCACCATCGCCGATCTCGCGGAGGTGGAGCAGGTGGGGACGGCGCACATCGCGGAGGCGTTGCAATACCGGCCCCGCGTGGAGGGGTAGGGCTCAGGCGCCGGTTGCCTCCAGTTGCGCGATCACCGGCGCGAATGGTTCCAGCCCATCCTCCGTCACGGTGATGTTGGAGATGCCGTACCGGCTGCGGCGCTGCCGCAGGGTTTCCGCCATCTCGGCCTCACTGCCCAGCAGCACGTGCGGGCTTTCCAGCACCTCGGCGGCGGTCAGGCCCCACTCCGTCGCCATCGCATGCGCGGCCGCCTCGCGGTCGTCCGTGGGGATGACACGCAGGACGACGGTGTTCAGCTCCAGATCGGGAAATCGCTCGCCGGCGGCCTCGCGGATCCACGCCAGCTTCTGCGCGGTGGCCTCCGCCGTGATATCGCGGAGGTCTGGCGTGCCCTCCGGCGTGGCGCGCGGGTTAAGCGCCACGATGTCCGCGTGCTGTGCCGCTACGGAGAGGATGCGCTGCCCGCCACCGCCAACCAGCACCGGGGGGTGGGGCGCCTGCACCGGGCGGGGAAGGAGCGAGAGATCCGTCACGCGGTAGAAGCGGCCCTCGAAGGTGACGCTGTCCTCCGTCCACAGGCGCTTGATGAGCGGGATCGCCTCGGCGAGGCGGTCGATGCGCACCCCGGCGCGGTCGAAGGGAATCCCGGTGGCCTCGTACTCGGAGCGCAGCCACCCCGCGCCGATGCCCAGTTCGAGCCGGCCGCCGGAAAGCAGATCGAGCGTTGCCGCCTCCTTGGCGAGTACGGCCGGATGCCGGAAATCGTTGGCGAACACAAACGCGCCGATCCGGATGTGATCGGTCACGGCGGCGGCAGTCGCCAGCGCGGTGAAGGGCCCGAGGCCGCGCGGGAAGTGGTCCGCGACCGCGAGCGTGCCGTAGCCAAGGGCCTCGGCCCGGCGGCATTTCTCCCGCCATTCCTGCCCGGAACTGGCGCCGCGCAACTGCACCCCAAAGCGAAACGGTCGGTCAGTCAACAGCCTACTCCTCGGTCGTCATGACCATGACGGGCACGATCTGCCCGGCGAGCTCCGGTCGCTATGCCTCCGCTGACAGAACCAGCTTCTCAGAAATCTCCCGGGCTATCGCCAGCGCCTGCGTGGGCGCATCGGCGCTGATGCTGAGGGGAATCTCCATGTCGAGGATGAGCGTGATGTGACTGTCAGGATCGACGTTGAGGGTGAAGAGGTACGGCTGTTCGGTTCCCGCGTCCAACGGCCCTGTGCCCTGCAACCCCGTGATCAGCCCGACCGGCCAGTTGGGGGTGTCTGGCGGCCGGATGTCGAACGGCAGCGGGAGGATGGCGTCGAACTCATCTCCCGGAAACTCGAAGGTGGCCTGACACGAGACGACGCCTGTCTGTGAGAGGGCGCTGGCGCGCGCCAGAAACTCGGGGCCGCGCTGGAGGTCGGGCGCAATGTCGCCGCCCAGCGACTCATCATCGACCACATAGCGGACGGAGAACAACCCGTCCAAATCCGGGGTAACGATAGCGGCCTGCATGCAGAAGTGCGGCGTGTCGCTCGTCTCGTACGCCATAGCCGAGACATCTTCATCGCCGGCGGCCGTGCCGGGGAACGCTTCCAGCACCTCGGGGAACGCGGCTTCCCACGTCAGGGTTAGTTGCGTGGCCCAGTGCGCCACGAGGTCCAGTTGCGGCCAATCGGCGTTCGCGGCGTTCGGTGATGGCATGTTTCCTCCCGTCACTCGATTCTCGGCGGACCCCACGGCAACTCAACATCCGGCGGAACCATCAGTTCATCGGCGATGCTCTTGCCGATCCGGATCGCCGTGTTCACCGATCCGGGCGCCGGCGGGCCAGTAAACCCGTATTCCAGCACCAGCCAGAGCGTGTTGCTGCCGTCCAGTTCGAGCGAATAGTGGAACCGTTTCGGCTCGACCAGATGCACGGTTTCGCCGAGGCCGCGCACCCCGGTGATGTCCTTCATCGGCCAGTGCGTGACCCCCGGCGGCTTCAGGTTGAACGGCAGCGGCATGATCGGCTGGAAGCCGGACCCGTCCGGGTAGGCGAAGGATGCGCGGGCGGCTGCCGAAATCACGGTCGTGACGCGCCCGGCACGAGCGGTGAATTCGGGGCCTCGCCGCACCTCGCGGGGCACAGTGACGGCCGCCTCTGGCGGGAGAAGCCCGTAAACCGCGGTGATCATGCAGCCAAGGGCGTTCCGTGTTGCCGACAACAGGCATTGATGGAGCTCGCCGCTGCGGGTGTAGGTGTGCATCGCGCCGAACAGATCTTCGCCCCGGATCTGCTGCACATCGTCGCCGAAGGCGGCTTGCCATTGTTCGCAGGGGACATCCCAGCGGACCGTGAGCTCGGTGAGATTCGCCTTCCAGAGATCGGGACGCGCCCAGTCGGTGGCGGCTCGCTTTGGCTGCGGGTTCATCGCCGCTTGCCGCTGGTTGCAGGATGCAGACCGGGCGCATCCACGAAGCGGGCGGCGATCGCTATGGCCGCGTTGAGCGCCAGTATGGCCGTTTCCGCCAGCGGGGGCGCCGCGAGTTCGTAGTCGAGGAGCAAGCTGTGCCCATCGAAGAAATCGACGTCCCACGTAAACCGGTACGGCGGAATCCCGTGCGCCTCGTCACCGGATGAGGCGCCACGAATGCCGAGAATCTCGTCGAAGGCCGCGCCTCCGGGTGAGGGGTAGTCCAGCGGCAGCGGGACCCGCGCCACTGCCGCATCCGGGGCGTTGAACCCGAAGTGGGCATGGATGACCGCCGGCGCCGCCGGGTTCAACTCGGAAGCGACGTTGGCAAACTCCTGACCGCGTTGTGCAGATTTCGGGATGGTAGGCGCTACGAGCGTGCGCTCTGTCAGATAGACGGCAGCGATGGTCCACATGTTCGGATCGGCGTCGCCGAACTCGTCTAGACCGGTGGCGGATTGGGTGAGGTAGTGGCGCGTCTTGCTCCGCTGATAGGGCGTGATGGAGTGTGCGCCGGTCCAGTAGATGTGGTCGCCGAAGACGTCCGCAATCTCTGCCCAGGGGTAACGCCAGCGCAGTTCCAGTGCGCTGAGGTGGCGCTGGACCAGATCGAGCCGGGGCCACTCGCCGACGATGTCCGGCTGCAGGGCGGCCATGCTGCCTCTCCTTCGGGTGACGCCCTTGAGGACTCAGGTCGTGTTCCTCTGGCGATTCTATGGCGCCGGGCAATCGCTACGCGCGGGTCGCGCCGCCCAAGCTGGGGATGACCCGCGCCGCCAGCGCCAACGTGATCGCCAACGCCTCAGTGGCGCTCGCGGCGATGGGTTCTGCCGGCAGCACGAAGTTGATGGTCAATTGGCGCTCAGTTTCGGTTGTGGTCAGGGAGAAGGACGCGGCCGGCAGGGGTGGTTCGCTGGTTGCGGGGGCGCGGCCCTGCAGGCCAACGATCTCGTGCACCGGGTTTGCGTCCTCGCGCTGCGTGAGCCACGGAGGCAGCACGGGCGTCCGCAGCACTGCGTCGTTGCGGGAGAAGTGAAACATCGCCGTGCAGATCATGCCATCTGACGGCGGAAGGGATGCGGCGATCGTCGCGAACTCCGCCCCGCGCCGGTCCTCCGGCGGCACGCTGCCGCCCGGCCACGGCCCACGCGATTCGTAGACGACCTCCAGCGCCCAGATCGAGCGGTCTGTCAGGAGTCGCGAGATGGACTGATCGCAGCGGTGCGGAATGCCGCCGCTGCGGTAGGGCGTAACGGAGACGAAGCCGCCGGTCAAGGCCGCCGCGCCGAGCGCCCCGGAGATCGTCTGCTGGGGGTAATGCCACTCCATGGCGAGTTCCACGATGCTATGCCTCGCCAGATCAAGTTGGGGCCAGACGGCGGGCGCTCCGGGCTTCGTTCCTGCCATGGTGCTGTCTCCTGAGGTGGTTGTCTGCTGTCTGGCGCCGCCTGCGTAGCCGTTGGACCCCATTGTATGGAAAAGACCGTTGTGTCGATGTTATTGAAGCGAGAAACACCTCCCAATCTTCGCGCGTTTCAGCCAGAGAACCGCAATATCGTCTGGCGCGTATGCCAGAATGCGAGGGATGCGGCGGGGACAGGGATGGCCCCGCTGTTGTCATGAGAGGAAGACGGCGCTGGCTGACGTGATCCGCCCGGATCGCGGTGCGCCGGAGGGACGTGATCATGATGGACCGGGGCTTGCGCCCGGCGCGCCGCCTGCTGGCGGCTGCGTGCGTGCTGGCGCTGACGTGTGGACCCCTGTTGCTGGCTGTGCCCGGCGTGGCGGCGCAGGATGGCGCGCCGGTCATCGCGTCCGGCGGCGAGGTGGTGCTGCTGCGCGCCGAGCCGGGCTGGGACGCCGCCGTGCAGGGCGAGGCGCCCGATGGCAGCGCGCTCCAGATCGCCGGGGACTCGGTGACGGCGGCCGATGGCACGCTCTGGACGCCGGTCAGCGCCAACGGCGCCACGGGGTATATCCCGAGCGGGTACGTGGGCGCCGGGGCGCCGGACGCCGCGCCAGTTGACGTGGTTGACGCGCCGGTCGATCCGGGGCAGGCTCCGGCGCCGGATGCCGTCGCGCCGCCCGCCGAGACCAGCGACCCGGCAGCCCCCCTCCCGGACGGGCAGCAGATCATCTCCGACCCGGCGACCGCGTTCGATCCGACTGTGCAAGACCCGGCCTTCGTGCCGGCGGCGCCAGAAGGCGCCACAACGACCACCGACACCAACCTCCGCGCCGGCCCGAGCGCCGATGCCTCCGTGATGCAGGTGCTGCCGCCCGGCACGCCGCTGTCGGTGGATGGCGCGGCGGAAAATGGCTTCGTGCCGGTGACTGGCGGCGGGGTTTCCGGCTGGATTGCCGAGGACCTACTGGGCGCGGGCGCGGCGCCCGCCGCAGCCGATCCCGCGCTGACAGCGCCCGTGGCCGTCGATGCCGCCGCGCCGGTGGCGGTCGATCCTGCGGTGGCCGCGCCGGTGGCGGCGCCGGCCACGGACGACCCGAATGAGCCCGGCCCGCTGGTGGCGACCGACGCCGGCGACACGACCTTCGTGGAGCCTGCGCCGGTGCAGAACGTCCCGGCGCCGCCGCCGGATGTCTCCAGCCCGAGCAGCACCGGCATCAGTTGGCCAATGTCCGGCGGCGAGTGGAAGGTGGTGCAGGGGTACAACAACGGCACCCACACCAACCGCAGCAGCTTCGCCACCTACAAATACTCGCTGGACTGGGCCCGCACCGACGACAAGACGGCGGGCCAGCCGATTTACGCGCCCGTCTCCGGCTCCATCGAGTGGACCGACAGCGGCAGCGGCGGCATCCTGATCAACGCCGGTAACGGATACGGCGTGGCGCTGTTCCACGTGGTGCTGAGCCGCGGCGTGAAGGGCAGCGTGACGCAGGGCCAGCAGATTGGTGTCGTCGCCGGTCCCGGCGACCCCGGCTACATGAACATGACCCACTTCGAGATCGCCTGCTGGAAGCTGAACGCGAACGGCAACCACGAATCCGTCCCCTTCGACGGCCCGAATACCATCGCCGGGCAGGCCTTCCCCGATACCGGCGGAGCGAACCAGTACATGGACGCGCGGGTCTCGCCGTAAACGGAGGGAAGACGCTCCTACCGGAGCTTGGGGAAGACGCTCCTGCGGGAGCTTAGGGAATAAGGGAAAGAGGGAAAGGGAGGACGATGGGCGATAAGTCGTCTCTTCGGCCTCCTTTCTCCCTTTTTCCCCAAGGCCCGCAGGCCGTCTTCCCCAAGCCCGCAGGCGTCCTTCCTAAGCTCCCGCAGGAGCGACTTCCCTCACTTCAGCATCGAAATGGCGGTGCTCAGCAGGATGACGGCGAGGAACGCCTGCAGCGGGCGGCGGGGGACGCGGGGCGCGAGGCGGCTGCCGATGAGGACGCCGGGGACGGAGCCGACCATCAGCTTTGCCGCGAGAACCATGTCCACATCGTGCATGAACAGCAGGTGCGCCAGCGCCGCCGTGCCCACCAGCAGGAAGGCGTGCGCCACATCGGTGCCGACCAGCTTGTCCGGAGCGAGGGCGATGGTCATCACCAGCAGGGCGATGATGAGTGAGCCGCTGCCGATGGAGGTCATGCCGACGAGGAAGCCGCCCAGCGCGCCGATGGCGATGATGCGGCCCGTCGGGAAGCGGTCGTAGTTCAGGGAGAGGGCGTGCTCGCCACCGGTGTAGCTGACCCACAGTTTGCGCGCCATCAGCACGGCGGCCACGATCAGCATCACGCCGATGAAGCGCTCCAGCACCGCGTTGACATCGATGTGCTGGACGTTGTGCAGGTAGTAGAGGACCGCCACGGCGACGACCGTGGCCGGCAGGCTGCCAAGGGCCAGCGCCCGCACCACCCGCAGATCAACAGTGCCCTGCCGCCAGTGCTGCCACGCGCCGGCCAGCTTGGTGGCGGAGGAGTAGGCGAGGTCGGTGCCGACGGCGACGGTGGCGGGCATGCCCAGCCCCATCACCAGCAGGGGCGTCATCAGGACGCCGCCTCCCATGCCGGTCAAACCAACGAGCATGCCCACAATGAGCCCATACAGGGGCAACAACAGATCAGGTGGCATCCCATTCCCGCCACATGCGAGCCCGGCGGCAGACCACTCCCCAGCAAGTGATCGATGCCCACCACCTCGATGGCTGCTGCACCATGCCACGCGCATGGCGTTCTGTCCAGTGCGCGCCGCCGCGTACGTACGCGGGGCAAAGGGGAGACGCGCTGCGGCGCTTGGGGAAGGCGGCCTGCGGGCCTTGGGGAGAAAGGGAAAGAGGAGAACGAGACGTTCGTTGTCGTTCCGTACTCCTTTTTCCCTCTCTCCCTAAGCGAAGTGTCTTCCCCAAGCGCCGCAGCGCGTCTCCCCTCCGCGCCGTGCACAACATGGCCGGCGCCGAGATGTGCCCCGCGCAATTGCTGATTCGCGCGCCAGCGGCGATCATGAACGCAACATTGCCCACTCTGAGTCAGTGACGCCAAGGGAGCGCGGCCCATGCCGACGATGCGTGATCTCCCCGCCGACGCCGTTTCGGCGGGACCGCTGTTGCAGGGGTATGACCCTGGCCCCTTCTACGACGAGATGTTCGCCGCGCGAGGTGGGCAGATTACGCCCCGCCCGCACTACGCGGATCTGGTGCAGCGGCTGTCTCAGCTGGAGCCGGCCGATCTGGCCCGCGCCAGCGACATGGCGAATCGCTCCTTCCTGCATCAGGGCATCACCTTCACGGTGTACTCCGACGCCGAGCAGGGCACGGAGCGCATCTTCCCCTTCGATCTCATCCCGCGCCTGATTCCCGCGAACGAGTGGCAGATCATCGAGCGCGGGTTGCAGCAGCGCATCCGCGCGCTCAACATGTTCATCCACGACATCTACCACGGCCAGCAGATCCTGCATGACCGCGTGGTGCCGCGCCGCCTGATCGTGCGCGCCCGCCACTTCCGGCGCGAGGTCGTGGGCGTCGATGTGCCGCACGACCGCTACATCCACATCGTGGGCAGCGACCTCGTGCGCGACGGCGAGGGGCGCTACCTCGTGCTGGAGGACAACCTGCGCTCCCCCAGCGGCGTCTCGTACGTGCTGGCGAACCGTCGCGCCATGACCCACGTCTTCCCGGACTGGTTCGATGAAGTGGGCGTGCGCCCGGTCGATCATTACGCCGGGCAACTGCTGGAGAACCTGCGCGACCTCTCGCCGCGCCCCACCCCGGCGAACGGCCCCGGCCCGACCGTGGTGCTGCTCACCCCCGGGGTGTACAACTCGGCCTACTTCGAGCACGCCTTTCTGGCGCAGCAGATGGGCATCGAGCTGGTGGAAGGGCGCGATCTGTTCGTACTCGACAACCGCGTCTACCTGCGCACCACCCTCGGGCGGCAGCCGGTCGATGTCATCTACCGCCGCGTCGATGACGAGTTCCTTGATCCGCTCAGCTTCCGGCCAGACAGCATCCTCGGCGTGGCCGGCCTACTGGGCGCGGTGCGCGCCGGCAACGTGGCGCTGGCGAACGCTATCGGCACCGGCGTGGCGGACGACAAGGTGGTCTACCACTACGTGCCGGCCATCATCCGCTACTACCTGAATGAGGAGCCGATCCTCGGCAACGTGCCCACCTACCTGCCGGACGATCCCGAACAGCGCGAGTACGTGCTGGCGAACCTCGACCGGCTGGTGGTGAAGGCCGCCAACGAGAGCGGCGGCTACGGCATGCTGATCGGCCCCGCCGCCTCGGAGGAGGAGATTCTGGAGTTCCGCAAGCGCATCCTGAACGACCCGCGCGACTACATCGCGCAGCCGGTGGTGCCGCTTTCGCGCTCGCCATCGTTCGTGCCGGACGGCGACGACCACACGGCGGGGCATCTGGAGGGGCGGCACATCGACCTGCGCCCGTACATCCTGACCGGCAACGACGGCATCCACGTCTTGCCGGGCGGGCTGACCCGCGTGGCGCTGCGCAAGGGCTCGCTGGTGGTCAACTCCAGTCAGGGCGGCGGCAGCAAGGACACGTGGGTGCTGGAAAGTACTTGAGCATGAGCACGATGACGAGCAGGCGGGAGCGCGCGGCATGTTGAGCCGGATCGCGGAATCGCTCTACTGGATAGGGCGCTACGTGGAGCGGGCGGAGGACACCGCGCGCATCACGGACGTGAACTACCACCACACCGTGGGCATGGGGACCTCGGCGGAGGCGGAGACGCGGCGCACCCGGCACTGGGAGGCGCTGATCTCCATCGTCGGCAACGAGACCCGCTTCCGGGGCGCCTACGGCGAGGCGAACGAGGAGACGGTCCCGACGTACCTGACCTTCGACCCCAGCAACCCGAACTCCATCGTCTCCTGCGTGGCGCGCTCTCGCGAGCTGGCGCGGACGATGCGGCACCAGATCGCCAGCGAGATGTGGGAGGCGCTGAACCGCTTCTACCTCGAGTTGCAGGAGCACAAGGCGTTTGGCGAGGGGCCGCTCAGCATTGAGAACGCGCACCTTTTCTACCGCTCGGTGATCGAGTTCAGCCACCTGTTTCAGGGGGTGACCGACAGCACCATGCCGCGCGAGGAGGGGTGGCACTTCCTGCACGCCGGCAAGTTCCTCGAGCGCGCCGAGAAAACGGCCCGCGCGCTGGACGTGAAGTACCACCTGCTGGTGGCGGACGCCGCGCCGCACGCGGCGGTGTCCGGCCCCGATTTCGAGGCTGCCGCCGCGCGCATCGAGGAGGATATCCCCGGCGAGTGGCACCAGTGGCAGGCGGTGCTGCGCTCCATGTCCGCCTACGAGGCGTACCACAAGCTGTACCGCTCCGCCGTGGAGCCGCGCGAGGTGGTGGAGATGCTCACGCTCTCGCCGGTGTTCCCGCGCTCCATCCTGTTCTCCATCACCGAGGTGGAGGACGCGCTGGCCCGCATCTCCGCCTACCGCACCTACGACCCGGAGCACCGCGCCATCCTCGGGGCGGCGCTGCTGCCGATCAGCCCCGGCGGCGGCAGCGAGGCGGAGCGGGCGGTGGGCATCCTGCGCAGCCGGTTGGCCTACGGGCGAGTGGAGGAGATCTTCGAGACGGGGCTGCACGCCTACCTGATCGATCTGCAACGCGCCTGCTACCGGCTGGGTGAGAGCATTCAGGCCGAGTATTTCGCTGCGCGCGTGCTGCGCCCGGAAGACGTGGTCGCCTGAGTCGGCGAGGAGGCAGGAGGCCCCATGCGCTACCGTATCACCCACCGCACCGTGTACACCTACGCGCCGCCCGCCTACGAGAGCTTCAACGAGGTGCGGCTGCGCCCCGTCTCCGACGGCATGCAGACGTGCGTCGGGTTCAACCTCTCCATCGATCCGCCCGCCACGGTGATCGCCTTCGAGGACTACTACGGCAACTCCGTCCACGATTTCGGGATTCCGTACCTGCACGATCACCTGACCATCGAGGCCACCAGTGACGTGATCACCTTCGCCGGGGTGGGGGAGCACCTGACCGGCCCGCGCGAGGGCGACGTGGACCAATCGCCAGCGCTTGGCGCGCTGGCGCAGGACGAGTATTTCGCCGATGAAAACGCGGAGTTCCTGCATCCCAGCGCCTACGTGGCGCTGGGCGGCTCCACCGCCGAGATCACCCGCGCACTGCTGGCCGCCGATCCGGGCGTGAGCGCCTACGGCTTCCTGCGCGCCGCCGCCGACTACGTCCATGATCACTTCGAGTACCGCGTGGGCGCGACGAACGTGCGCTCGACCGTGGATGATCTACTGGAGGGGGGCAGCGGGGTCTGCCAGGACTTTTCGCACCTGCTGATCTCACTCTGCCGCCACGCCGGGTTGCCGGCGCGTTACGTCTCCGGCTACCTCGGCAACGTGCAGGCCAGCGCCGCCTCCCACGCGTGGGCGGAGGCGTTCATCCCGCCCTACGGCTGGGTCGGCATCGACCCGACAGCGGGCACGCCCTCCACCGGGCGGCACGTCAAGGTGGCCGCCGGCCGCGACTACGCCGATGTCTCCATCGTGCGCGGCACCTACCGGGGCGGCGCGGCCAGCAGCCTCGATGTCTCGGTGCAGTGCGAGGTGATGGGCGATTCGCAGAGCCTCGGCATCGGGGCGCCGGCGCGCTCCCGCGTGGGACCGATCCAGTTCCAGACGCTGGGCGCGATGCGGCAGTTGCAGCGGCTGGAGGCGATGACGCAATCGCTCGGCAGCATGACCCAGACGCTGACGGCGATGGTGAGCACCCTCGACATGAGCGACCCCTTCGCCACCGCCTCCGAGGACAGCGCCCCGCGCCAGCAGCCGCAACAGCAGCAGCAGGGGTGAAGAGGTTGGGGGCGGACGCCCTCCGGGGAAGCCCGTGACGCCCCCGGGGGGAGCCCTCACCCCAACCCCTCTCCCGATGCGCGGGAGAGGGGCTCTTGACCCGGA
>JASGGF010000132.1:0-12145 GCA_047605145.1 Thermomicrobiales bacterium | reverse complement strand
GCCGCCGGTCGGCTCCCCTCTCCCGCGCATCGGGAGAGGGGCTGGGGGTGAGGGCTTATCCGGCGTTCTGGCGCTTCACGTCAGGCGCGCCCTCCTATGCCCCGGTGCGGTTCCAGTTCGCGATGTTCCAGTACAGCGACTCGAACGGCCCGGCGGCGATGTTGTCCGCGTTGAGATCGGCAGCGAGGGCGTACTTCTCCGAGGCGCGCTGCACCAGCGGGATGACGACCACGTCGTCGATCAGCGTGTCGTTCATCTGGATGAACAGCTCGTCGGCGCGGGCCGCGTCAGTCGTCTTGGCCGCTTCGTCGTAGAGCGCGTCGTAGGCCGGGTTGTTGTAGCGGGATTCATCCACCTCCGCCCAGCCGTTGTCCGCCTGCGGGATGTTCTCGCCGTCGTGGCTGACCCAGCGCAGCATGTAGCTCAGCGGGTATGGCCCCGCCGGGCTCCACGCGTACTCCGAAACGTCCCAGTACATGTGGTAGAAGTTCTGGTCGTTGCCGGCGGAGGTGTCGAAGAACACGCTGGCCTCGATCTCCAGCAGCTCGATATCGGCGCCCAGCTTGCTCCAGTCGCTCTTCAGCAGCGCCTGCGTCTTCTGGCGCACCTCGTTTTGCGAGGTGGTGGCGAGGGTCAGTCGCAGCGGCACGCCGTCCTTCTCGCGCAGGTCGCCGTTGCGCGCCCAGCCCGCCTCGTCCAGCAGCGCGTTCGCCTTGTCCAGGTCGAACTCCCACGTGGTATTCGGCGAGGTGGCGCCGGCGATGCCGAGCAGGATGTTGCTGGCGGGCGGCTCGCCCGGAGGGCCGAAGTAGAACTGCTCCGAGATCGTCTGGCGATCCACCGCCAGCGCCAGCGCCTGCCGCACCGCCTTGTCGCCCAGCACCGGGTTCGGCGTCTGCCACTGCGACTTCTGCCCATCGACCTCCTTGTTCGGGTCGGAGAAGTTGAGGGTCAGGAACTCGACGGCGGTGCCAGGCACGATGACGAGCTGCCCCTTGCCATCGTCCTCGAAGGTGCGCAGCAGCGCCGGATCGACCTGCAGGTTCCACGCGAAATCCCACTCGCCGGTCTGCAGCACCGCGCGGGCGGCGGAGGTGGCGTCGCCGCCGCCCTTCAGGTTGACCGTGGCGAAGAACGGCTTGTTCGGCTCGCGGTAGTTCTCGTTGACGGCGTACTGCACGTTGTCGTTCGGGGTGAAGCTGGTCACCACGTACGGGCCGGTGCCGATGGGCTGCGTGGCGAAGGCCGCTGCCGCGTCCGCGCCCGCTGACAGGACGTGCTGGGGCAGGATGCCGCCGCTCTGGGCGGAGGAGAAGTAGCTGTACCAGCCGAGCTGCGGCTCCTTGAAGGTGATCTTCACCGTCAGGTCGTCTTCCGCCTCGACGCTGGCGATGGCGTCGTAGAGCGAGGCGGTCGCGGCCTGGTTGGCCGGATCGGTGGCCCACTGCCACGTGAACACGACGTCATTGGCGGTGAACGGCTCGCCGTCGCTCCACAGGATGCCCTCCTGCAACAGATAGGTGACGCTGGTGAGGTCTTCCGCCACCAGCCCGTTCTCGGCCGAGGGGACTTCGACGGCGAGGCAAGGGATCGGCGTGCCGTCCGGCAGGAAGTGGATGAGCGGTTCCGTCACGAGGCAGGAGGCCAGCTGATCCTTGAAGCTGCCGGCGAGGTGCATGTTCAACGTGGTGGGCGCCTGCCACTGCAGGATCTTCAGTTCGCCGCCCGCGCCGCGCGTCTGCCCCTCCGTGCCGCCAGTCGGCGCCACGAGGGCAGTCGCTCCCCCCTCCGGGCTGGCGAGCGGGGTGGCGTCCTGCGCGGCGGCGGCGTGCAGGTGCAGCAGGTTGAGCGCGACCGGCGCGGTGACGCCGAGGGCGATGAGGCGCTGGACGAAGCCGCGCCGCGAGGAGCGGCCGGCCTGGAAATCACGAAGTGCGGCCTGTAGGGGTTCCTGATCCGCCATGGTCTGCTCCTGACCATTCTTGAGTTTCCTATCCAGAAAGCCTGGATGGGCGCGCACGGTACCACGACGTCACGCGCAGCGGCACCGTGCAGCCGCACGATGTACGCCCGTTGTGGTTGGCTGGATGCGTGGGGAACCTGACGCCTACGGCGCCGGAGTGGCTGCTTCTGGCGTGCCGGTGATCTGCGCGAGGCGGCTCATGGCATCGACTTCGGACCACACATCAGCGATGCGGCCACACTCGATGAGGTAGAAGTTCATCCCCGTCCAGGTCACCGTTTTGCCGGTTGGCGCGATCCCCTGGAACTCGCCGGTGTGCGTGCCGGTGGAGCTGTAGCGGATCGCGACAAGATCGTCCTGCGCGACGACCATCTCGACTGTCTGGTGCACGTCCGGGAATCCAGCTAGTAGCGCGCCCAGCACTTGCTTCGGCCCGGAGTCCTCCGGGAAGCCCGCCGGGTCGAAATCGGTGGCGGGCGCCAGGATCTCATCGAGGACGGACAGGTCATGGTTGTTCATCGCGTCTTCGTGCCAGCGGCGGGCAAGCGCCGCGTTTTCCGCTTCGGTCGTTTCTGCGCACACGGCCGGGCTGGCCGCCGGGGTGGCGTCCTGGGCGTGGCCGACGGCGCCGGGGATGAGCAGCGTCAGCGCAATGAGCACGGCGGGCAGCGAACGACGCATGGGGTCTCCTCAATGAGTTTCCTGGCGCAGTCAGTGGGCGGATTTTACACCTCATCGATGCTCACGGAAGGCGCCAGGTCACCCGCTGGGAGCTTGGCTGGAGACGCTTGACGAAGCTGCAGCGATATCGGAGAATCGGAGAAGACCGATAGACGGGCATTGGCCGCGTCCTGAAAGGCAAGATGGTGCAGCAAGACTCTGCGGAGCAGCGAGCGACGCTGTTGTTGCGCCTGCTGGCCAACCCTGCCCGATTGCGCATCGTCACGCTGTTGGCCGAGCGCAAGGAGTGCACGGCGCCGCAGTTGGCCGCCGCCGTCGGATTGGCGCAATCGACGATGGCGGAGCACCTGGGGGCGCTGCGCGAGGCGGGGCTGGTGCAGACCAGCGGCGGCGCGCAGCAACGGTATTCCTGCCTGGACCCGGCGGTGCTTGAGTTCCTGGCGGCGTATCTGGCGGGGATCGCGCAGCAGGCGCGGGCGTGGGAGGGGTTGGTGGTGGAGACACGGGCGGCAGGTGGGCTGGATATCCGGGGCGCGACGCTGGATGACGCCCCGGCGATCGCCCGCATTTACAACCAGGGCATCGAGGACCGCGTGGCGACGCTGGAGACGGCGCTGCGCTCGCCGGAGGAGCGCGCCGAGTGGTTGGCCGCCCGCGAGGCGCGTCACCCGGTGCTGGTGGCGACCGACACGGCCGGGGCGGTGCTGGGCTGGGCCTCGCTCAACCGCTTCAACCCCCGCCCCGCCTACGACCACGTCGGCGACTTCTCCGTCTACGTGGCGCGGGAATCGCGCGGGCGCGGCGTCGGCGACGCGCTGTTGGGCGCGCTGGTGGAGCGCGCCCGCCTGCTGGGCTACCACAAGCTAGTGCTGGCGGCGTTCCCCACGAACGCGCCCGGCATGCGCCTCTACGAGCGCCACGGGTTCACGACCGTGGGCGTGTACCACGAGCAGGGGATGCTGGACGGGGCGTGGGTGGATGTGGTGCTGATGGAACGGGTGTTGTGAGGGGGGAGCCGCTTCGCTCAGGGGGAGCCGCTTCGCTCAGGGGGTGTAAGGGGGTGAAGGAGTACGAATGGACGTAAGCTGCGACGGCTCCGCGTTCTCCTTCCATCTCCCTAAGCTCCCGCTAGAGCGTCTTCCCCAAGCGCCGCAGCGCGTCTTCCCTTTCGCCCCACCGCCATCACGTGCGCGCTCAATCCCAGCAGGCTGGGTTCCGCCTCCACGGCGCGGGCGGCGGCGAGGATGCGGGGGCGGGCGGCGGGGTCAGACCAGCCGGCGCCGATGTACTTGCCGGGGCCTTCCACGCCGAGAAGGGCATCGAGGGTGAGGCCGGCCTCGCGCATTTCCCCCTCAAGTTCCGGCGGCAGGTGGAAGAAGGTCGTGGTGAACCACTCGGGGGTGTCCGCCGGGGCCGGGTTGCGGTGCTGGCCGTCCTGCAGGTCTTGCGCCACGATGGCGGCGAAGTCCGGGTCGCTGAGATCGCCGTAAAGCAGGCCGTCGAGGAGCGAGGCGAAGCGGGAGATGCTCACCGCCAGCACGACGCCGCCCGGCCGCAGCACGCGGCGCGCCTCGCGCAATGCCTGCAGGCGGTCCTCGCGGGCGGTCAGGTGGTAGAGCGGGCCGAGCAGCAGCACGGCGTCGGCGGATGCGTCCGGCGCGTCGAGGACGCGGGCGTCGCCCTGCGCGGCGGTGAACGGCGCGCTCCCCGCTGCGGCGGTGGCGGTTGCCTGCTCCACGTGCAGGGGCACCGGGTCGATGAGGTGGACGTCGTAGCCGCGCGCCGCCAGCCACGCCGCGTAGGCGCCGGGGCCGCCGCCGACATCCAGGACGCGGGCCGAGGCCGGCGGCAGGTAGCGCTCCAGCAGCTCGATGGTGCGCGCCCACTCCAGCGTGCCTGCGCCGGTGCTGGCGAGGCGCTCCTGCTCTTGCCCAAGGTTGTAGTAGGCGTAAAACGCGTCATCGAGCATGGAGCCAGTTCCTTCTGTCTACGCGCCGGGTTTGGCGTCTGTCATCTCGAGCGTGTCCTGCACCCTCGTCCCTTGTGTTCCGGGCGCCAACGACGAGATCCTTCGACTTCGCTCAGGATGACACCGCGTTTGGCGCGCTCTGTTCAAGAAAGAACGCCGCACCCCCTGCGCTGGGAGAACGGCGTTCCATGGATGTGTAAGGGTATAGGATTCGGCCTGCTCTCGTGCTCCTTCACCCCCTGAGGCGAAGCCGGCGCCCCCTGAGGCCCGCAGGCCGTCTCCCCCTAAAGCGCCGCAGCGCTGACTTCCCCTACTTCTTGAACGGGCTCGTTTCCTTGCGGCCGTGCGGGTCCGGCACGATACCGAGTGCGCTGGCCAGCTCGATCTGGTGGTCCTGCTCCTGCTTGATGATCTCCTGCAAAATCTCCGCCAGCGCGTACTCGCCCAGCGCCTGCGCCTGCCGGATCCGCTTGCGGTACTCCTGAATGGTGACGTCCTCGGCGTCCAGATCCGCCCACAGCATCAGGTCGTTCTCTTCGGAGACGGTGACCGTGGCCGGTTGATGCACCGGGTAGGCGCCGAAGTAGTCGAGCTGCTTCGCCACCGCGATGGCGTGGTCCAGCTCCTCGTGGGCGTGCGCCTCCAGCACGTTCGCGATCTCCATGTAGCGCGCGCCGTCGAGCTTCTGGCTGAAGATCACGTACTGGATGATCGCCTGATACTCGCGGGCGATATCTTCCTGCAGACCCTGCACCAGCGCCTCACGCGTGACTGGCTGGCCGTCAACTTCCGGGGTGGACATCGGGATAATCTCCTTTGACTGTACGCGGCCTCGCGGCCGCTGCGGGCGTTTCCCGCGCACCGGAATGATAGGTGCGCTACGTTCTCGCACAGTGGGCGCCAGCGCTGTGCGAAAGAGTCGGACAGCACGCATCGCCGTGCGGATGGCACACTGACGGGCAGAAACCGGGCTTCGCACGAGGCCAAGTGAAGAAGCGAGCAGGACCAGATGCGCAACGAACGCGGCGAACGCGCCGGATTCACCGGGGACTTGTGGCGGGCGATCACGCCGATCTACGCCGAGATCGAGCGGCTGCCCTTTCTGCGCGGCTTGACCGACGGCGCGCTGCCGGTGGAGGCGTTCCGCTTCTACATCATTCAAGACGCCCTCTACCTGCGCGATTACGCGCGCTGTCTCAGCATCGCCTCGGCGAAGGCGCCACACACTGCCGTCTCGGCCATGTTTGCCGGCCATGTGCTGGGCATCATGGCGGCGGAGGGCACGCTGCACGACACCTTCTTCGCCGATTTCGGCATCACCCGGGAAGAGGTGGAGGCGACCCCGATGGCGCCGGTCAACCTCGCCTACACCAGCTACCTCTTGCGTGAGGCGTACGGCGGCGACTACGCCACGCTGCTCGGGGCCGTGCTGCCCTGCTACTGGATCTACCGCGAGGTCGGCCGCCTGCTGCTGGCGCAGGGCTCGCCGAATCCCCTCTTCCAGCGCTGGATCGACACCTACGGCGGCGATGAGTACGGCGAAACGGTGGAGCGGGTGCTGGAGGAGATGGACCGGGTCGGGGCGGAGTTGGGGCCAGAGGCGCGCGCCACGGTCACACAAGCGTTTGTCACCACCAGCCGCTATGAGTGGATGTTCTGGGATATGGGCTGGCGGCAGGAGGCGTGGCCGGTCTGACCCCACCGTGTCTCGAGCTTGTCGAGAGACCTCGTGCGTGACTTTGCCGGAACGAGGTCTCTCGACAAGCTCGAGACACACGTCGCGCATACCGCTGCCACTCTGCTACGGAGAGCGCCGATGGACACCATCACCGTTCGCGAAGCCACTCCCGCCGACGCCCCGGCGCTGGCCGTGCTCCTCGACGCCTTCGATGGCGAAGGCGCCACCCCGGCGCAGGTGGCGGCGCGAATGCAGGCGTGCGCCCATGTGCTAACCACCTTCGTGGCGGAGCCTGACGGCCAGATGGCCGGGTTCGCCTGCCTGCGGCTCGTGCCGCACCTGCAAGGCGATGCGCCGTACGCCGAGCTGACGGACATCTTCGTGGCGGAGGCGTTCCGGCGGCGTGGGGTGGCCCGCGCGCTGATGACCCGGGTGGACTCGGCAGCCGGGGCAGCGGGAGCCATTGAGGTGGTGGTCATCACCGGGTTGGAGAATGACGGCGCGCAGGATGCCTACCGGGCGCAGGGCTACGGCGAGTGGGCGCTGGCGATGCGCAAATGCCTCGCCGGTGAGGGCGAGGATGGCCGCTGCCGCGAGCGCTGACGGCCAGCGGGCGAGGGAGACCCCCTGCCGCCACCATGCATGAGGACACGATCAGGCAACGCGCCAGAGGAGTTTCGTTCGGCATGACCAGTCACGAACCGCAGCTCGCCATCGCCAGCAGCACGCTGCCGGCCGGGGAAACGCCGGTGGACCAGTTGACCGGCGGCCCGGGGCTCTCGCACATCGACCCGCACGATCCCGCCGCCCCGAATTACGACCTGATTTCCCACCTGCGCAGCCCGCTCAGCCTGCGCGAGATCATGATTCAGCCGGTGCGCACCGGGTACATTGGCAAGGATCACCCCATCGATCCGAAGCTGCTGCCGCCCTCCGGCCAGTCACTGTTCCCGGATGTGCTGGTTTCGGAGGTCTACATCCCCTCGCCGGACGGGCCGATCCGCTGCGCCGTCTACCGCCCGCCGCAGCCCGCCGCCGCTGCGTCGCCCTTCATCCTCTACGCGCACGGCGGCGGCTTCATGGTCGGCAGCTCGGACGACACCGACTTCATCACGCGCCTGATGGCGGCGCGCTACGGCGTGATCGTGGTCAGCGTCAACTACCGCCTCGCCCCGGAGTGGCCCTTCCCCATCGGCCTCGACGACACCCTGCGGGTCTACCAGTACCTGCGAGAGCAAGGCGCCGAACTGGGCGGCGATCCCACCCGGGTGGCCTACGCCGGGGATTCCTCCGGCGCTAACTTCGCCACCGCCGCGCCGCTGCGCCTGCGGGATCAGGGGCTGGCGATGCCAGACGCCGTCATCGCGCTCGGCCCGGTGACCGATTTCCGTTTTGAGAACTACGCCTCCTTTAATGAACAGGCGCCCCGCGGCATCGTCTATGACGCCGCGTTCGCCGGCTTCATGCGCGGCGCGTATGTCCGCTACGACCAGTGGGATCACCCGCACGCCAGCCCGATGCACGGCGACCTGACCGGCTATCCCCCGGCGATGCTGGTGGTGGGCACGCACGACGGCATGATTGATAGCGCCCGCGCCTTCGCCGGGAAGCTGCGCGAGGCGGGCAATCGCCATGTCGATCTTTACGTGCGAGCCGGCATGCCGCACGGCTTCTACTTCTTCCCCGGGCTTTTTCAGCAGGAGGATGCGGCCTTCGCCGAGGTGGGCCGCTTCGTGCAGCGGCATCTGCTGCCGTAGCGTGGGCTATACTTGCACCTGATTATGTCATTCAGTACACAGCACGACAGGGAGTGTCCGATGAAATTGATCAGTAGCGAGCTCACGAACGCCATCAACGAGCAGATTGGCCACGAGTTCAGCGCCATGCTGCAGTACGTCAATATCGCCACCTACTTCGATGGCGATGCCCTCCCCCGGCTGGCCGCGCACTTCTACCGGCAGGCTGAGGAGGAGAAGGAGCACGCCATGCGCCTCGTCCACTACGTGGTGGAGGCAGGCGGCACAGTCGCCATCCCGGCCACGCCCGGCACGCGCAGCGAGTTCGCCTCGGCGGCGGACGCGGTGCAACTGGCGCTCGATCAGGAGATCACCGTCACGCAGCAGATCAACGCGCTGATGGATCTGGCGATCAAGGAGAACGACCACGCCGCGCAGATCATGCTGACGTGGTTCGTCACCGAGCAGATCGAGGAAGTCTCCAGCATGGAGTCGCTGCTCAGCATGATCCGCCGCGCCGGGGATTCCGGCCTGCTCTTCGTGGAGCACTTCCTCGCGGGCGGCGGCGAGGCCAGCGAGGCGTAGATCCCGCCCTGCACGCTCCCGGCGCATATCCGATGAATTCGGTAGGATATTGCGCGAAGCAGGCGCGCTGGCCATCCGGGCTGGCGCTACGCCGGGAGACGTCACCCATGTCCCACACGAATCTCATCACCCGGCGGCGGCTGTTCACCGCCGCCGGCGTGTTTTCGCTGGCACTCGCGGCCACGCCGCGTGTCGCCGGAGCGCAGGCGACGCCGGTCGCCTCACCAGCTGCCACGACGCCCGCCGCTGCGGACGCCTTTCCGGTCACCATCACGCACGCATTTGGCGAAACCACGATCCCGGCGCTGCCGGAGCGCATCGTGCTGACCGATGAGAACGCCGCGCTCGATTCGCTGCTGGCGCTGGACGTGCAGCCCGCCGCCATGATGCTCCTCGGCGGGTACATCGGCGAGCTGGCCCCGTGGGCCATCAATGCCGGCGCCGGGGAGATCCCGGTGATACCGGGCACGGCAGATGGCGAGATCGATTTCGAGGCGATCGCCGCCGCCCAGCCCGATCTTATCCTGACCTCGTGGGCCACGCAGGACACCTACGACACCCTCTCCACCATCGCGCCGACCATCGTCTACAAGGCCTCGGACAGCGAGACGTGGCAGGATATCCAGCGCACCGCCGGGCTGGCAACCGGGCGCAGCGTGCAGGCGGAGGCGGTCATCGCGGAGACCGAGGCGCTGATCGCCGCGCAGCAGCCCCGGCTGGATCCGTACCAAGACCTGACGGTGGCGGTCGCGTACTTCTGGTTCGATCAGTTTCTGGTGAACGGCAAGGACGCGCCGATTGGCCGCATCCTCGCGGCGTACGGGCTGGATGTGGTCTCGCCCGGTAGCGCCGAGGCGGGCTCCATCGACATGCTCTCGCTGGAGCAGATCAACGTGGTGGACGGCGCCGACGTGATCATCGCGGCGGATTTCCTGCCAGACCAGACGGCGGCGCAGGAGGCAAACGCGCTCTTCCGGGCGCTGCCGGCGATGCAGCGGGGTGGCTACATCCTGCTACCGCCGGAAATGGCGCAGGCGCTTTATCTGGAATCGAGCCTCAGCACCCAGTGGGCCGTGCCCCAGCTGGTGGACGCCGTCATCGAGGGCGCGGAGGGCAAGGGCAAGCGGTTGAACGCGAAATCTGAGTAGCTCCCCCAGAGAATTCAGGTAGACCTCCGGACGGCAGTGGACGCCGCGCCCCCTACATTCGGGGTGCGGCGTTCCTTTAGGGCGCGGCCGCAGCCGAACCCGCGCACGTCTGCCGGAGTGACTGCCGTGCTGCCTGTTTCCCTCCTCCCCCGAGCCCCACGACACGCGCCCGGTCTCGACCTGTGGCGCCAGCCCACCTCGCGGCGGCTGGCGCAGACCGGGCTGGCTGCGCTGCTGCCAGCGTGGTCCGCGCTGGCGAACCCGGACGAGGCAGCGGCGAAGAAGCAGCGCCAGAAACGGCGGCGCCTGCGTCATCACCACCGGGAACGCGCCGTTCTGCGCCGGCGGCACGGGGGTGTGCACCGTCTGCGCGCGGGACAGTGATTGCGTTGCGGCGGGGCCGTGCCGTTACGAAAAGTCGGTGGTGTGCAGGTCCTTCAGGCGCTGTAGCACGCTGTCGCGCGTCACGCCGGCAATGCCGCCGGGGACCTTTTCGGTCCACGCGGTCTTGAAGCGGCCGGTGCTGCGGGCGTCCCAGCGCGGGATGATCTGGCCGGTGGTGATATCGGCGATCAGGGTGGCGGTGATGCGGCCATCCGGACGGCCGATCAGGACCATGATCTGCGGCCCCTCGATGTGATCGAGGAACGCGTTGACCTCGATCTTGCTGTTCGCTTCCAGCATGTACGGCTTGAAATCCTCGATGGCCGGCAGCGCCTCGGCTTCCAGCCGCGCCCGCGCCTCCGCCATCAGCTCGGCGCGCACCTCCGGATCGAGCTCTGGCAGCGGCTTTTCCTCCACCGGGCGGGGGCGGCGAACCTGACGTCGGGCCATGGTGTCTCCTCGTTTCTCTCGCTGTCTCGGTTGCGGGCTCAGGCGCGTTCGCCCGTGCCGTAGATGAACGCGTGCGGCGTTTCGTGCACCTGCACGTTGAGCCCGGAGGCGCGGCACCGGGCCTCCAGCGCGCGCGGCTCCAGAAAGTTCTTGACGATGCGGTAGGCGCGGCCATCGTTCAACGTGCGGGTGAGCACCTGCGAGCCGGCTTCCGGCGGGAGCTGCGTGGCGGAAGGCTGCGTCGGCTTGATGCGCGGGTGGCTATCAATAAAGAAGAGCTTGCCGCCCGGTTTCAGCGCCCCGGCGACGGTGCGCAGGAAGGCGTCAAGTTGCTCCTCCGGCACGTGCGAGATCCAGAAGCAGAAGCAGACGCCGTCGTACTGGCGATCCGGCTGCCACGCGAAGAGATCCGCCAGCAGGTAGCGCACCCGCCCGGCGCCGACCTTGGCCTCGTTCTGCGCGATCATCTCCGGCGCGATATCGACCGCCGTCAGCGAATCGACGGTGCGCAGCAGGCGCTCCGTCCAGATGCCGGTGCCGGGAGCCAGCTCCAGCACATCGCCGGTAAAGTGGACGGCGTCGAAGGCGGCGAACGCCTCAGCCACGTCCGCGAACCACGCCGCGTTGGCGGCCTCGCCCGCATCGTAGCGGCCCTCGCGCGCGAACCACTCGTCGTACTCCGGTGCGCGGTCGCGGTAATACTGGGCCATCTCGGCGATGATATCGGGGGAAACGGCTGGTGCATCCATGCGGGAAGTATGGAGCATGGCCAACGTGATGGCGCGCCGGGCCAGCGTCCACCCCCGCCGTGAAAGGGCAGGCTACCGTGCAGCAACCGGACGCACACGCGCCTGATGCGGGCTTCGTGACGGTCAACGGGACCCGTCTCTGGTGCGAGACGGCCGGTGACGGTCCGCCGTTGGTGTTGATCCACGGGTCGCCGCTCGATGCCCGCATGTGGGACGCGCAGGTTGCCGCCTTCGCGCCGCAGCACCGCGTGATCCGTTACGACCTGCGCGGCTACGGCCGCTCGGACCCGCCAACCGCCCTCCCCTACCGCCACGAGGACGACCTCGCCGCGCTGCTGGACCACCTCGGCGTGGCGCGCGCCGCCGTCCTCGGGCTCTCGATGGGCGGGCGGGTGGCGGTCGATTTCGCGCTGGCCTCCCCGGCGCGCGTCTCCGCGCTGGTGCTGGCGGGCTCCACCATCTCCGGCTTCCCGTGGACGGAAGACCTGCCGGCCCTCGACGCCGAGCTCCGCGCCGCCATCGCCGCCGGTGGCCTGCCCGCCGCCCGCGAGATCGTGGCGGCACGGCACTGGTTCCAGCCCTCCCAGCGCGCCCACGAGGTGCGCGTGGCGTGCCTGCGCCAGATTGCCGACTACTCCGGCTGGCACTGGCTGCACGAAGACCCGGTCATTGCGCCCGACCCACCCGCCTACGCCCGGTTGGAGGCCCTTGTCGCGCCCACACTCATTATCGTAGGCGACCACGACCACCCGGATGTTCTCGCTGTGGCGGCGGCGCTGGCGGCGCGCGCGCCACGTGCGGA
>JASGGF010000131.1:0-12154 GCA_047605145.1 Thermomicrobiales bacterium | reverse complement strand
CGAATGGGAACCCGCCCAGCGCCGCCTCGCTCGCTTCCTGCCGCTCGTCGAGACGATGCACCATCTCGCCCACTCCCACCCGCTCGATCACCGCGTGGGCATCAACCTCGCCCGCACGGAAATCCGCCTCTTCGCCCCCTGGGACTGAATCCCGCGAGGCGCCTGCCCCCCGCGCATCCCGCCCCGTATAATCCCGACAGATTGCGTCGGATATTGCACGGGAAGGGAATCATGCACACCGAGATTGGCCAGCGGGGCCGTTTGACCCGGCGGCGCGCCATGCTGAGCCTCGCCGGGTTCGGCGCCGGCATCCTCACTGCCCCACGCGCCGCGCGGGCGCAGTCCACCCCGGCGGCAGCGATCTGGCCGGTCACCATCACCCACGCCATGGGCGAAACCACCATCCCGGAGCGGCCCGAGCGCATCGTGGCCGCCGGCGATTTCGTGGACCTCGACTACCTGCTCACCCTCGGCCTGGAGCCGGTGCTCTATGGTTTCACCAACGCCTGGGAAAGCGGCGCCATGCCGTGGCAGGGCGCGGCCGCCGATATCCCGACCTTTGACGCCACGGCGGACCTCGATCTGGAGGCCATCGCTGCCGCCCGCCCCGACCTCATCGTCACCATGCCGATGTACGTCGATGACTGGTACGACACCCTCAACGCCATCGCGCCCACCGTCGTCATCGACTGGGACGATCCGTGGCGCGATGCCCTGCGCATGCTGGCGCGCGTCACCGGCGAAAACGAGCGCGCCGAGGCTGAAATCGCACGCGCCGATGAGCTGATCGCCCACGCCGCGTCGCAACTTACGGACGCGGAGGGCATGCCCCTGATGGTCGGGTTCCAGTACGGCGACAGTTTCTACATCTGGGGCGCCGAAGGCAGCGGGCCAAAGCTCTTTCAGGATCTGGGGCTCGAATTCGTGGGCGGCGAGGATCCGGTACTGACGCAGGCCTCTCCAGAGCAGGTCGCGCTCCTGAACCCCGCCGAACTGCTCCTCTCGGTCGACTCCGATCCGGCCGCGATCACACTGCAGGAAGCCAGCCCACTCTTTCAGGCGCTACCCGCCGTGAAGCGCGGCGGATACGGCGTGCTCTCCGTGCAACAGTCGCGCGCCATGGCCGATGGCGCCAGCCCGCTCAGCCTTGAATGGGCGTTGCCCGGCTTCGTCGAGCTCATCCAGCACCTCGCCGCCGGCGAAGGCAAGCGCCTGCCGTAAACCCCGCTCCGCAACCTGAAAGGACTTTTGCACATGATCGACGCATCACGCCGTGAGCTTTCACGCCGGCACGCCCTCCTTGGCATCACCAGTCTCACGCTCGGCGCGCTCGCAGCGCCGCACATCGCGGAGGCGCAGGCCACGCCCGTCGCCGCAACCCCGGGCGCTGGCGCATTTCCCGTCACTATTACCCACATCAACGGCGAGACCATCATCCCGGCGCGGCCGGAGCGGATCGTGGCGGCAAGCGATTTCCTCGATCTGGATGCCCTGCTCACGCTCGGGCTCACACCAGTCGCGTATGGCGCCGCCAACGGCGCTACCGGCCAACGCCTGCCGTGGCAGGACGCCGCCGAGGGCATTCCCACCTTCGATGCCGCCACCGATCTCGATCTCGAAGCCATCACCGCCGCCCAGCCCGATCTCATCATCACCATGCCGAAGTACTTCGATGACTGGTACGAAACCCTCTCCGCTATCGCCCCCACCGTGGTCATCGACTGGGACGACCCATGGCGAGACGCCCTGCGCATGGTGGGCCGCGCCACAGGCGAAGAGGCGCGCGCGGATGCCGAGGTCGCCCGCGCCGAGGCGCTGATCGCGGACGCCCGCGCCGCCATGGCGCCTGCCGCCGAAATGCCCCTGATGGTTGGGTTCATGTACACCACTGAGCTCTGGATCTGGGGCGAGGACATGAGCGCCGGCCAACTCTTCCGCGAACTGGGGCTGGACTTCGTCGGCGGCGAAGACCCGGTCATGACCGTCGTCTCCCTTGAGCAGGCGGACCAGTTGCGCCCCGCCCAGATCCTGCTCTCCGCCATGACCGACCCGGACGCCATCGCGAAACAGGAAGCCAGCCCCATTTTCCAGTCCCTGCCCGCAGTTAAGCGTGGCGGCTACGGCCTGCTGACCATCGACCAAACCAGCGCGCTGGCGGACAGCGTCAGCCCGCTCAGCCTTGCGTGGGCGCTGCCCGGCTTCGTGGACCTCATCCTGCAGCTCGCCGCCGGCGAGGGCAAGCTGCTGCCGTAACCGGCTCCCAACCGCACGGCATGCGGCAGGCGCCGCATGCCGTGCCCACCGCTCCGCCTCAGCATGCGGCGGTCACCAGCAGCGCCTCACTGGTGAGCACGATCACCTCGCCCTCCCGGCGTGCCTCCATCTCCGAAATCACCCGCGCCCGCAGCGCCGCGCGCTCAGCCTCGGGCAGCGCTGCAAACCGCGCGACCATCGGGTTATCCGTGTCCCCGGCCCACCGCTCCCATTCAGTCTCCGCGCTGGCGATCTCAACGCCCAACGTGTGCGGCTGCATCCGCACATCGCGAAATCCCGCCTCGGCCACCAGCCCCTCGACCAGCCCCGGCGCGCCAAGGCTCAGCGGAGAGAGTGGCGGTGGCCCCGGCTCTGGCGGCAACGCCGCCCCCACAATGCCGGAGATCAGGAAGATCCCGACGCGCTCCGGCACGCTCCAGACGGTCAGACCAAGCCGCCCACCCGGCCGCAGCACGCGGCGCATCTCCCGCAGCGCCAGCAGCTTGTCTGGCACGAACATCAGGCCAAACTGGCAAAGCACCACGTCGAATGCCGCGTCCGGTAGCGCTAGCGCCTCGGCGGACATCACCTCGAACGTCACGTTGTCGACGCCGGCCTCTGCCGCCGTCGCCTGCACATAGGGCGCCCACTCGGCAATGAAATCGGTGGCCACCACGCGCCCCGCTGGCCCCACCCGCTGCGCCGCCGCCACCGCCACCACGCCAGTGCCCGTGGCGATATCTAGCACCGTCTCGCCATCACGTGGCGCTGTCAGATCGAGCAGCGCGGCGGCGAACCGCCGGGTTTGAGGCGCGCCATCGCGCGCGTACCGGGCAACGCGAGTCGACCACATTTCGCGGGCTGGATCACCGCCAGCGGGCCGCGCGTTCGTCACGTCGTTCATGGCAACCTCGGCAAATCTCCGCGAAACGGCGCGGATTCTGGTGGCGGCAACGTTCGCGCACAGTATCCATGACACTACCCGGAAGGCCCACAACCGGGTAGACTTGGCAGTCGTCGCCGCCCTGCATGCAACGCCCTCGCGGCGTTTCTTACCCGGCGCTCTGCCCATGCTGCATGGCCCGAGACACCCTCCTCCTGCCGCCCGGCGCGACATCGCCAGGCAGGACAACAGGAAACTGGAAAGACTGCTACATGTCATCTCGTACATCTGATACTGCTGAGCCTGCGGCAGAACCCGCAGCCGAACAGGCGGCCCCCGAGCCAGCGGCGGCTGAGCCGGCGGCGCCCGCCAAGCCGCGCGCATCGCGCTCCCGCAGCCGCAAGGCCGCCCCGCGCAAGCCACCACAGGTGATGCTGCCGGTGCTGGTGGTGGCGGAAACGATCCTGCTCCCTCATATGTCCATCCCCTTCCCCATCGAAGATGAGGAAGCCGCGCGCGTCGTCGAGCGCGCCACGCGGGGCGAGCACCGCCACGTGCTGGTGCTCACCGAGCGCCCGGTGCTGCCGGAAGTTGGCGCCGATGAAGATGGCGAGCTGCGCGCGCTGCTCGCCGACGCCATCATCGAAGCCGCCGCGCACTCCGGCATCGATGGCGAACCCGAGTGGATCCCGGATCCTGAGCCGCCGCCGATGGAGTACGAGCTGTGCGGCGTCGGCGTCATCGCGGAAATCGCCCAGTTCCGGCCCAGCGGCAGCCGCCACGTCGTGCTGCAAGGCCTTGCCCGCGGCATCGTCACCGAACTGGTCCAGCAGGAGCCGTACCTCGTGGCGCGGGTGACGCGCCACGATGACCCGGTCGATTCCACGCCCACCGCCGAGGCCGCCATGACTGCCGTCATGGAGCAGGTCGAGAGCTACATCAGCATGCTTCCCAACGTGCCGGAAGAGGTGCTGACCATGGTGCGCGGCGTCGAGGAGCCCGGCTGGCTGGCCGACCTCATCGCCTTCTCTCCCGAGTTCACCTCGGACCAGCGGCAAGAGCTGCTGGAGATCCTCGACCCCGTCGAGCGCCTGCGCCGCCTCAGCGTGCTTATCCAGAAGCGGCTCGATGTCATGAATCTGCGCCAGCAGATCCAGACCGAGGCGCAGGCCGGCATGGACAAGCAGCAGCGCGAGTACTACCTGCGCGAGCAGTTGCGCGCCATCCAGAAGGAACTGGGCGAGGCCGGCACGGAAGCGGCCGTCGCCAACGAACTGCGCGAGAAGATCGACGAAGCCGGCATGCCGGAGGAAGTCCGTGCCAAGGCGCTGGTGCAGGTGGAGCGGCTGGAGCAGCAGCACCCCTTCTCCCCCGAAATCGGCGTCATTCGCGGCTACCTCGACTGGCTGATCGACCTACCGTGGTCCGCCGAAACCGAAGACCGCCTCGACCTCGCCGAGGCCGCCCGCGTCCTCGGCGAGGATCACTACGGGCTGGAGAAGGTCAAGGAGCGCATCCTCGAGTTCATCGCCGTCCGCAAGCTGGCGGGAGACCGCCTGCGCGCCCCCATCCTCTGCTTCGTCGGCCCTCCGGGCGTCGGCAAGACCAGCCTCGGCCGGTCCATCGCCCGCGCCATCGGCCGCAACTACGTCCGCATGTCGCTGGGCGGCGTGCGCGATGAGGCCGAGATTCGCGGCCACCGCCGCACGTACGTCGGGGCCATGCCGGGGCGCGTCATCAAGGCGCTCAAGGACGCCAAGAGCCGCAACCCGGTGCTGGTGCTGGACGAGATCGACAAGGTCGGCTCCGACACGTTCCGGGGCGACCCGTCATCGGCGCTGCTGGAGGTGCTGGACCCGGAGCAGAACACCACCTTCTCCGACCACTACCTCGAGGTGCCCTTCGACCTGTCCAAAGTGATCTTCATCACCACCGCCAACATGCTGGACCCGATCCCCGCCGCCCTGCGGGACCGCATGGAGATCATCGAGGTCTCCGGCTACACCGAGATCGAGAAAATGGCGATCGCGCGGCAGTTCCTCCTGCCGAAGACGCTGGACAACCACGGGCTCGAACCGGAGCAACTGACCGTCACCGATGACGCGCTGCGCAAGCTGATCCGGGAGTACACCGAGGAATCGGGCGTGCGCAATCTGGAGCGCGAGATCGGCTCCCTCTGCCGCAAGGTGGCCAAGATTCTCGCCGGCGACAACCCGCCCGCGGAGATCACGGTGGATGCGGACGACGTCGCCACCTACCTCGGCGTGCCGAAGTACGACTACGGCCTCGCCGAGGAGCAGGATGAAATCGGCGTCGCCACCGGCGCGGCGGTGACCAGCGTAGGCGGCGATCTGCTCGGCATCGAGGTGCTGATCATGCCCGGCAAGGGTGATCTCATCCTCACCGGGCAGCTGGGCGATGTGATGCAGGAGTCCGCTCGCGCGGCGCTCTCCTACGCCCGCGCCCGCGCCACCGATTACGGCCTCGCGGCGGACTTCTTCGACCGCAACAACATCCACGTCCACATTCCGGCGGGCGCCATTCCCAAGGATGGCCCCTCCGCCGGCATCACCATGGCCACGGCGCTCATCTCCGCCCTGACCGGGCGGCAGGTGCGCAAGGACGTGGCCATGACCGGCGAGATCACCTTGCGCGGCAAGGTGCTGCCCATCGGCGGGCTACGCGAGAAGACCGTCGCGGCGCACCGGGGCGGCATCAAGACCTTCATCCTGCCGCGCCGCAATGCCAAGGACCTTGCCGAACTCCCCGCCGTCGTCCGCGACGGCATGGAGCTGATCCAGGTCGATTCCCTCGACCAGGTCCTCTCGGCTGCCCTACTGCCACCCTCGACGGGTGTGGCTCCGTTGCACGGATAGCAAGTTCGTCGCGCTGGCGGCATTGCCAAGAGCCGCCAGCGCCGGAATCGCTTTCAATCAGCTTCATGGTAGAAATGCGTGCATATACCCCCTCGTACCGTACCGGGCCTCGGCTCGATTGACGACTTGGGGGTTTTGCATTCCCGGCCGAGCACGGCGCAATGGTGGAACAATGAAGGGGACGGCAATTGCCGTCCCCTTCATTGTCTCCTTGAGGCTGCCCGAAACCTGTCCCTTACCCCACCCCTAGCACCTCACGCAGCCGCGCCGTGAACGCGTCCGGCTGCACGGACATCCCGATGTGATCGCCCGGGAAAAAGACCGGATCGCTGCCCAGCGCGGCGGCCAGCGCCAACGAGGTGTCGTACGTTTCCTGCCCGACCGATTCCTCGCCCACGCCAATCAACACCCGCGTCGGGGCGCCTTGCAGCCGCGCGATATCGGGCTGGTAGGAGGTGATCGGCAGCAGGTAGTGCGCCAGGAAGAACTCGGTGTTCGCCTCCATCCGCGCGAACTGCTCCATCATGAACGCCTCGACCTCCGGCGCCATCGCGGGCGGCGGGCCATCCATCCCGGCGGCTTCCAAGAAGCGCCCCATCGCCGGGCCAACGCCATGCTCCCCGTAGATCGCCACGATCTCCGCTGCCACATCCCGGCGTGGATCGCCATCCGGCAGCAGCGTGGCAACCGGCGGCTCGTGCGCCACCAGCGTCGCTACCAGGTCCGGAGCCAGCTCCACCAGCGCCAGGCTGATCACCGCGCCGCCGCTGTGCCCGAACACCGTCGCCGGTTCGTCCGTCACCGCCTGCAGCAGCCGCCGCGCGTCATCCGCGTGCGTCTCGACCGGGACATCCTCCGCCAGCCCCGGCACGGCGCTGCGCGAAACCCCGCGCGGGTCATACCGCACCACCGTGAAACGGTCGGCCAGGCGCTCGCCCATCGGTACGAACCCGCTGGCATCGGCGGCGCCACCCGGAATCACCAGCAGCACCGGTCCCGTGCCCATCGTCTCGTAGTAGAGCCGCGCGCCGGGCACATCGAGGTACGCGGATTGCGTAGTGGTTTCGTTTGCCATGTCGATACTCCAAACTGGTGAGCTGAACGGCGTGCGCAGCGGTGGCCCCCAACGGCTACTGCCAGATAGTCGCGCGGGCAGGCGCCATCTCGACCCCGAGGGCTCACAGGGAGTCCGTATCTTGCGTTTCAGGTGCAAGCAGCGCCAGCGACACCGGCGCCCGATGCGCCTCAGTAGTCCTTGCAGGAGTCTCCATGCCAGAACGCGACGCGATCGCTTCCTTCACCATCGCCATCCCGGAGGCCGAACTTGACGACCTCCGCCGCCGGCTCGCAGCCACGCGCTGGCCGGATGAGATCGACGAGGCGGGCTGGGACTACGGCATTCCGCTCGCCACCACCCAGGAGCTGGCGGCCTACTGGCAAGAAGGCTACGACTGGCGCGCCGGGGAAGCGAAGCTCAACGCGTTCCCCCAGTTCCAGACCATCATCGACGGCCAGAACATCCATTTCCTGCACGTCCGCTCGCCGGAGCCAGATGCGCTCCCCCTCATACTCACCCACGGCTGGCCGGGTTCCATCGTCGAGTTCCTGGACATCATTGGCCCGCTCACCGATCCCCGCGCCCACGGCGGCGACCCGGCGGACGCCTTCCACGTCGTCGTGCCCAGCATCCCCGGCTTCGGCTTTTCTGGCCCCACCCACGAGCGCGGCTGGGATGTCGGGCGCATCGCCCGCGCCTGGGCGGTCCTGATGGCGCGCCTCGGCTACGACCGCTATGGCGCGCAAGGCGGCGACTGGGGCTCCGCTATCTCACGCGATCTCGGCGCCGTCGCGCCGGAGCACGTCGTGGGCGTCCACCTCAATTACCTGAGGGTCAACCCGAACGTCGAAAACCTGCCACCGCTGTCGCCGGTGGACACCGCGCGGCTGGAAAAGCTCCGTGCCTACTACGCGGCCATCCCCGGCTACATCGGCATTCAGTCCACCAAACCGCAGACCCTTGCTTACGGCCTGAACGACTCGCCGGCCGGGCAACTCGCCTGGATCGCCGAGAAGTTCCACGCCTGGAGCGACTCCGTCACCCCCGTCGATCGCGACGCCATGCTCACCAACATTGCCATCTACTGGTTCACGCAGACTGCCGGCTCCTCGGCCCGCATCTACTATGAGTCCGTGGCTGGCCGTGGCACGCCAAACCCCTGCCCCGTGCCGGTGGGCGTCGCCGTCTTCCCGCACGACATCGTGCAGCCAATCCGAGCCCTCGCCGAGCGTACTTACGACATCGTCCACTGGAGCGAGTTCAACCGAGGCGGTCACTTCGCCGCTATGGAAGTCCCCGACCTGCTCACTGGGGACATCCGCGCTTTCTTTCGCCCGTTCCGCCGCTAAGACCTCATGTAACAGCGACCTTCACGACCAATTAGGAACGCTGCACGGTAGTGGCTCACATCGTCTGGAAGTCGGCTTCCGAGAGCAAATTGCATCACTCGGGCGTGACGGCCACACCAAGCCGATGACTCGATGCGCGCTTTGGCATCTTCATCGGGCGTCGCCACGTCGTTGTCGCCCAGACGATCAGCAAGATTCGTCCGCAGCTTGTGCTTCGCCACAACGCAGCGCCAAGGATTTGGCCACCAACCTGATCTAAAACACCGCGCCGGGTTGTGAAAGGCACGCTGGCACCTAAATGGGTGCGACGCTGATAGTCCAAGGCCCACCAACATCCTGCGCCTCGAAGAAATAGGTCCCATCGTATGGAATCTGCTCAATAGTCTGATACTGGAAGTAGCCAGGCTCAAACTCCAACTCATTGAAAATGAAGCCCTCGTAGTCCTTTGGACCCCAGAGATGAATGATGAAATTCTCTCCATACTGTGAAACATCGTTATGAGTTGCCGAAATCTGATAGCGGCCTGCGGCAAGAGGGAAACTTGCCGAAATGCCATTCCCTGGACCGCTCACGTATGCGGTGCGGGGGAAGTTACTTGGGGCGGCCTTTTTGCACTTCTGCTTGCAAGCGGCGCGCTTGTCCTTCTTCTTCTTCTTGCATTGCTTGAGGCACCTTGTTGCGTCGCCTCCTTGCGCCTCGCCAGCCTGAAATGCAGCCGGAACAACTCCCAACACGGCGAGCAGCATGGAACGACGGGTTCGGAGCAGCGAACGCAGCATCTGTTGAGTTCCCCAAGGTTAGGTGAAATGCTTCAGGCTACCCAGTATACGCAAGTCCCAGAACACATGGCCACATCCGGGGTGCAATCTACCAGTGGCGCCCTCGAACTGACGCCGAACGACATGACTGAACGGTGACGGCGCCACCTGAGCGGACTAGAACGCCCGGCAGAGGTCGTCGTTACCGAGCCCGGAACTGCACCGTTGTATCACGCCTCTGGATCTCGCAAGTTGCCTTCAAGGAGATTCGCATCCTCGTCGGCTTCGTTGGCATCCTGCTCTGGCTTGGCCCAGATAGAGACGCATGCCATTCCTCCTGTCAGGCGCCCTCCGACTTCCCCTCGACCCATTTTCCGCTGGCGTTCTTGTGGTACTTCTCCTTGACCGCGCCCCAGGCCACCCGGTGCGCCCGCTCCTCCTCGTGGCCGTACTCGTCCCAGGCGCTGTTGAACGCTTCCTTGTAGATATCCTGCGCGTGGGCCGGCAAGTTGTCCTTCACGCTGTCTGGCAAGTCGCTCCGCGAATCGTATGGCATGCCGAATGCTCCTCACTACGGCGGAAACCCATCGCCGCACCGCTGTCCCCGCATAGCTCGTGCCGGAAGGAGCGCACCACATGACGGCGAATGACCGCCTCGCCATCTACCTGAACGACCATCTCGCCGGTTCCGTCATCGCGCTGGAAATGCTGGAGGATCTGCAAGACGACCCGGACCTCACCGAACTCCGCCGCGACATCCTGGCCGACCGCGAACTGCTGGAACACCTGATTGCGCGTACCGGCGCCGATCTCAGCAAGCCACGGCAGGCTGCGGCGTGGCTGACTGAAAAGGCCGGCGACCTCAAGCTGCTGCTGGATGACCCCGATCAGGGCGCGCTGCGCCGCCTGGAAATGCTGGAAACGGTCGCCATGGGCATCGATGGCAAGGCCGCTCTCTGGGCCACCCTCCGCCAGATCCAGCCCACGCACGCCCTTCTGCTCCCGGAGGACTTCACCGCCCTCCAGCAGCGCGCCGCCCGCCAGCGCGCCCGCATCGAGACCCACCGGCTTGCCGCCGCTCAGGCCGCGTTCGCGGGCTAACGCGGCGCCATAGCCACGCGGAAACACGGCGTCTGCCAGCAGCGAGTGTCCCCTACCCCTGCTTCGCCGCCGCGTACCCTGCCAGCGCGTACAGGATGATCCACACCGCAATCCGCTGCACCGAGGCCACATTCCCGCCGATCATCATCAGCGAGACCCCGCACAGCTTGCCGCTCTTGCCCGCCAGGTACGCCGTCTCCAGAATATCGCCGGCAATCAGCCCATACGGGTCTGGCCAGTCCCAGTCCGGTGTGTTGGAGCTGTCAAGCACATCGAGGTCAACCGCCAGCCAAAGGTGATCGACCCCGGCCGTCGCGTGCTCCACCGCCGCTTCCGCCAGCGTCTGGCTGCCCATCGCCCGCGCCTCGCGCGCCATGATCGTGCGCATTCCGTTGTCGCGGAAGTAGGCCATATCCACCGGGCGGTTGTTCATCCCGCGCAGGCCGATCTGCACATGGTTCGCCCGGCTCAGCTGCGCGTTCGCCTCATACGCCGCCAATACCCAGTTCGAGGAGTTCGGCTCCACACCCCAGTCCGGGGCCGTGTCGCAGTGCCCATCGAAGCTGATCACCCCCACCGTGCCCGGCCGCTCTGCCGTGATCCCGTTGATCACCGCGAAGCTGGAGGCCGGCGCGTTGCCGCCAATCGTCACCGGCAGGGCGCCGGCCGCCACCACCTCGCGAATCGTCGCCTCCACCGCCGCGTTGGCGCCGCGCGTATCACCGAACGGGAAATCGACATCCCCGTAATCGGCCATCTTCAGGATCGCCGCCGGGTCGATCTCCAGTTCCGGCACATAGCTCGACCAGTAGGTCAGCCCCGCAATGCGCACCTTGCGCGGCGCCAGGTCATTCTCGAAGCCGATCAGCGGGCTGACGAACGGCACGCCCACAATTGCGACATCCGCCCCGGCCAGATCGGCAATGCTCGCCGCTGGTTGCGACCCCAGAAAGCACGGCACGCCCTGCCGGTTGAGGTTGCCTGTCCGCTCCGCAATGCCCAGGGAAAGCTCGAAACTGGTCACGTGCTTGCTCCTCATGTTGCCGCCGCCAACGACGCGGCCACCCTGTACGCATTGTGCCTGTCTTGACGTCCCCGTGCATCCGTCACTGCGCCTGGATGAGGTCAGGCCCGCTGCACGCGCGGCGGCTCATATGAGGCGGCGCCGCCAGTTTGCGCCGCTCCCGTAGGCGCTCGGCGAGGTCCCTGCCACAACACTGCCAGGCATCCCCGGCCGCAAAACTTGGCAGAGTTGGCAGCCTTGGCAGCCTTACCTCGTGAACACGGCGGCCCGCGTTGAAATGCCGCCAGCGACGCCGCCACGGCCTAGCCATCATCCTCTCCACCCCGGAGTCCGCTCTCAGGCTCCCACTGCAACATCCTGTCACCCCGATGTCGTCCCGATCTCGTCCGGCGCTGCGAAGGTGAGCAATGGCGAGACCCTGCGTTCCTATGGGTGGTTCCAGCGGGCGCTCAGGAAGACGCCGAGGTAGGTGGGGTGCTGGTGGCAATCGGAGAGAGGGCGCCGTGACCCAGGAGTTGGGGTGCGCGGTCCCTCCTGCGGTCGGGACGACATCGGGGTTTGGGAGGCCGTGGTGGCAGGCGGAGAGCCGGTGACGCCCCGTCGGCTCGGCGCCTCCCATGTCTCCAGTCTGCACACGCAGGTGGGATGACAGCCGAAATGGCGAAGGTGTCGCTGCGGCACTGGGAGAGGGGCATAGCGGTGGCGGGAGCCGCAGGCAACCGGGCGCCAGCCTCGCGCGTCGCGCGCCGTCAAATGCGCCCCGCCCCGCGCGGTACACTGCCGCAGATGATGCAAACACCCCCGCCACCCGCCGCCCTCCCCCAGACCACCCAAGAGTTCCACTACGGGCGC
>JASGGF010000130.1:0-12208 GCA_047605145.1 Thermomicrobiales bacterium | reverse complement strand
CACCTCGCGGCCGCCGCGCAGCGTCAGGCGCCAGCCACCGGCGGCGCCCCCGCGCGTGGCGGAAACGATGTCCAACTCCGCGACCCCGGCGATGCTGGGCAGCGCCTCCCCCCGGAAGCCGAGCGTGCGCACGGCGGCGAGGCCATCCGGCGGGTACTTGCTGGTGGCGTGGCGCTGGCAGGCCAGCCACAGATCGGCGGCGCGGATACCGCCGCCATCGTCGCCGACGCGGATCAGATCGAGGCCACCGCCACGCACGTCGATGCGGATGGCGCGGGCGCCCGCATCGAGCGCGTTCTCGATCAGCTCCTTGACCACGGAGGCTGGTCGCTCGATGGTCTCCCCCGCCGCAATGCCCGCCGCCACGTTGGTGGGGAGCACCCGGATGGCGCTCTCTCGGGCGGCCCCGAGCGTGACCTCGTCGAGGCCCGGCGGCGGAAACGGGATGTCGGCGGAGAGGTGGGTATCCACGGGCGGGTCCGGCGGCGCAGCGCTGGTGGTGACCCGATGTCACCGGCGGCAGGCGGGCAACGATATCACGCGGAGACCGGCCATGCGCCGGGGCGCCCCGCGCGAGGGGGCGCAGCCGTGCGGCCACGCCCTCGCTTTCCAACCCTGCTGGGTGGTCGTAGCGCTCGCGGGGGCGCTCGCCACTGTTGCCACGCTTCCTGATGGCGCTACTCGCCGCCTGCGCCGGTTGTCACCACAGGGTGGCAGGATGGGGCTGTGACAGGATCTTCAGCAACGGCAGCAGCGGTACCACACCCGTAGCGAGGCGCCACCGCCGGTGGCGGGACGACCGTTCCAAGCCAGAGAGATGGGGATGATGCCTGAGCCGACGCCCTCCGGGGAGGTCATCATGTCTGGTTGGGACCGCGCGGGACCGTAGCGGAGGCATACCCACGCGGTAGCCAGCGCTGCGAATAGCTACCATCCGCGCCATCGGCAATGACGCGCCAGCAGCAACACAACGACAGGAACACCATGTCATCCGGAATCACCCAGAACCCCGTTCTGCAGGCGCTGATCGAGCAGGAAAGCCCCGTTCTCAGCGACGCGGACATCGCCCTGCTGCGGCCGTACGGGGAAGTGCGCGCGACGCAGGCGGGCGAGGTGCTGTTCGCCAGCGGCGCCTCACACTATCCGCTCATCGTGGTGCTGGAAGGACGCGTGCGCGTTTCGCGGCGCGGCGAGGATGGCGATGTCCTCGTTCGCTCCAGCGGGCCGGGAGAGTTTCACGGCGAACTTGGCATCCTCACCGGGCAGGCGGTCCTGCTCGACTGCGTGGTGGATGAGGCAGGGGCCGTACTCGTGATCCCCAACCGGGCCGTCGGGGAGATCGTGGAAACGCTCCCGGCCGTGAGCGATGTGCTGATCACGACCTTCGCCGCGCGGCGCGAGATCCTGATGCACAAGGCTGCGGCCAGCGTGACCCTGATCGGCCCGGAGACGGCGGGGGAAATCACGTGGCTGGAAGAATTCTGCGCGCGCAACCGCATTCCCCACCGCTGGCTGCCACCGCAGGACCCGGAAGCCGTGCGGCTGATGCAGCGCTTCGGGGCCGGGGGCACCACCGATGTCTGGGTGATCGTGCGGGAGGAACGCGCGCTGGCGAACCCCAGCACGCGCTATCTGGCGCGCGTGCTCGGGCTCGATCTGGTCGTGAATCAGGAGCACGCCGCCGATGTGATCGTGATCGGGGCCGGGCCAGCCGGGCTCTCTGCCGCCGTCTACGCTGCCTCGGAGGGGCTGGACACCATCGTCACCGATGATGTCGCCATCGGGGGGCAGGCGGGGACATCCTCCCGCATCGAGAACTACCTCGGGTTCCCGACCGGCATTTCCGGCGACGAGTTGGCGTTCCGGGCGGAGGTGCAGGCGCTGAAGTTCGGGGCGCGGGTGACGGTGCCGCGGCAGGCCACGCACCTGCGGCAGGAGGACGGCCTGACCATCGTGACGCTGGATGACCGCACGGAGCTGTACGCGCGCACGGTGATCATCGCCACGGGGGCGCGCTACCGGCGGCTGGGCCTGCCCCGGCAGGAGGAGTTCGAGGGCGCGGGCATCTACTACGCTGCGACCGAGCTGGAAGCGCGCCACTGCCGCATGGATGACGCCATCGTGGTCGGAGGCGGCAACTCGGCGGGGCAGGCGGCCATGTTCCTCTCGGAAACCGCGCGCCGGGTTTACCTGCTCTACCGGGGGCCAGACCTGACGCAGAGCATGTCGCAATACCTGATCACCCGGCTGGAGCGCGCTCCGAATGTGCAGATCCTGACGAGCACGAACATCACCGCGCTGCACGGCGAGCGCCGGCTGGAGAGCGTGACGGTGCAGAGTCCCGAAGGCAGCGCCGAGCTGGGAGCCCGCGCCATCTTCGCCATGATCGGCGCTTCGCCGTGCACCGACTGGCTGCGCGGCACGCTGGAACTGGACGAGCGCGGCTTCGTGATCACTGGCAGCTCTCCCGCCCACCCCGAGGCGACGCCGTTCGAGACCAGCCTGCCGGGCGTGTTCGCGGTGGGCGATGTGCGCGCCAATTCGGTGAAGCGCGTGGCGTCGTCGGTGGGCGAGGGGTCGGTCGCCATCTCCGGGGTGCACCAGTATCTCGCGGCGCACCCCGTGCTGCCGCCCAGCTACCCGTCGTTTGAGTAGCGCGGCGGGCGGCTGCGGCTGTGCGCACTGGGGAAGCCCATACTGCGCGGGGCCGGAACCACCTCGTCATCCCGACGGCTGGGGTGACGACGGAGGGGACGCGCACGAAGGGGGACGCTGGCTTGCGCCAACGCCCCCCTTCGTTGCTGTCGCGTGGTCCGGCGCTCGCGGCCGGCCTGAGGAAGCGAGACCCGCCTCCGGTGTGCCTACGGCTCGCAGCAGCCGCTGTTGAGCGTGAACCCGGCAGGGCAGACGTCATTCTCATTCGGGCAAACATTGCCGGTGGGGCAGCAAGCGCCAAACCTGCAGCAAACCGGGGTCATCGTGGGACAGGTGCTGCCATAGCCGGTGGCCGGGCAACAGACTTCATCAGCGTTCGCGCAGGACCCGTATGAGGTAAGCGTGGCCCCGCAGCACGTTTGTGTCGTCAGGCAGGTCCCGTCGTCGCCACTGCCGGGCGGGCAGCACTTGACGCCGGACGGGTTGCAGTAGAACGCAGTGGCCGGGTTGGGGTCCACACCATTTTCGCAACAGACCGGGAGCGAAGACGGGCAACACCCGGAGCCACAGGTGATCGGACGGGTGGATGAGCACCTCGCCGCCTTCTTCTTTTTCTTCCTTTTCTTCTTCTTCCTGGCGTCGACATCGTCGCTGGCAACCAGCAGGCCAAGGCCCGCCAAACCGAAGGCGCCAAGGGCGCCGCGCAACAGGCTACGCCGCCCAACTCCCGAGACTGCGTCACGCACGACGCCGTCGAACTGCTCGCCGTCCATGGCTCCTCCATCCCCGCTGGCGCCCGCCAGCCATCCTCCCAATTGTCCCTACTCAGGGCCACTCACTCTATCAACTCCCTTATGTGGTGACAAGAGGGGCCAGATTTGTGACTATGTGGATCATCATCTGCGCCAATACTGCCGAGATCCGTGTCATATGGGTATCGGAATCGGAGATGAAGCAATTGGTGACCACTGGCGACTACCATGCCGGCACGAAATCGGAACCTCGCGCTACCCCACCGACGCCAAACTTTCCCATATCGCCATCGACGATCACCTGACCCTGGGAGCCCCTCATGGAAACCACGCAGGAACTTCTCTCGCAGCAAGCGTTCCCGGTCCTGACCGACGCCCAGCTGGCCCTGCTGCTGCCGCTGGGCGAAGAGCGCCCGACACAGGTGGGCGATGTCGTGTTCGCCTCGGGGCAGCGGCCACCGGTGATGGTGGTGGTGCTGGAGGGAGAAACGGAAACCGTCGATCCGACGGACGGCGCGGAACGCAGCATCATCCGGTGCGGCCCCAACCAGTTCGTCGGCGAGATGGGCCTCCTGACCGGGCAGACCGCCTACGCCACCTGCATCGTGCGGGAAGCGGGCCGGGTTCTCATCATTCCGGCAGAGGCGGTGCAGCACGTGGTCGCGACGGTCCCGGCGCTGAGCGACACCCTGATTCTGGCGTTCGCGGCGCGGCGGCAATTGTTGCTTCGCGCGGCCGCTGCCTCCCTGACGCTGATCGGCGTGCAGAACTCGCCGGATGTGCTGCACTACGAGGAGTTCGTGCACCGCAACCGGATTCCGCACCGCTGGCTGGACCCGGCAAATCCCACCGCAACTGCGCTGCTGGAGCGACTGGGGGCCACCGGCGAGGCGCGGGTGTGGGTTGTGCTGCGCGGGCAGAAGGCGCTGGCCGATCCCGGGCTGCTGTACCTGGCGAAGGCGCTGGGGCTCGATCTCGGGTTCGAGCAAGATGGCCCCGCCGATCTGCTGGTGATCGGGGCCGGGCCCGCCGGACTGGCGGCGGCGGTGTACGGCGCCTCGGAGGGGCTGAACACCGTCGCGATCGACAACGTCGCCATCGGCGGGCAGGCCGGGGCATCCTCCCGCATCGAGAACTACCTCGGGTTTCCGACCGGCATTTCCGGCGGTGATCTGGCGTACCGCGCCTCGGTGCAGGCGCTCAAGTTCGGCGCGCGCATCGCGGTGCCGCGCGAGGCGACCCGGCTGTGGCAGGAGGATGGCGTCTTCGCCGTCGAGCTGGACAACAAGCAGACGATCCACGCGCGCAGCGTGGTGATCGCCAGCGGCGCCCGCTACCGCACCCTTGGCCTGCCCGAGCAGGAGCGGTTCGAGGGCGCCGGCATCTACTACGCCGCCACGGAACTGGAAGCGCGACTTTGCGAGGGTCAGGAAACGGTGGTGGTCGGCGGCGGGAACTCCGCAGGGCAGGCGGCGATGTTTCTGGCGGACGACGCGCGCAAGGTGCACCTGGTCTGCCGGGGGCCGGATCTGGCGCTGGGCATGTCGCAGTATCTGGTCGAGCGGTTGCAGGAGTCGCCGAACGTGGAGATCCACCTCAACGGCGCCGTCACCGCACTTCACGGACGAGAGCGGCTGGAAGGCGTGACCTTCGTCTGCGCCGACGGCGTGCCGCACAAGGCGACGGTCTGCGCAGTGTTCGTGATGATCGGCGCCGATCCGCACACGGAGTGGCTGCGCGGCGTGCTCGAACTGGACGAGCGCGGCTTCATCTGCACCGGCGAGCCGCCCATGCCGCCAGCGCGCCGCTTCTCCCCGTACGAAACGAGCTTGCCGGGAGTATTCGCGGTGGGCGATGTGCGCAGCGCGTCCGTCAAGCGCGTTGCCTCGGCGGTCGGCGAGGGCTCAGTGGTGGTGCAGGCGGTGCACCAGTATCTGGCGGCGCAGGCGCGCTAACGAAGACGGCGAGCGCGATCCCGACGCCTCCTCTCTGACAGCCGCCCTCGCCGCCACTCCCCAATTCCGGTGACGTCTGTACACGCCGCCTATTGTCCACTATAATGATCGACAAATAAAGCATGCTCGCGAATCATCAGGATGCGTCACCATGACTGCGACCCTTCCAGCCACTTCCCTACCGCTCACAACCGCGTTGGACGATTTGGCGCTGACGCAGGCCATCGGGAACACGCCGCTCCTCCGGCTACATGGTCTGGAGCGACGTCACGATGTGGCCGGAAACGTCGAGCTCTGGCTGAAGGCCGAGTGGGCCAACCCGGGCGGCTCGGTCAAGGACCGCCCGGCGCTGGCGATCGTGCGCGACGCGCTGGCGCGGGGCGAACTGGGCGGGGGGCAGACGCTGCTCGATGGCACCTCCGGCAACATGGGCATTTCCTACGCCCTGCTGGGCGCCGCGCTGGGGTTCCCGGTCGAGCTGGTGCTGCCCTTCAACGCCTCGGAAGAGCGCCGGCAGCTCCTGACCGCGCTCGGGGCCACCTTCACGCTGAGCGATGAGGCGCTGGGGGCGGACGGTGTGCTGGCGCTGGTGCACGAGCTCCACGACGCCAACCCCGGGCGCTATTACTTCGCCGAGCAATCCGCAAACCCGGCCAACCCGCGCGCGCACTACGAGACGACCGGGCCGGAAATCTGGCGGCAAACGGATGGACGCCTCACCCACTTCGTCTGCGGGCTGGGCACCACCGGCACGATGATGGGCGCGGGCCGCTTCTTCCGGGAGCAGAGCCCGGCCATCGAACTGGTGGCGGCGGAGGCGGCAACCTACCCGCACGACATCCCGGGGGTGAAGCACATGGGCTCCGGCCCGATCCCCGACATCTACGACGCCGCGCTCATCGACCGGCACATCCTGATCGAGTCGGCGGAGGCAGCGACGGCCACCCGGAGCCTCGCCACGGTCGAAGGTCTGCTGGCAGGGACATCCACCGGCGCGGCGGTGGCAGCGGCGGTACAGGTGGCTCGCGAGGTCGCCGGGCCCGCAGTGATTGTGCTCATCGCGCCGGACAACGCGGGCAAGTACCTCTCGACCAATGTCTGGGCCGCAACCGGAGACGCGGCGTAAATCTCCGGCGCGAGTGGGCATCGCCCGGAGCCCCGCCCGCCTCACGGCAGACAGCGGGCGCCAGACTCTTGCTTGAGCAGCGTCTTTGCAAGTATTTTCATTGTCGCCAAAGTTCCGTCACGGCCATTGACACGCTTTTAGCACCCGCTTAGAGTACCGGGACGGGAGCCTTCCCCCTTGTAGCCGCGCACAGTCGCGTATGGCGAAAGGAGTCCACGTGGACCGTCCCCTGTATCCCCGTTCCCTGAATCGTCGCCGCCTGTTGGGCGCATCAGCCGGCGCCGCCGCCGGCCTGCTGGCCGGGCGCGCCGGCATCCGGGCGCAGGATGCCTCGCCGGTATCCGTGCCAGACGCGAACCTCGGCAAGGACTTTGGCGGCACAACGATCCGCATCGCCACCATCGCCGAGTATTACGCGCACGCGTTCCGCATGTTTCAGGAGCAGTGTGAGCAAGAGCTGAACGTCAAGCTCAGCATCGAGGTCGTCCCCGCCGCCGATCTTTACGCCCGCAACATGCAGGACTACGTCGGCGGCAGCACCTCGTACGACGTGGCGTTCTTTATGCCGTACCAGCTGCCTGACTACGCCGCGCACCTGGACCCCATCGGTGACCTGATGGCGCAGTACGGGCTGGACCCGCTGCTGGACGATATCCTGCCCGCCTTCAAGAACTTCTACACCATCTGGGATGGCAAGCACATGACGGTTCCCTTCGACGGGGATCACCACCTGCTGCTGTACAACAAGGACGCCTTCGGCAACGCCGACTTGCAGGCCAAGTTCGAGTCAGAAGCCGGCTACCCGCTGGCCCCGCCGGAAACGTACGACCAGTACCTGGCGATGGCCAAATTCTTTCAGGAGAACCCGTGGCGCACGGACGGCGGGACCGGCTACGGCACGGCGGAGGGCTATCTGGACCCGGCGTGGTGGTTCGAGAACCGCCTGGCCTCCTCCGGCGCGGTCTACTTCGATGAGCAGATGAACCCGCTTATCAACACCCCGAACGCCATCATGGCGGCGCAGAATCTGGTCGATGCCGCAGCGTACAACCCGCCCGGCGCCAACGCCTTCGGCTACCAGGAGGTCGAGAACGCCATCGCGCAGGGCGACGTGGCGCTCTCCATCAACTGGTCTTCGGCGTTCCGCACCAGCATGGACCCGAACAAGTCCAAGGTGGTCGGCAAGATCGGCACGGCGGTGACGCCGGGCTTCATGGTCAACGACGAGCTGATCCGGCACGACGCGCTGTGCACCGGCTGGGTGCTGGGCATCCCCACCTACGGCCCGCAGAAAGAAGCCGCCACCTACGTGGCGTGGTTCTACTCGCAGCCCTCGGTGGCGACCGCGCACATCCTCGACCCGAACACCGGCGTCGATGCCTACCGCCTGTCCTCCATTCAGGACCCGGCGTTCGCCGAGAAGTACGGCGCGGACTTCGTCACCACCATCGACGATTCGATCACCGTGGGCTTCCCGGATCTGCAGGTGGCGAACGCGTTCGAGTACTACACCAGCCTGACCAACCAGTTGAAGGAGGCGGTCACCGGCAGCAAGTCGGTGGAAGACGCCATGAATCAGGTGGCGACGGAGTGGAACGAGATCACGGACCGCATGGGCCGCGATCTCCAGATTGAGGCCTGGAACAAGGCTTACACCGCGATGAAGGACCAGGACATCACCTTCATCCCGCTCAGCTAACCGTTTTCGCTCACCCCGGCGCGGGGAGGGGCGGCAGCGCGCTGCCCCTCCCCGCCACCTTCACGGCGGCGGCGGGCAGCCGCTGACGAGGGAGGCGCACCGTGGCACACCACGCAGACGCGGAGCAGCTGGCGGGCTCCGCGCGGCCAGCCACCGCGCTGGCGAAACCAAAGCGCAACTGGACGCCGCTCTACTTTGCGGCCCCGGCGGTGCTCTTCGTGTTCTTCGGCACCATTCTGATGTCGCTGTATGCGCTCTACATCAGTTTTCATGACTATCAACTGCAGCGCCCGGGCGCGCCCCGCTTCATTGGCCTCAAGAATTATGCGGAAGCGCTGACTGATGAGAAGTTCCACGCCTCCATCATCACCACCTTCGCCATCGCCATTCCGGCGCTGATCCTGCAGCTGCTGATCGGGCTGGGGCTGGCGCTCTTCCTGAACCGCCCCTTTCGCGGCCGCGCCATCGCCATCAGCCTGATCGTGACCCCGGTGATGGTCTCCCCGGCGGCGGCGGGCATGGCGTGGCGGCTGCTGCTGGAGCCGCGCTACGGCCCGGTGAACGACATCCTGTCGCGCATCACGGGGCAGACGGTGACCATCGGCTGGCTGAGCGACCTCAACTGGGCGCGCCCGGCCATCATCCTCACCGATGTCTGGCACATGGCCCCGTTCGTGATGCTGCTGTTTCTGGCCGGGCTGGCCGGCATCCCCGAGGATATCTACGACGCCGCCAAGGTGGATGGCTCCGACGGCTGGCGGCAACTGACCGACATCACCCTGCCGCTGCTGAAGCCGATCATCGTGCTGGTGATCCTGCTGCGTGGCATCGACCTCGTGCGCCTGTTTGACCTGATCTACATCATGACCAAGGGCGGCCCCGGCACCAGCACGAAGACGCTTTCCTATTACATCTACGAGAACGGCCTCGGGTTCTTCCGCATCGGCTACGCCGCCGCCATGGCGTGGTTGGTGGCCATCGTGTTCATCGTGTTCTCGAAGTTCTATCTGGACGCCATGAACCGGGGGAGGAACTGACATGGCAACTACAACTGCCCTGCCGCAACCGGCCGCCTTCCCCCAGCAGAACCGGCGCTCCGCCATCAAGACACTCAAGAGCATCGGGTTCTATCTGGCCGTGATCCTGATCGTGCTCTTCTTCCTCTTCCCGACGCTGTGGGTCGCGGTCACCTCGGTCAAGTTGCCGGTAGAGTATTTCTCCATCCCGCCGCGCTGGATCCCCGAACATCCCACGCTGGAGCACTACCAGAAGATGTTCGTGACCTACAACGTGGCGGCGGCGATCAAGAACACCATCTTCATCGCGCTGGCGAACACCATCTTCACGCTGGCGCTCTCCATCCCGCTGGCCTACGCCGTGGCCCGCTACCGGGTGGGGGGAGGCTTCCTGCCCGGCTGGATCATCAGCCAGCGCATGTTGCCGGCGGTGGCGATCGTGCTCCCCTTCTTCCTCATCTTCCGGCAGTTGAACCTGATCAACACCTACCACGGCATGGTGATCGCCTACGCGCTCTTCTTCATCCCCTTCGCCACGTGGCTGCTGCTCGGGTTCTTCGAGGATTTCCCGCGCGACATTCAGGACGCGGCGATGGTGGACGGCGCCTCGGAGGTGGGGTCGCTGTTCCGCATCGTGCTGCCGCTAATGGCGGGCGGGATCTTCGTGGTGGCCTTGCTGGTCTTCATCTTCACGTGGAACGACCTGCTCATCGCGCTCGTGCTGACCCGGCAGGAAACGCGCACCCTGATGGTCTTCTTCACGGCGGCGCTCGTTTCGCCGACGCAGGAAGATTTCGGCGTGGCGGCGGGCTCGATCGTGATCGGCATGATCCCCGCCTACCTGTTCGCGCTCTTCGGCCAGCGCTGGCTGGTGCGCGGCCTGACGATGGGCGGGTTGAAGGGATAACGAGCCCTCACCTCGTTGTGGCGAAGAGCCCTCACCCCCAACCCCTCTCCCGATGCGCGGGAGAGGGGAGCCGGCAGGCGGTGGCGATGTTCGGAATCGGCTCTACCGCGCTGTAGTTGGCCGCGATGCCGTTCACGAAAAGCCCCTCTCCCGCGCATCGGGAGAGGGGTTGGGGTGAGGGCCGTTCGGCGCAAACGAGCTACAGAAGAACCATAGATACACGGAGGAACCAGAACCAATGACCTCGGATGAAACCACGAAGCCGGCGGGGCGCGAGGTGCGGGTGTTGCTCACCGCCGATCTCACCGACGAGGCGCTCGATATCCTGCATCAGGCGGTGGAGATCACGCCCGGCGGCATGATGCGCTTTGGCCGCATCGGCACGACCGAGGAGCTGACCAACGAGCTGCAGGGCTACGATGTGCTGATCGTCGGGTACGAGCAGGTCACCGCCGGGCTGATGGACGCCTGCCCGGACCTGAAGCTGATCGCCTCCATCCGGGGCGGGCCAGAGGCGAACATCTCCATCGACGCGGCGACGGAGCGCGGTATCCCGGTGCTGTTCACGCTGGGGCGGACGCAGCACGCGGTGGCGGAGTACGCCTTCGCCCAGATGCTGGCGCTCTCCCGCAACCTGCCGCGCGGCGACCGCCTGATCCGGGATCACGTCATCACCAGCGATATCCCGCAGGCCAGCGACCGCGACGTGATCTGGCGGCTGCCGGAAGGCTCCGAGGAGCAGGCGACCCACCGCGAGTTGCGCGGTTCCGAGCTGTACGGCAAGACGCTCGGCCTCGTGGGGCTGGGCAACATCGGCGAGGAAGTGGCCCGGCTGGGCCGCGCCTTCGGCATGCGCGTCATCGTCAGCGACCCGTACGTGCCGCAGGAGCGCGCGGACGAGCACGGCGTCACCCTCGTCTCCCTGCATGACCTGATGCGGCAGGCGGACATCATCTCACTGCACGCGCGGATTACGCCGGAGACCATCGGCCTGATCGGGCCGGAGGAGTTCGCGCTGATGAAGCCGACCGCGCTGCTGGTGAACACTGCCCGCGCGGCGCTGCTGGACGAGGACGCGCTGAGCGACGCGTTGGTGAACCGCAAGATCCGGGGCGCAGCGCTGGATGTGTTCCACAAGGAGCCGCTGGGGCCGGATTACCCGTTGATCGGGCTGGACAACGTGATCCTCACTCCGCACCTTGCCGGATCATCGCACGAAATCCCGGAGCACCACTCGCGGATGGTGGCGCAGGACGTGGTCAACTACCTCGACGGCACGGTCACCATGCCGCGCGTCAAGAACAAGGAGATCTTCGAGGCTCCGGCCTTCCCGGGCCGAGGAGGGTTGCTCTTTGGCTGAGCCGAGCGGTCCGCTGCTGATGGCGCTGGACGCCGGGATCGGTGGCGGGCGCTGCCTGATCTTCACCACCGGCGGCGAACTGGTGGGACGCGGCTATCAGGAGTGGATCGCCACGCCGGAGCCGGAGCACCCCGGCGCGTACAACTTCGACCCGGCGGCCTACTGGGCGGCGCTGGTGGCGGCCACCCGCAGCGCACTGGCCAGCGGCAGGGTGGACCCGGCGCGGATCGCGGGCATCAGCACCACCTGCCAGCGTGAGGGGTTCGTGCTGCTGGACGCCGAGGGCGCGTCTGTCTACGCCGGGCCGTCGCCGGACAACCGGGGCTTTGCGGAGAACGCGACGCTGAAGGCGCAGTACGGCCCGGAGCTGTACCCGGTGACCGGGCACCAGCCGGAATCGTTGCACGCGCCGGGGCGGTTACGCTGGCTGGAGACGCATCGGCCAGACGCCTTCGCCCGGGCCGACCGCCTGCTGATGATGAACGACTGGATGTTGCACCAGCTCGGCGGCGCGTGGTTGGGGGAGCCGAGCAATGCCTCCACCACCACCCTGCTCGATGTGCACACCGGCGGCTGGTCTGACCACGCCATCCGCCTCGCTGATCTGCCCCGGCGCATCTTCCCGCCGCTCGTGCCCAGCGGCACGCCGGCGGGCGAGCTTTCGGCCGAAGCGGCGGCGGCGCTCGGCCTGCCGCCGGGGATTCCGCTCGCCACCGGTGGCGGCGACGGCCAGTGCGG
>JASGGF010000129.1:0-12226 GCA_047605145.1 Thermomicrobiales bacterium | reverse complement strand
CCTACGTGCTGGTTCTCAACGGCCCGAACCTGAACCTGCTCGGCACGCGGGAGCCGGGTCACTACGGGCGCACCACGCTGGCGGATATCATCGCCTCGCTGGAGGCGGACGCCGCGCAGGCAGACCCGCCCGTCGCTATCCGTAGCCTGCAGTCGAACCACGAGGGCGTGCTGGTCGATGCTATTCAACAAGATGGCCCCGGCGCCATCGGGATCATCATGAATCCCGGCGCGCTAACCCACTACAGCATCGCCCTGCGCGACGCGGTCTCCGCCGTCGGCGCCTCGTTCATCGAGGTGCACATCTCGAACATCCACGCCCGTGAGGAGTTCCGGCATCACTCGGTGATCGCCGCCGTGGCGACCGGGCAGATCGCCGGGCTCGGCGCCACCGGCTACCGGCTGGCGCTGGCCTACTTGCTGGAAAAGACCGCCGACGCGCGGCGTCAGGCGCAGGAGCGCGCAACATGAGTGACCGGTTGGCGCGTCTGCGCCTGACGCTGGCGGAGCTGGATGTCGATGCCGGGCTGATCAGCCACCCGGCAAACCGCCACTACTTCTCCGGCTTCCCGGCGGAGGATCACGCGCCGGATGAAACCTCCGGGCTGCTCCTCGCCTCTCCCACGGAGGCGACACTTTTCGTCAGCCCGACCAACGAGCCGTGGGCGAAGGCGACCGCCGATGCGGGAATCAACGTCAAGCCGTGGGAACGCCCGTGGCAGGAGAACGTCGGCAAGCACCTGAGCGAGCAGAGCTTCGGCAAGGTCCTGTTTGAGGATCGCGCGCTGATCGTGGCCGACTTCACCGGCATCCACGAGAAGGCGGCCGGCATCGAGTTCGTCCCGGCCGGCGCCGCCATCCACCGCCTGCGCGAGGTCAAGGACGCGGCGGAGCTCGCCGCGATCCGGCGCGCGGCGGCCATTACTGACTCCGCGTTGCAGTCCGTGCTCGCAACGCTCAAGCCGGGCGTGACCGAGAAGGAGCTGGTCTGGCGGCTCGAATCTGCCATGCGCGATCTCGGCGCCGATGGCCCCGCCTTCTCCACCGGCGTCGCCGCCGGGCCGCACGGCGCTCGGCCCCATCACGCCGCCGGAGACCGCCCAATCGAAGAAGGCGAGCCCATCGTGATCGACATGGGCGCCAAGGTTGATGGCTACTGCGCCGACCTCACGCGCACGGTTGTGCTGGGGGAACCGACGCCGTTGTACCGCGAACGCTACAATCTTGTGCTGGCCGCGAATCTGGCGGCGCTGGCTGCGATTCGCCCCGGCATCAGCGGGCAGGCAGCCGATGCCGCCGGCCGCGATGTAATCGTGGCGGCTGGCGCTGGCGAAGCGTTCTTCCATGGGCTTGGCCACGGCGTTGGCCTGCTGATCCACGAGGCGCCGTCACTCGGGCTGAAGTCGGAGGACACGCTGCAGCCGGGGCACGTTGTGACCATCGAGCCGGGCGTGTACTACGAAGGCTGGGGCGGCATTCGCATCGAGGATCTTGGCGTGGTGACGGAATCAGGTCTGGAGATTCTGTCCAGTTCACCGAAGTAGGAGACAGTTGCATCGATGATTGATACGGGCGATCTGCGCAAGGGTTTGACGTTTGATCTGGATGGCCGTCTGGTCAAGGTTGTTGATTTTCAGCACAACAAGCAGGGCCGCGGCTCGGCGCAGGTGCGCATGACCCTGCGCGACCTGCGCACCGGGTCGCTGACCACCCACACCGTGCAGGCGGGCGCCAAGTTCCCGCAGGTGCGACTGGAGCGCCGCCACGTGCAATACCTGTACGCCGATGGCGACCACCGCAACTTTATGGACACCGAGTCGTTTGACCAGATCGTGCTGGACGCCAGCACCGTTGGCGACAACGCGCGCTTCATCCGCGAGAACGACGTCGTCGACCTGCTCACCTACGAGGACGAGCCTATCGACATTGAACTGCCCCCGGCGGTGCAACTCACGGTCACCGAGACCGACCCCGGCCTGAAGGGCGACACCGCGAGCGGCGCCACCAAGCCGGCCACGCTGGAAACCGGGCTAGTCGTGAGCGTACCGCTGTTCATCAACATCGGGGACACGCTGAAGGTCGATACCCGGTCCGGCGATTACATCGAGCGAGTCAACTAGGTGGGCGGCTCCGACAGCCCGGAGGATGCCCTCTCCCCCGAGCGCGTCGCCGATCTCGTGCGCGCGCTCTCGGGCGTCATGAATCAGGAGGCGGTGACCGAGCTCGATCTCACGCTCGGTCCCCTCTCACTGCGCTTGCGACGCAAGGGCAGCGCGGTGGCTGGCGTTACGGCGTCTGCGCCGCAACCCGACGCCGAACCCGGCGAGGCTCCTCGCAGCGGTCACGTGGTCTCCGCGCCCATGGTCGGCACGTTCTACGTTTCGCCGACGCCGAGCTCGCCGCCGTTCGTTTCCGTGGGCGACCACGTGGTGGCCGGGCAGACCATCGGCATCATCGAGGCCATGAAGATCATGAACGAGATCACCACTGACCGCTCTGGCGTGGTGTTGGAGTTCATGGCTGGCAACGCGCAGCCTGTCGAATATGGCTCGCCGCTGATCCGCGTTTCCGACCGGCGCGGCTAGCGGGCGTGTCCGCCTACGTCGTGCCGGTTGGCGCCTTCGTCTGCCTGCTGCGGGAATCGCTGGAAGCTGACCCTTTCTACAGCGACCTGTGGCTGGAAGGCGAAATCTCCGATCTCAGCCAGTCCGGCAAAGGCCACATCTACTTCTCCCTCCGTGACGCAGACGGCGTGTTGCGCTGCGTCATGTTTCGCGGCAGCGCGATGCGGGCGCCACGCAAACCCCGGCTGGGGGACAAGGTGGCCGTCCACGGCGGCCTCTCCATCTACCCCGCCTCCGGGTCTCTGCAACTGATCGCGGACCTCGTGACAACCGCCGGCCTTGGCGCCGCCGCACTGGAACTGGAGTACCTGCGCCAGCGACTGGAGCAGGAGGGCCTTTTCGACATTTCGCGCAAGCGTCCGTTGCCCCCCGCGCCGCGCACCATCGGCGTCGTCACCTCGCGCCACGGCGCCGCGTGGCAGGACATCCAATCGGTGGTGGCGCGGCGCTACCCGCTGACCGAGTTGCTGCTGGCGCACGCGCAGGTGCAGGGCGAGGGTTCCGCCGAGAGCATCGTCACCGCCATCGAGATGCTGCAGTTCGTGGAGACGATCGACGTCATCATCGTTGCGCGTGGCGGCGGCTCTAGCGACGACCTCGCCGCCTTCAACGACGAGATGGTGGTGCGCGCGGTCTTTGGCTCCCGTGTGCCCGTGGTTACCGGCGTCGGCCACGCCTCCGACCGCACGCTCGTCGAAGGGGCCGCCGACGTGTGCGCGCCGACGCCCTCGGCGGCGGCGGAACTGTGCATGCCCTCGCAGGCCGAACTCGCCCTGCACATCGGCCAGTTGCACGCTCGCCTCACGGAATCGTTGGCGTTGACCAACGGCGCGGCCGCATTGCGCCACGAGCGTCTGAACGACCGCCTCACCGCCGCCGGTCCGCTCCCGCGGGTAGCAGCAGGGCGGGCGGCAGTCAGCATATCCGCTACCGCAATGCAGACCGCCCTTCACGCGCAACTCACGGCCGCGCAGACCCACGTCAAAAGCAAGGCCGCGCTGCTGGAGGCGCTCTCCCCGGTCGCCGTCCTGGAGCGTGGCTACGCCGCGCTCTCGCTGCCGCAGGAGCGCGTCGCGCTGCACAGCATCGAGCAGGTGCGGCCGGGTGTGACAGCGCGGGCGCGGGTCACGGACGGCGTCATCGACCTCACCCTCGTCGCCGCCCGCCCGGCCACTCCCATGAGGACCATTTCATGAGCCAAGGCATCGACAGCACGACGTCGTTCGAAGATCTCGCCACCGTCGCGTTCAGCGGCGCGTTCGAGGACGCCGTGCGCGGGCTGGAGGTCGTCGTCGATCACCTCGAACGTGGCCTGCTCCCCATCGACGAGTCGATCGCGTGGTACGAACTCGGCCTGCGGCTCTCTCGCCGGAGCGAAACGCTTCTCCGCGACGCCGAGTTGCGTGTCTCCGAACTTCATGATGCGTTTGGCATATCGCCAGATGGCGATAGCATCTGGCATGATTCCGCAGACGAGTAGACATCGGCGCGAATCAGGTGCAACACCGTGAACCGAGAAAAGCTGCTGCAACCGTTACCAGCCGGAAAACTGCCGGGATGGCTCCTGAAGAAGGTGCTGCCCACTGCCAGCGTTGATCAGCAAGTGCTGGTTGGTCCCGGCATTGGCCGCGATGCAGCCGCCATTTCGGTCGGCGGGCAGGTGGTGGTCGCCAAGACCGACCCCATCACGTTCGCAACCGACCGCGCCGCCCACCATCTTGTCGAGGTCAACGCCAACGACATCGCCTGCATGGGCGCCACGCCGCGCTGGTTGCTGGTAACGAGCCTGCTGCCGGTCGGCATCACGCCCGCCACTGTGCTCCAGTCCTTCGCGGAATTGACCGAGGCCTGCCGCCAGCGCGGCGTCGAACTGATCGGCGGTCACACGGAAATCGTCCCCGGCATCGACCGCCCGCTGCTGATCGGGTCGATGCTGGGCGAGGTCGCTCCGGACCGCCTGATCAAACCGGGCGGCGCGCAGGCCGGTGACCGCCTGCTGCTCACCAAGGGATTGGCGGTCGAGGGCACGGCCCTGCTGGCGCAGGAGCGCGCAGCGCAACTGACGCCGCTCATTGGCGCCGAGGCCGTGGCGCGCGCCGCGCATCTGCTCCATGACCCCGGCATCTCCGTTGTGGCCGAAGCGCACGCGGCCACGTCAGTCGATGGCGTCACGGCGATGCACGATCCGACCGAGGGCGGCCTCGCCACGGCAGTGCGCGAAATTGCGGCCCCGGGCGGCCTCGGCGTCCGGTTGGACGGCACGCGCATCCCGGTGCTACCGGAAACGCGGCTCATCTGTGACGCGCTGGGGCTGGATCCGCTCGGTCTGCTGGCCTCTGGCTCGCTCCTGCTCGCCGCCGATCCTGCCCGCGCCAACGACGTGCGGGTGGCGATCAGCAGCACGGGCCTGCCGGTCGCGGAAATCGGCGTGCTGACGGCGGAACGCGAGTATGTCCTCATCGAGGATGGGGACCCGCGCGAACTGCCGGACTTCGCGGTGGATGAGATAGCGCGGCTCAACGCAGAGCCCGCCACAGGAGCAATGAAGCAGTGACCTTCCAGTTGATCGGCAGTTCGAACGCTATCGTTGGGTTTGCGGACGGCGCCGCCATCCTGCGCGACGGTGGCACGGCGCTCGATGCCGTCGTCGCCACCATTCGCCGCGTCGAGGCAAACCCGGATGACCACTCGGTCGGGTTCAGCGGCCTGCCGAACCTGCTCGGCGAGGTCGAACTGGACGCCAGCATCATGGACGGCCGCACCCTCGCCACCGGCGCCGTCGCCGCTATGCGCGGCTATCAGGACGCCATCGACGCTGCCCGCGTGGTAATGGAAACCCTCCCGCACGTGCTCATCGCCGGCAAGGGCGCTGAGATGCTGGCGGCGGAATCCGGGTTCGCCCAGTCTGACCTGCTGACTCCGGAGGCGCGCGCTATCTGGAGCGAGCGCATCGACGAGACCGATGCCTTCGCCGCCGCCATGCGCGACCGCGCAGCGCGCCTCAGCCGCGATCCGGAGCGCCCACTGGACGCCCATGGCACCGTCAACGTCATCGCCCGCGACCGCGCCGGCAACATCGCCAGCGGCGTGAGCACCTCCGGCTGGGCGTGGAAGTACCCCGGCCGCGTCGGCGACTCCCCGATCATCGGCGCCGGCAATTACGCCGACCAGCGCTTCGGCGCCGCTTGCTGCACCGGGCGCGGCGAGATGGCCCAGCGGCTCTGCACCGCCCACAGCGTGGTCACGTTCATGCGCTGCGGCCTCTCGCTCCCGGAGGCCCTCCGCCGCGCCGCTGAAGACCTGCACGCGCTGGAGGACCCCTTCTGGGGCGAGGTCAACATCGTCGCCATGAACCGCGACGGCCAGCACGCCGCCGCCTCGACTGTCGCCGGCAAAACCTACGTCGCCATCGACGACTCCATGAGCGAGCCCGCCGAGCTGCCCCGCGACTACGTGCCCGCCGCCTCCTGAGCTACCCGCACCGCCCCGGCGCCATTCTGACAAGCGAGGGATGTCGCCTCAAACAAACAGAAGCGCCTCCTCCCCCTCAGCCCATTGGCTGAAGCGAAGGCGGCGCTCCCGACTGGACGGCTCTCGCGAACGCGTTACACATCGCGGTTGAGCGTCTCCAGAAAGTCCTCGTTCGTTTGCGTCTTGGCAAGGCGGCCCAGCACCAATTCAGTGCCCTCGCTGCCTCCCAGCATGGAGACCATGCGGCGCATCGTCCACACCTGCCGCAGCGTGGACTCGTCGAGCAGCAGTTCCTCGCGGCGCGTGCCGGAGCGCTGGATGTCAATCGACGGGTAGATGCGGCGCTCCGCCAGCTTGCGGTCGAGGTGGAGTTCCATATTGCCGGTGCCCTTGAACTCCTCGTAAATCACGTCATCCATGCGGCTGCCGGTATCAATCAGGCATGTCGAGATGATCGTGAGGCTGCCGCCTCCCTCGATGTTGCGGGCGGCGCCGAAGAAGCGCTTGGGCGGGTACAGCGCGACCGGGTCGATACCGCCGGAGAGCGTGCGACCGCTCGGTGGCACCGCGAGGTTGTACGCGCGGGCGAGACGCGTGATCGAGTCGAGCAGGATCACCACGTCGCGGCCGCCTTCAACGAGCCGTTTGGCCCGTTCCAGGGCCATTTCCGCTACCTTGGTGTGGTCTTCCACGGGCTCATCGAAAGTAGACGAAATGACCTCGCCCTCAATGGAGCGGCGCATGTCCGTCACTTCTTCCGGACGCTCGCCGATCAGGCAGACCATCAGGTGCACATCGGGACAGTTCGTGCTGACACCGTTGGCGATCGCCTTCAGCAGCATCGTCTTGCCGGCCTTGGGCGGCGACACGATCAGCCCCCGCTGACCTCGGCCAATGGGCGCCACCAGGTTCACCAACCGTGTGGAGAGAATGTTCGGCGCCGTTTCCAGATTAACCAGTTCGAGCGGGAAGATCGGCGTCAGGGTGTCGAACGAGGGCCGGCGGCGAGCCGTTTCGGGATCGATCCCGTTCACGGCTTCAACGCGCAGCAGGCTAAAGAACTTCTCGTTGTCCTTCGGCGGCCGCACCTGACCGCAGACGCGGTCCCCGGTGCGCAGGCCGAAGCGGCGAATCTGCGACTGCGAGACGTAAATGTCGTCCGGTCCCGGCAGGAAGCGCTGACCTCGCAGGAACCCGAAGCCGTCCTCGATGATCTCCAGGATGCCGTCCCCAAAGATCTGGCCGTCCTTCTCGGTCTGCGCCCGCAGCAGCCGCACCAGCTGCTCCTGCTTCGGCAACCGCGAGAAGCCGGTGATCTCCAGCTCGCGCGCCATCTCCGCCTGTTCTTCGGCGGTCTTGGCTTCCAGATCGAGGATCGTCAGGTGCGGCGGGCCGCTGCGCGTGGGCTGCGGGTGCGGCTGGCTGTAGGGCGGCGGCGTATTGCGCTGGCGCGGCTGCTCCTGACCCTGTCCCTGATTCTGCCGCTGGTTCTGTCCCTGCCCCTGCTGGTAGCCACCGCCCCGGTTGTCGGGGTAGCGCTCGGAGCCATTGGCGCGGTCTCCGCCGGGCCGCTGCCCCCGCCGGTTCCGGCTGTCACGACTATTGCGGCTCCGCTGCATGTCCATGCGCGGGTCCACGCCGTGGTCGTGCAACGGCTCCAGCACGCTCTCGCGCAGGGCCGGGTCCAGATGCGCCAGCGGAGGACGCACCCCGTCCGGACGCACAGGCCGCGTCTCGGCGGGCGCTGCGGACTGCTCGGTGACCGGGGTGGCCTCGATAGGGGCGGCAGGTTCGCTGGCGCTGGTCTCCGCCGGTTGCGCCGCAGCAATGGTTGGGGCCGGTTGGGCGGCGCCTTCGGACTGCGACTCGCTGGGTTCGCCCGGCGCGAGGTCACGCTCCGTCTCGACCCGCCCTACTGGGCGAGGAGCAGGCTCTGCGGCGCGCGACTCGGCTGGATCAGCGACGATAGGCGACGCTTCCGGCGTGTATGCGGGCGTCACCGGCGCAATTTCAGGCCCACTGACGGGCGCACTTGCGCCATTTGACGCAGCGGCCACCTCAATTGCGGGCGCCACGCTTTGGGTCTCCACCGTCACGGCGGCGGCGGCGGCTGGAAGCGGCGGTTCGCTCAAGCTCGCGACGGCGGGCGCCTCAGGCGTTGCGGCTGGGGCGTCCTCGGAAACGACCTTGGGCTTGCGAGTTCGGGGCGCACGCGCAGGCTTTGGCGCAGCCTCAGCCACGGGCTCGCTGCCCCCGTCCGCGCCGGGAGGATCACCCACGACGTTCTCCGCAACGGCGCCATCCAGCGTCTCTGGCTTTGGCGCGCGGGCTCGCGTCGTGCGGCGCCGGGATGGCGCGGCAACCTCAATCGTTTCCTCAACCGTCAAGGGAAATCCCTCCAGATGGATCGTGTTTCAGGGACGTACTACGGAGTCAATGCTGCGAAACGTGCAGGGGGCGGCATGGCGCGAATGCCATTCGGTCCTCGGCATCGGGCAGGCAACACACGGGCCCGCAGGCAACTCTGGGGAAGTGCAACGCAACGTCCGGCGCTCCAGAATGTGCGTGTGTTGAAAAGCGGAGGGCGTGGCTATTCGATACCCCCGGCGCGGCGTAGACGACTCTACCACTGTCAAACCATGAAGTCAACTGGGGAACCACGAGCGTTTCACAAGCATCGCGAACGCGGGTCTCCGCGCCACGAGAGTAGCTGCCTTCGCTGGGCGCAGCCTCACTCTGCCAACATCCGCGCACCGCAGATGTTGGCAGAGTTGGCAGACTTTGCCGGACGGACTACCTAGCCGACAGGCGATCCGAAGGTATCGAGCTTGCTGAGCCGGTGCAGTGCATCCACCTTGCGCACCGTGCCCGAGCGCGAACGCATCACCACTGATTGCGTCGTCGCGCCGTCACCGAGATAACGCACACCGCGCAGGAAATCGCCGTCCGTGATGCCGGTGGCCGCGAAGAACACGTCGTCGCCGCCGACCAGATCGTGCGCGGTCAGCACGGCGTCGATGTCGATGCCGGCATTGGCGACTGCCGCCCGCTCACCTTCATCGCGGGCCCAGAGCTTGCACTGGATATCGCCGCCGATGCAGCGCACCGCGCAGGCGGACACCACGGCCTCCGGCGCGCCGCCGATGCCCATCAGGATATCGATGCCGGATTCGGGTGTGGCGGCCATCACGGCGCCGGCCACGTCGCCATCCATGATGTGCCGGATCCGGGCGCCAGTGGCGCGGATCTGCTCCGCCAGTTCCGTGTGGCGGGGCCGGTCCAGCATCACGACCGTCACATCGCCGATGTCCTTGTTCAGCTGGGCGGCGAGATTGCGCAGGTTCGTCTCGACCGAGGCGTCAATGCTGACCGCGCCGACCCCTTCCGCCCCGACCACGATCTTGTCCATGTACACCACGTACGGGGACTCGTACATCGTGCCGCGCTCGGCCACCGCCAGCGTCGCGATGGAGCCGGCCATCCCCTGAGAGAGGAGCCGCGTGCCATCGATGGGGTCCACGGCGATATCGGTCTTGGGCTCGCTGGCGCTGCCGACGTACTCACCTTCGTACAGCATCGGCGCCTTGTCCTTGACGCCCTCGCCAATCACTACCAACCCGTCCATGGGGATGGTGTTCAGCACCCGGCGCATGGCGTCCACGGCGGCCTGATCCGCCGCCTCCTTCTGCCCCCGACCCATGAAGCGCCCCGCCTGCAGGGCAGCTGCTTCGGTCACACGCACCAGTTCCAGCGCGAAGCTGCGGTCCAGATGATGGTCCACGGTGTCCTCTCCCCTAGTCTGCCTCGCCCAGTAAGCGCGCCTGCACGCCTGCCGCCGAAGCGTCCTCCACTCCCAGCCATTCTCGCGCAGCGCGCGGCAACGCGCGTGTGCTCCCCACCTCGACCGTGCACTCCGGCAGCGATTGCAGGAACGTGGCCCCATACCGTTTGGTGAGAATGCGCCGGTCCAGCACCGCGCAGATGCCCCGGTCACTGCTGGTGCGGATCAGCCGGCCAAAGCCCTGCTTGAAGCGCAACACGGCCTGCGGCACGGCGTACCCGGAGAACGCGTCGTCGAAGACCTCGCTGCGCGCGGCAAAGACGGGGTCGGTCGGCACGCTGAACGGCAGCCGGGTGATGAGCAACAGGCTCAGCGCCTCCCCGGCGACATCGACGCCCTCCCAGAACGACGACGTGCCCAGCACCGCGACATTGCGGTCGCGCCGCAGCCGCTCGGTCAGTTGCTGCGGCGAGCCGTCCCGGCGCTGCGCCAGCACGGTAATGCCCCGATCCTGCAGCGGCGCCGAGATGGCGCGCGCCATGTCCGCCAGCAGCGCGTGCGAAGTGAACAGCACCAGCGCCTTGCCGCGCGTGGCGTCAATCGCCTCGATCAGGGTGTGCTCCAGCGCATCGCGGTAGGCGTGGCTGGTGGGGTCTGGCATGTCGTCGGTCAGGTAGAGCAGCACGGAGCGCCGGTAGTCAAACGGCGACGGCACGATGAGCGAGGTCGCGTCCGGGATACCCAGCCGTTTCGCGACGTAGCCGCAGTCGCCGTCAATCGCCAGCGTGGCCGATGTCAGCACCGTCACGCGTGGGCGTTTGAAGAGCCGCTCCTGCAGCAGGCCGCTCACGTCCAACGGCGCCGAGCGAAAGACCAGCCGGTCCATCGCGCCGACCCGCTCCAGCCAGTAGACGCGGTCCTGTTCGGGGGTATCGAAGACGCTGGCGTAGCGCGTGGCCAACTCTGCCCCAAACTTGATGGTGGTCTGCAGGTCCGCCAGCAGCAGTTCCTGCCGCTCGCCCGCTTCGGCCAGATCCGCCGCCGCCACGTCATCCACGCCATCGACGGCGGTGAGGAACCAGCGCAGTTCCTTTTCGGCCTCTTTCAGGGCCTGCAACAGGCGGTCCCACGCCGCCTCGACTGCTTCCCACGCCGGGATGGCGCGCGTCGCCGGCGTGACGCGGCGGGTGCGCTCGCCGCCGCCGGAGAACTCTCCCGACTCACGGTGGACCGTTTCCAACGCCGTGAACAGCTCGCTGCCGGCGGTGCGTAGCCGCACCGCGACGGCGATGGCGGCATCGACGCGCTCGCGCGCCGTCCGGGCACGCGTTTGGCCGGCGGCATCCTCTACCGCGCCCAGCAGAAAGCCCATCGCCCCGGCCGCCACCCCGGTCACCACGGCGCCATCGCTGCCGGCGATGGCGTCGGCGTACTCGGCGAGATCGCGCTCCTGCAGGGTGTAGGTGAACTGCGCGGTGGCCTGATCTTCGAGGTGATGCGCCTCATCGATCACCAGCGTGTCGAACGGCGGCAGGATACGGTTGCTGGAAGCGGCATCGGTCAGCAGCAGCGCGTGATTGACGACCACGAGGTGCGCCGCCTCTGCCGCCCGGCGCGCCCGGAACAGGAAGCACTGGCCCCGGTGGTAGAACGTGCAGGAACCGGGGTCGCAGGCGCCATCTTCCTCCGCGATCTGCCGCCAGTGGCGCTCCTCGCCCGCTGTCAGCCGCAACTCGGCGCGGTCTCCAGTCTGCGTGCGCGGCAGCCACGCCAGCACCTTCGCCTTCAGACTGGCCTCGTCGATCTCCAGCGAGGGCTGCCGCTCCCACGCGAACCAGCGACGCAGGCAGAGATAGTTGGCGCGCCCCTTCACCGCCACCACGCCGACCGGCTTACCGGGCGCGGAGCGCTCCAGCGCCGCCGTCAGATCCGGCACATCCTTGCGCAGCAGCTGGTCTTGCAGCGCAAGCGTGTTCGTGGAGAGCACGGCAGTTTGCCCGCGCTCCGCCGAGGACAACGCCGCCGGCACAAGGTAGGCGAGGCTCTTGCCGGTGCCAGTGCCCGCCTCCACAATCAGCTGGCCGCTCTCGTTGATGGCGTGCGCCACCGCCTCCGCCATCTGCTCCTGCTGCAACCGCCGCTCGAAGCCGGTGATCACGGTGTTGAGCGCCCCGCCAGCGCCAAGGATGCCGGCCACCGCCTCGTCCGCCAGATCCTCCAGCGACCCCGTCGGCTCCAGCGGATCCTCGCGCGGCCGCTCACGCAGGAACACCAGCTCCGGCGGATCGAGGCGCGTCACCGGGATTTCGGAACGCAGCCGGACGTTGCGCGTCACCTCGAACAGTTCCGCG
>JASGGF010000128.1:0-12263 GCA_047605145.1 Thermomicrobiales bacterium | reverse complement strand
CTGTGCCGACGCTGGTGCTGCACGGAGAGGATGACCAGATCGTGCCCATCGCCGACGCCGCACTGAAGTCGATCAAGCTATTGCCAAACGGCACGCTGAAGACCTACCCCGGCCTGCCGCACGGGATGCTGACCACGCACGCGGATGTGCTGAACGCCGATCTGCTGGCGTTCGTTCAGTCGTAACCGGGCGGCCTGCTGCGTCACGCGGTGGCGCAGCAGGCCCTCTTCGCGGTGAGCGTGGCCCGAGGGCGCGCTGCCACGGCGATGCCACTCCCCACCCGTGATGTCCTGAGCTTGTCGAAGGACCTCGCCTCCGGGTCACCCGGTCTCGCGCTCACTGCATGCGTTCGGCACACCGTTTCCACCTCGTCACTCGCTGGTGATGTGGCGAGGTCCTTCGACAAGCCCTGGACGCCACGCGAGAGACGCGGTGGGCTCACTCCATCGGTCCTGTGTGCCCCACGTAGGGAGTTGCGCTGACGCGCTACCCGGCGTCGGCGGCGGCATCCAGCGCGGCGATGTCGATCTTGTGCATGGTCATCATGGCCTGCAGGGCGCGCGCGGCGCGGGCGGGGTCCGGGTCGGTCAGCAGCTCCGGCAGACGGCGCGGCACAACCTGCCACGCCAGACCGTAGCGGTCCCGCAGCCAGCCACAATCGCCCGGCACGCCGCCCCCGGCGGTCAGCGCCTCCCAGTAGCGGTCCACGTCCTGCTGGGTCTCGCAGTCGATGACGAAGGACACGGCCTCGGTAAAGGGGTGGATGGGGCCGCCGTTCATCGCCACGAAATCCTGCCCATCCAGCGTGAACGCGACGGTCAGCGCCGGGCCGCCTTCCCCCATGCGCGCGACATCGGTGATCCGCGAATCCGGAAAGACCGAGCAATAGAAGGCTGCAGCCGCTTCGGCGGCGTCATCGAACCAGAGAAACGGCGTGATCGACTGTCGCATGATCGCTCCGGCGGGGCTACGCCGGGGCACAGCCAACCCGCGCCCCACACGTCATAGTCGCCGCCGAGGTTCAGCAATCGACAGGGGCCCCGGTAGCCGTGCTCCCTCGGTGCCCCGCAGCGGCCGTGGTGTCCGATACACTTGCACAGATCGCCGCTGACCAGCCCGACCCGACGCCCGGAGGCTCCTCCGGACTTGCGCCTGAGCCGTGAGGACCGCGAATGAGCCGCCCGCGCGACCCTCAGGCCCATGCCGGAGATCGCCCACCGCAGACCAGCGCCTCCCCCGAGCCCCGGCAGCTCACGACCGCCGAGGCGGCCACCCGGCTGGAAGTCACCGAGCGCACCGTGCGCCGCGCCATTGCGCGCGGGGATCTGCCGGCGGTGAAGCACGGCGGCGCTTTCCGCGTGCTGGAGCGCGATGTGGAGGCGTACGCGGCGCGGGGGCAGCGCGGCGCCCCCGCCACCGGTTCGGCCCCGCCGCGCTATCTCCCGGAGCAGCTGCTGGCCGAGCGGTCGGCGGTCAATGCCTCGTTCATCGCGCGGGCAGGCGTGCAGGATGACCTGACGGCGCTGCTGCTCAACCCGGACGCGCACATCGTGACGCTGACCGGCCCCGGCGGGGTCGGGAAATCGCGGCTGGCCATGATGGCCGCCGACACCGTGGGCCACCTGTTCCCCCACGGCGTGACCTACGTGCCGCTGGCCGCCATCACCGATCCCAGGCTGGTGCTGCCAGCCATTGCCGGCGCGCTGTGGGTGCAGGAGGCGGCGGGCCACGATCTGGCGCAGCAGGTGGCGGCGGTGCTGCACACCACGCGCCGCCTGATCGTGCTGGACAACTTCGAGCAGATCCTGCCGGCGGCGCCGGTGGTGGCCTGGCTGGCCGCCGTGGCGCCGGAATCCGCCATCCTGGTCACCAGCCGGGCGCCGCTGCGCGTGCGCGGTGAACGCGAACTGCCGGTGCCCACGATGCCGATTGCGGCCGCAACCGCTTCCCCGGCGGAAGTTCTGGCCTCCGAATCAGGCCGCCTGTTCGTTGACCGCGCGCGGGAGCACCAGCCGGGCTTCACGCTCGACGCCACCACGGCGCCGCTGGTCGCCGTCATCTGCGGCCAGCTGGATGGCCTGCCTCTGGCGATCGAGCTGGCGGCGGCGCGGGTCAAGGTGCTCGATCTGGCGCGGCTGCAGCAGCAGCTCACCCATCGCCTGCCCCTCCTCACCGCCGGGCCGGCCGATGCCCCGCACCGGCACAGCACCATGCGTGACGCCATCGCCTGGAGCTACGAGTTGCTCTCCCCGGCGGAACAGCGCGTGTTCCGGCAGCTGGCGATCTGCGCCGGCGGCTGCACGCTCGATGCCTCCATGGCGCTGGTGGACACGGCGGCCCAGGGGAGTCTCGATATCGCCGCGCTGGATCACATGGCCGCCCTCGTCGATCACAGCCTGCTGGTGGTGTCGCCGGGGTTGGATGGCCAACTGCGCTACGGCATGCTGGAAACGATCCGCGAGTTCGGCATCGGCCAGCTCTCGGAGCCCGAGCAGACCGCCACCAATGCCGCCCACGCCCGCTTCTTCCTGGATCTGGCCTGGCGCCTGCGCCCGCTCATCACCACGCGCGCCACGCAGGCGCCCATGTCCCTGCTGGCGGCGGATCTCGACAACATTCGCGCGGCGCTGAGCTGGCTGGAAGAAGCTGGCCCGGCGCCAGCCTTCGCCCGGCTGGTGGCCGCAACCTATATCTTCATGTTCGCCGGGGGCCATTTCGAGGAAGGCGCCGCCTGGCTGGCGCGGGCCCTGGCGCAGGCGGAGCAGGCGGACCTGCCGCCGCTGGAACGCGCCATGTTGCAGGTGGCCGCCGCTGAACTGCTGATGGTGCGCGGCGATCACGAGCAGGCGATCGCCGCCTTCGCGCAGATCCTGCCCCAGACGCGCGCGGATGGCTCGCCCTTTGACCTGGCCAATGCGCTGATCTCGTATGGCGTGGCGGAGGTCTACGCCGGCCACCACGCAGCAGGCGCGACCCACCTGGAGGAGGCGCTGGCGCTGGCGCCGCAGATTGCCGATGCCACGCTGCAGGCGGCGGTGGCCGCCCGCGCGCAAGCGAACCTGAGCGTGGCGGCCCGGGCCGATGGCGCGCTGGAAGCCTCCGCCACCTGGGGCGAGGCGGCCTTGCGCCGTTGCCGCGCCGCCGGGCTGGAACTGGCCGAATGCCGCATCCTGATCGACCTCGGCGACATCGCGCGGGATCAGGGCTATTACACGCACGCCATCGCCCGCTACCAGGCGGCGCTGCAGCGGAGCGACGGGCAGGGCGAGCTCCGGTTGATCGCCGACGCGCTTTCCGGCATTGCCAGCGCCCTGACCGCGCGCGGCGCCGACGCACTGGCGCTGCCGCTCTTCGCGATGGCGGCCAGTATGCGGGAACGCACCGGGTACCACCTGCTGCTCCCGACAGACCTGGACCGTCACGAACGCGATACGGCCACCGCGATCGCGCGCCTGGGCCCCGCCGCCGCGGCAGACACGCTGGCGGCCTGGCGCGAGCAGCCCTTCGACGCCTCCCTGCGCCTGGCGCTCTCGGTCTCCCCGGAGGATGACGAGCGCCCGGCGCAGCACGACGTCGACACCCCACCCATCGACCTGACGCCGCGCGAGGAAGATGTGCTGCAGCTGTTACTGGATTCCCGTACCGACCGCGAGATCGCCAACCTGCTCTACCTGAGCCCGCGCACGGTCAGCTGGCACGTGCGGCACATTCTGGACAAGCTCGGCGCCGCCTCCCGCCGCGACGCCATCGCCCGAGCCCGGCAAGCGGGCCTGCCGGCGCCAGCCGCCTCCCGCGCCGGGCGCACCCCCCGCCCCTGATCCGGCGGCGCATTTCTCGCGGAGCCATCACGCAGGTCAGGGTTGCGACGAAAGTCCCACACGCGCATGAGACGAAACGCCGTTTCGGCGGGCGGACGAGCGCGATACCGTCAACGGCGACGAACCTGCCGTTGCGGCCACCAGGCTCGCCATTGCCACCCTCAGGCAGATTGCACACTGGCCGCCCGGGAGAATCCGCGTGATGAAACGATTGCTGGTCCTCGTGGCCGTGTTCATGCTCCTGGCGCCGCCGCTGCTGCGGGGCGCGGCGGCGGAGGATGCCGCCGAACTCAAGGTCAGTCAGGATCCCGCCGTGGGCAGCTTCCTGACCGATGCGAAAGGGATGACGCTCTACCTGTTCACGAAGGACACCGAGGCGAACACCAGCGTCTGCTTCGATGAGTGCGCCGTCCACTGGCCGCCGGTTACGGCCGAGGGCCTCACCCTGCCGGAAGGCGTGCCGGGCGAACTCGGCAGCATCGACCGCGCCGATGGCGTGAAGCAGGCGACCTACAACGGGATTCCGCTCTACCTGTTCGATCAGGACAAGGCCGCCGGCGATATCGTTGGTCAGGACAAGGGCGGTGTCTGGTTCGTCGTAGCGCCGGGCTCCGAGTTCGGCCCCTACGCCGCAGCGCCCGGCGAGGGCACGCCGGTTCCGGCCAGCACCCTGCACGTCGGGTTCAGCGACGACCTCGGGCCGTTCCTCACCGACGCCAACGGCATGACGCTCTACCTGTTCACCAAGGACACCGACGCCAACGCCAGCGTCTGCGACGGCGATTGCGCCGCCAACTGGCCAGCGGCCACCGCCGACGGCGCCCCGGTGCTGCCGGCCGGCATCACCGGCGAGCTGACCACCTTCGACCGCGCGGACGGCACGCAGCAGCTGGCCTACAACGGCATCCCGCTCTACCACTACGCCGGTGACAAGGCTGCCGGCGACACCAACGGCCAGGACGTGGGCGAGGTCTGGTACGTGGTCACCCCTGGCATGCAGCACGGCGACGCGCCGCACGAGGGTGACGAAGACGAGGACGAGGAAGCCGCCGAGGCGACCCCGGCGTCCTAACGACCAACCCGCACCGCTGTTTTTTCAGCAAGGAGGCCCATCCGTCACCAGCAGATGCTGGCGAGGGATGGGCCTCCTTCTTCCTGTCCGGCTCTCCCGCGCTGCGCGATCATCGGAGTCAATCGTCGCCTGAAATACCCCGGCGCTTGAAATCCCACAAGCCGGGATCGAGTTCGAGAGTAGCCAGCGCCGGGTCATTCAGGCGGGAGAGCATGTGCAACACCTCCGCGCGGTGTCCCTCGTGATGGAACACCAGCATCAGGATGCCGCCACCGAACGTCATGGGGTAGCCAGCGGGATCGGGGAAGGTCTCGTCGAGCCGGCCCTCGTCACGGAGGCGCCGCGCCACCTGTGCGAAGGCTGCGTACAAGCGGGCGTGCTCCACGATCTGGTGCTCCAGCGCCGCGGGTCCCGGCCGGGGCGGGGCGGGCTGGCCGGTCATGAAGCCCAGCCAGAACTGCAGGACGGCGATCTGGTGAGCCAGCGTTGCCCGGATCGTCCGGTGGCCGATATCGAATGGCTGGTCGAGTTGCGCCTCGGTGAGCACGCCGAGTTGCTCCAGCAGCGTCGTCGTCGCCCACTGATCATGCTCCAGCAACTGGTCCAGCAGATCCACCGTGCGTCTCCCCCTCCGCGCGGCCCTACCGCGCGCCGGCCACCGCCGCCGCGAACTGGCGGGCGCGCTCTTCCAGCGTGGCCCAGTCCCCGGCGTTGACGGTTTTCGCGTCCACGAGATTGCTGCCCACGGCGATCGCGGAGGCCCCCGCGCGGATGAAATCGGCGGCGTTTTCAAGGCTGACGCCGCCAGTGGGGATCAGCTTCACCTGCGGCAGCGGGCCGCGCACATCCTTCAAATACTGCGGGCCGCCGACCGTGGAGGGGAAGACCTTGACGTAGCTGGCCCCTGCCTGCCACGCCGTCAGGATCTCGGTGGGCGTGAAGGCGCCGATCACGGTCGGGATGCCGTAACGGTTGCACAGCTCAATCACCGGCACGCTCAGCACCGGGGTCACCACGAACTCCGCGCCGGAGAGGATGGCAATGCGCGCCGTCTCCGAATCGAGCACGCTCCCGGCGCCGATGGCCGCGCGCCCGGCCAGCGCGCCGCGCACCTCCTCGATGACGCGGCCCGCGAGGGGATTGGTAAACGTGAACTCCACGCTCTTCACCCCGCCGCGCAGCAGCGCCTCGGTCAGCGGGACCGCCGCCGAGAGGTCATCGAGGCGGACGATGGCGACGAGGCCGTTTTCGGCGATGGTTTCCGCGCGCAGTGGCGGCATGGGGCAGGCTCCTTCAACGAAATCCTGCGCCTGCGGGCGCAGGATGACGACACGATGTACGCGCAGGATGCCACAGTGGCGATACGCGGTCATCAGCACGCGTAGTTCGCCCGTGGTTCGAGGTGGCGCCTCGTCCGGGGCAGAGCGTTGTCGATGCCGCAGCCACCTCCGGGTGTGTCCTGAGCTTGTCGAAGGACCTCGTCACCGGTCGCACGGGTTCGCATCCTGCCGCCACGTCCCGTGAGGGTGCGCCCTCGTCCGCAACGACAGGCAACGTGGCGCATGAACACGGCGTGCCGAAATCGTGTCCTCCCGAGCGAATTCGAGGGAACTCATCGTTGGCGTTCACATGACGACGGACGAGGTCTCTCCACTTCGGTCGAGACGACACGCGTTTTGCACGCCGCTGATGAACGCGGCGTTTGGTGACCGGCGACGGAGTCCTTCGACAAGCTCAGGACATCACCTGTAGGGGCTGGCGGCGACTTCGAAGCGACGTGTCCCGTGCGCCCTGAACTCCCGCCGGCGTCAGTTCGCGAAGCGCGCGCTGAGCCCGCCGTCGATGAGCAGCGCGGCGCCGGTGATGAAGCTGGCTTCGTCGCTGGCCACGAAGGCGACGAAGTTGGCGATCTCCAGCGGCGTCGCCATGCGGCGCAGCGGCTGCTGATCGAGCACACGTTGCTCGGCGGCCTGCCCCTCCGGCTGCAACTGCAACCACTCATCGACCAGCTGCGTGCGAGTCCAGCCGGGGCAGATTGCGTTCACGCGGATCTGCTCGGGGCCGTAGTCCAGCGCCAGACTGCGCGTCATCCCCACCATCCCGGCCTTCGCGGCGGCGTAGGGGAACATGTTGTAGGTGGTCATGAAGGCGTGCAGCGAGGCGATGTTGACGATAGCGCCGCTGCCCTGCGCCCGCATGTGCGGCAGCGCGTGCTTGCAGCAGAGCCAGGCGCCCTTCAGGTCCACTGCAAAGACCTGCTCCCACTCGTCCTCGGTCATGGTGGTGGCGTCGAAGTAGGTGTTTACCCCGGCGTTGTTGACCAGCACATCGAGGCCGCCAAACGCCTCGATGGTCTCCGCCACCGCCGCCACGATCTCCGCCTCCCGCGTGATATCGCAGCGGATGAAGCGCGCCGCATCGCCCCAGCGCACGGCCTCTTCTCGCCCACGCGGCTCATCGATATCGAGCAGCGCCACCCGCGCGCCTTCCGCCACGAACTTCTCGACGCACGCCTGCCCGATCCCCTGCGCGCCACCCGTGATGATGGCGACCTTGTTCTCCAGCCGCATGGCTATGTGCCCCTTCGCGTTCTCGTCGCTATCCCCGTCCCGTCGTCAGTCACGCTCCGCCGTGCTTGACGCTTCGTCGTCATCCCCGACCTGTCGTCATCCCGAGCGAAGTCGAGGGATCTCGTCGTCCTCTCCGCGCCCTCACCCCGTCATCCCCACCACGGTGTCATCCCGAGCCGCAGCCGAGGGATCGACCACCCCTAACTCCGCCACCACGGCGCCAGTTCTCCGCGCCCCACCGCGACCTACCCCACCCCGATGTCATCCCGACGAAGGAGGGATCGACCACCCCCAACTCCGCCACCACGGCCTGGCTCTCCGCCTGCCACCGCGATGCGCCATGCCCTGGCGCGCTCCCCGGCAACCGCGTGGCAGGATGCGAACCGGCGCGGTCGGCGACGAGGTCCTTCGACAAGCTCAGGACATCACCTATGCGCCGCTGCGGCATCTTTGCTCTCTGCCTTGAGAGCCTAGGAGTTCACCCCGGCGCCAGCCGCTCCACCGCCGCCAACAGCCCTTGCAGGTAGCCGGTTTCGTGGGCGCGGCCGCGGTGGCACCACAGCGTGTCATCGACCACACGCGGCGTGTGGTCATCGAGGATGAAGCCGGTAAAGCCGACGCGCTTCAGGGCCAGCATCACCTCCACCGGGTCGTAATTGCCCTCGCCGAGGAAGCACTCCTGAAACGCCGGCACCGTCCCTTGCACATCGCGGAAGTGGATGTAGACGATCCGCCCCAGCGCCCCGAAGTGCTCGATCGTCTCGATCACATCCTCGCCCGTCTCCGACCACGAGCCGAGGCAGAGATCGAGGCCGTGGTTCGCGCTGGGGGCGATGGCGAAGGCGCGCTCCAGCCCGGCGCGCGTGCCGAACAGGCGGGCGATGCCGCCCAGCATCGGCACGGGGGGATCGTCCGGGTGCAGCGCCAGCGTCACCCCGGCCTCCTCCGCCACCGGCATCACCGCGCGGATGAAGGCCTCGTAGTTGGCCCACATCTCGTCCGCGTCGAAGACCCGGCCGTGGGTCAGCGGCGCGTTTTCCACCAGCGCCATGTCGAAGGCGGTGCACTCCGCGCCGCCCCGGCCCGGCGTGGAGAAGGAGGTGCGCCAGACGGTGTTCGGCATCCAGTGGTAGCCAAGGATGGGGATGCCCGCCGCGCCCATGTTGCGGATGATCGCCTGATAGTTCTCCAGCTGCTCCTCTTTCCCCGGCAGCCCCAGCATGATCTTGTCGTAGAAATTGATGGGGACGTTCTCGATCGCCTCCAGCCGCAAGCCGTGGTTCTCGCAGCGGGTGCGCAGCTCAACCAGATCGAGAAACTCCCAACGCTGCGCCTCGTGCGGAATGTCCATGTACTCCCAGCGCTGGGTGGCCGGCAGTTGCGGCGTGTTCAGCACCACGCCGTTCAGCCCCAGCTGCTTGGCGAAGGTCAACCGCTCCTCCGAAGCCACCGGGAAATTCCCGATGGCGATCCGCATCACGTTCTCCTGCGCTGCCGTTGCCGCTGCCCCTATCCCTGCCATTCGCCCCCTCGCCCACCGGGCCGCCGGTGCTACCGGCCACCCCGCTATTGCCCGGCGCGGCGTCTTGACAGCCTCCGCGCCGGTTGCTACCGTTCCAGTCGTATGACATCATACATCATGGGTAAATCCACCATGCGTGAGGCCTCCGACGTCATGAAGCCCCGCCGCCGCGCCGATGCGGTCGTGATCGACATCGCCAGCGACATCATCACCGGGCGCTACCCCACCGGCAGCGTGCTGCCGACCGAGCAAGTCTTCGGCGAGCGCTACGCGGTGAGCCGCACGGTGGTGCGCGAGGCGGTGGCGCGGCTGGCAGGGGTAGGCCTGATCGAGGTGCGGCACGGGCTCGGCAGCGTGGTGCTGCCCCGCGCCCGTTGGCGGGAGATGGACGCCGACCTGTTGCAGATCCGCACCGAAGCGGGCCTGATCGACGATCTCCTGCCCGATCTGTTCGACATCCGGCGCATGGTCGAATTGGAGGTGGCGGAGCGCGCCGCCCGCCAACGCACGCCGGAGGATCTGGCGATTCTGGCGGAGATCATGGAGCAGCAGCGCGCCAGCATGGGCGACCCGGAGGCGTACAACGCCGCCGACATCGCCTTCCACGACGCGCTGATCGGGGCCAGCGGCAACGAGTTGCTGCGGGTGCTGATCGCACCGATCAGTCAGGTCTGGCGCATCGGCAGCATGGTCACGATGCGACGCGACCCGGATGTCGTCACCTACTCCATGCAGGGGCACGAGGAAATTTTCGCGGCAGTCGCGGCGGGCGATCCCGTGGCGGCGCGGGCGGCGATGGATCACCACCTCGACCGCTTCGAGCAGCGGCTGGAGCGGGCGCTGCAACTGGTGGATGCGCCCGAGGGGACGGACCGGCAGGGGCGGCTGGCCGCGCTGGCCAACGAGCAGGCGGCGACGCAGCCGCAATGAGGCATGAGGCGACACGCACGATGACCGACACGTTGTCTCCGGACGCGAACCCCATGGCGTCCACCGGCTACGCCGATCCCGCCTTCCTGCGCGGGCAGGCGCAGGCCCTGATCGACTTCTACCTGCCGCGCAGCGTAGACCGCGAGACGGGCGGCTTCATCACCGGGATTGCGGACGACGGGTCGATCTTCGACGCGCAGACGCGCCACCTCGTCGGCTCCTGCCGCTACACCAACAGCTTCGCGCTGGCCGACCACTACGGCCTCTGCGCCGATGGTTCCTGCCGCGCCGCCGTCGAACACGGCCTGCGCTTCCTGCGCGAGGCGCACCGCGACCCGATCCACGGCGGCTACTGGTGGGTGCTCTCCGGCCGCGAGCCGGCGGACCGCTCCAAGCAGGCCTACGGGCACGCCTTCGTGCTGCTGACCGCCGCCACCGCCATCGCCTGCGGGTTTGACGCGCGCGACCTCCTCAACGACATCAGCGAAACGCTGGAAACACGCTTCTGGCGGGAGGCGGACGGCCTCTACGTCGACGAGATCAGCGAGGACTGGTCGACCATCGACCCGTACCGGGGCCAGAACGCGAACATGCACATGACGGAGGCGATGCTGGCGGCCTACGCGGCCACCGGCGAGACCTTCTACCTCGACCGCGCCGAGACGCTGGCGCGGCGGGTGGCGGTGGACCTGCCGCAGCAGACGCAGGGCCTGCTCTGGGAGCATTACGACGCGGGGTGGCAGGCGAACCTGCTCTACAACAAGGCGACGCCCCACCACCTCATCCGCCCCTACGGCGTGCTCAGCGGGCACCTGCTGGAGTGGGCCAAGCTGCTGGTGCTGCTGGAACGCGAGCGCCCGACCGAGTGGGCGATGCCGGCGGCACGGAGCTTCTTCGACGCGGCGGTGGAGCACGCGTGGGACGCGGAGCATGGCGGCTTCCTCTACGCATTCGACCTCGACGGCTCCATCGTGGACAGCGACAAGTTCCACTGGACGATCAGCGAAGCCATCGGCGGGGCGGCGGCCATGCTGGGCCAGACTGGCGAAGCCGCGTTCCGCCGCTGGTACGACGCCTCGTGGCAGTACGCGTTGGACCATCAGATCGACCGCGCGCTCGGCGGCTGGTACCCGGCCCTGACCCGCGAGGGCGTGCGCAAGGAGGTCGATTTCGCGCGCGGCAAACCCGACTTCTACCACCCGCTCGGCGGCTGCCTGATCGCGCTTGACGCGCTGGCGCCGGATGGCGCGTGGCGGCGCGGCGCGACGGGCGTGGAGCCCAATCCCTAACTCAGGCCAGACGGCGGGAAGGTCCCGCCACCAGCGCGGCCACCGGCGCGACGAGGGCGCCTTTGGCCGCACGAACGGCAATGCTGCAGCGATGCAGGCACGAATGCACGGAGGCAGGATCATGCGAAGTCGCAATGGGGTGCTCTATCCGGACACGCGAAGCTCCCGGCGGCGGTTGCTGCAAGGCGCGGGCGCGCTCGGGCTGGCGGCGGGGCTGGGCACGCACTGGCGCAGCGGACGTGCGTTCGCGCAGGAGGCGCGTTTCGGCAAGCTGAGCAAGGAGTGGGACGGCACGACGATCAACGTCTCGCTGGTCGCCGAGGCTCGCTCGGACCTCATCCAGAAGCTGACGCCGGAGTTCACCGAGGCCACCGGCATCACGGTCAACTACAACATCCTCCCCTACCCGAACCTCGAAGAGCAGCAACTGACCGCCCTCTCCCAGCAGACGGGCGAGCAGGATCTGGTTCACGTGGACTGCGTCTGGATGGGGCAGTACGGCGGTCAGGGCTGGCTGGCCCCGGTCGATGAGTTCGTGGCGGAGACCGATCCCGCCGTGCTCGACCTCGAAGACTTCATGCCGCGCATTCTCGAAGAGCAGTCGATGTGGGACGGCACCCTCTACGGCCTGCCCTTCATCACCGCCGTGTTCGGCATGTACTACCGCACGGACATCTTCGAGGAGCTGGGGCTGGAGGCGCCGCAGACGTGGGACCAGCTGGCGCAGGCCGCGCAGGCGGTCCACGAGGCCAAGTCTGCTGAGGGCGTGGCCGGCATCACCATCATGGGGAAGCGCGGCGTGCAGCTGCTCTGCACCCACCTGAACGTGTTCGGCTCCATGGGCGGCTACTACTACGACGACAACTACCAGCCGACCATGGCCTCCGAGGCGGGCGTCAACTCCATCGAGTACCTGAAGTCCCTCCTGCCGTGGGCGGTCGAGGGCGCGCTCTCCAACGACCTCGACGAGAGCGTGGCCGCATTCCAGCAGGGCAAGGCGGCCATGAACCTGCAGTGGCAGAACACGGCGCCTCGCTTCGTGGACCCGGATGCCTCCAAGAT
>JASGGF010000127.1:0-12283 GCA_047605145.1 Thermomicrobiales bacterium | reverse complement strand
CCACGCGATCTCCTCCACTGTGGCGGCGAAGACGTCGTTGGCGACCGGAACCTGCGCCGGGTGAATGCACCACTTGCCGTCGTACCCGAGCGCCCGCGCCACGAGGCAGGAGCGGCGAAACCCGTCCAGATCGCGGAAATCGGCGTACGGCCCGTCGATGGCCTGCACCCCCGCCGCGCGCGCCGCCACGAGGATGCGCTGCAGCGCGTAGTCCCAGCGGTGACCGGGGTAGGCCGCGTCCCACGGGTCCGGCATGCCGATGGCGGCCAGTGGCATGCGCACCGTGGCCGCGAAATCGCCCGGCCCGAAGACCAGCGAGGCGACACGAGCGTGCGAGGTGGCAATCGCCTCGCAGTGCACGAGGCCGGCGGCGCTCTCGATCTGCACGTCGAGCCGGATCGGCTCGGCGCGGTCTGGCGCCTCCAGCGAGTGCAGGATCGCGGCGACAGTCAGCACGTCCACCGCATTGCTCGCCTTGGGCAGCACGATCAGGTCGATCTGCCCCTCCGCGAGGTCGAAGACCGTCAGGAGGTCGCGCGCGAACCACGGCGTGTCGAGGGCATTGATGCGGAACGTGCGCGGCCGCCCACGCCAGTCGCCGTCGCGCAGCGCCGCCGCCACGGTTTCGCGCGCCGCCGCCTTCTCGGCGGGCGCGACCGCATCTTCCAGATCGATCATCACCACATCGGCGGCGCTAGCCAGCGCCTTCTCGATCATGCGCGCGCTGGAGCCGGGCGTCGCCAGCACACTGCGGGTGGGGCTACTCACGCCTCCACCGGCCCCGTGGTCGGCGCGAAGGGGCGCAGCACCTCCGGGATCTGGCCGGTGGTGATCGCCTCTGCCACGGTCAGGGCGGTGCCCGGGCCTTCCTTGGCGCCGGTGCGGAAGTGCCCGGCGGTAACCCACAGGCCGTCGTAGCGTGGGTGCGGCCCGATGAGCGGGTCGTTCGTTTCGGAGCCGGGGCGCAGGCCGGTCCATGTCTCCGCGATTTCGCCCTCCAGCAGCACCGGGCAGAGCGTGCGCGCCAGCTCCAGCAGCCACGCCACGCCGTCGCCGGTAATGCGGCGGTCGAAGCCGGCGTATTCCTCGGTGGCCGCCACCATCGTCGTGCCATCCGGGCGGGGCCGCACGTAGCCGCCGTGGCCGGAGATCACGCGCGCCGGGCGCAGCGGCGCGTTCGCGAAGGCGATCAGCTGCCCCTTGACCGGCATGATCGGCAGCGTGAGCCCGATGGTCTCACCCAACAAACGCGTCCACGCACCGGTCGCCAGAATCGTCAGATCGGCGCTCAGGTCGCGGTCCTGCAGGCGAACGCCGGTCACGCGGTCATCCCCGCTCCCGGGCCCGATGCTCCGCATCACGCCGCCAACCGGGGTTTCCTCCAGCACGGTTGCGCCGTGCTGCTTCGCCGCCGCCGCCAGCGCCTGCGTCAAGCGGTGCACCGACAGCGACCCAACGCCGGGGTGAAAGCGGGCGCGCACCAGTGTTTCTGGCAGCGCGGGCTCCCGCCGCCGCGCCTCCTCCGGCGTTACGTCCTCCACGTCCAGCCCAAGGCCGCGCTGCCACTCCGCAACGGCATCCTCCTCGGCGGCGTGCTCCTCGTCCACGGCGATGGCCCACTCACCGGGCCGCCGGTAGTCGATGCCGATGCCGGTCATCTCCTCCAACGTGGTGACCAGTTCCGGGTACACCTCAAGGCTGATACGCCCCAGCTCCACCTGCTCCGGCAGGGTCCACGGGCGGTGCGGCAGCGAGATGATGCCGGCGGACGCCCACGAGGCTTCGCCACCGACGCGGCCGCGCTCGATCAGCGTCACCTTCACGCCGCGCTTCGCCAGCTCGTACGCGATGCCGCTGCCAATGATCCCGCCCCCCACAACGATCACGCTGGAGGGGATGCTCTCTGTCATGGAAGGTTCCTTTTCCTGTTCAACAGCCCATTTCGGCGGGGTCATCAGCCCGATAGTGGCCTGCAACCCGGAGGGTATCCGAAGTCTTCCGTCTCCGGGCAGACGCCTGCTCGATGCCGCCGCCTTCTGCCGTCCCAAAGCTGCTCTACGACTCCTACCGCGCGATCCCGCCACCCCAATGTCGTCCCGACGAAGGAGGGACCGGGCGCCTTCAACTCCAAGGTCACGGCCCCAGCTCTCCGCGCCCCGCCGCGACCTCCCCCACCATGATGTCATCCCGAATCCGCAGATGAGGGATCGCGCACCCCCAACCTCGCCACCACGGCCCAGCTTTCCGCTAGCCACCCCGGCGGTTGAGGACGGAACGACGGGCGCCGAGTACCCGGGAGTTGGGGGTGGTCGATCCCTCCTTCGTCGGGATGACATCGGGGTGGCAAAGGAAAGCGATGTTAGGAGGAACACGACATCACGGTAGCGAGGGCGCACACAGTCTGCCTCATTCGGCGACACCGACTACCCACAAACTCATCCTCCCCGCAACACATCCACCACCAGCCGCGAGGGATGCTCCGCATTGTGCAGCACCGATTGCCGCGCCGGAATCGCCGCCGTCAGGTTCTCGATGAAGGGCGCGGCGCCGGTGTTCAGGTTGCGGTCCCACTGCGGGAAATCGCTGGAAGAGATGGTGACCCGCAACGCGTGCCCCGCCGGAATGTGGAATCCGACCGGCCCCAGCGGGATCTCGTACTCGTAGACCCGGTTCGGCTCCAGCAGCGAGGGCTCGCTCAGGCTTTCGCGGTAGCGCGCGCGGATGATCCCCTCCTTCAGGTTGATGGAGCGGCCATCCGGGTGCACCTGACAGAGCCGCGCCGTCCAGTCGGTATCCACTGCCGTGGTGGCGGCGTACAGGATGACGCTGGCCTCGCCCAGCAGCTCGACCGATTCCGCCAGCGGCGGTGTGGTGTAGACAAGGACGAAGTTGCCCGATTCCGCCGCCTGCTGATCCGCCGGCCCCATGGGCGCCACGAAGCCGAAGCAGCAGGAGTGTCCGCCGAGGCTGGGGTTCGGGTAGGCCGGGTCGTAGGTGAAGATGTCCGCTGGCTCCGCCCCCGGCGCGTCCATCGAAAGTGCGCCATCGCCGAAGCGCGAATTGGCGCGGCCTCCGGAGTGCAGATACCACGTCGCCTGCTCGACGCCCGGCGGCGGCCAACTCGGGTAGTCGCGCCATTCCTCGGCGCCCATCACGTAGATGGAGACCGGCGCCCCCGCCACCCCGTTCTCCGCGCCCTTCAGGAAGCGGTCGAACCAGCGCAGTTGCAGATCATCGACAACCGTGGGTCCGCAGATGGCTCCGGAGTCATCGACTGGAGCCCACGGCATGTGTACCCACGGCCCAATCACCAGTTTCTGGTTCGCCCGCGCCTCCTCGCTGCCGGCCCCGGCCTGCATCCCGAGGAAATTGCGCACGGACCCGGCGAGGAAGATGTCGTACCAGCCCGCCACGTGGAGCGCGGGCGTGGTCAGGCGGCTGTAGTCCGTGTCGATGCTCCACTGCCGCCAGTAGTCGTCGTAGGTCGGGTGGGCCAGCCAGACGTGGTAGTAGCCGCCGTACTCGCCGCCGAGCGCCGGGTAGGCCGTCAGCGGCAGCATCCAGTTCCAGCCGCCGATGCCAGCGAACGCCGCGTCGATGCCGCCCAGCGACGCCGCATCTTTGGCGCGGCGGGCGTCGCCGCTAGCAAGTTGCGTCGCCCACGACTGGATGAAGGCCAGTGAGAGCGCGCCGCCCTGATAGGTCCAGCCGTCGTAATACTGCGAGGCGGTCATCGCCGGGCAGACCGTGACGAGGCTCGGCGGGCGCAGCGTGGCTGGCATCAACTGGGTGGCGCCGGCGTAGGAGAAGCCGTACATCCCCACCTTGCCGTTCGCGCCGGGCAAGTGCGCCGCCCACTCGATAGTGTCGTAGCCATCCTCGGCCTCGTACTGGAAGGGGGTGAACTCCCCCTCGGAGGCGCAGCGGCCGCGCACGTCCTGCACCACCACGAGGTAGCCCTGTCGCGCGTACCACGACGGGTCGGTGTAGGAGATGTTTTCGGCGCTGGTCTTGTCGTAGGGCAGGCGCATCAGGATCACCGGCCACGGCCCGTTGCCGGCCGGCCGGTAGACATCCGCATACAGCGTGACACCGTCGCGCATCGTCGCCGGGACGTTGTACGCCACCTGCACATCCACGCCCGGCACGGGCACAGCTTCCGTCGTCATCGTTCGGCTCCTCCATGAGCAACGTTCGCCAGCGCAGCATTGCGCGGCACGATCAGGGCATCGACGGCGACCACGCCATCCGGCCCCGCCAACAAGGGGTTGATATCGATCTCGGCAACCTCGTCCCCGAGCGCCAAGGCCATTTCACTGAAGGCGACGATGGCGGCGATTACCGCCGCGCGATCCACCGCCCGCCGCCCACGCCCGCCGTTCAGCAACCTCACGCCCGGCAGCCGGGCCAGCATCCGCCCGGCCAGCGCCGCGTCCACCGGCGGCAGCGCGTGTGTCACGGCCCCCAGCGCCTCCACCCAGACGCCGCCCAATCCGACGCTGAGCAGCAGCCCAAACTCCGGATCATGGCTCATCCCGAGGAACAGCTCGACCATCTCACGCGCATCGATCTGCTGCTGCACCACGACGCGCGGCCCGAAGCGCGCCGCCAGATCGGCATAGGCGGCAGCAACGGACTCCGCGTCCGCGAGATGCAGGTACACCGCGCCCACATCGGACTTGTGTAGCAGCCCCGGCGCGGCGCTCTTCAGCACCACCGGCCAGCCCAGATCGTGGGCGGCCGCCAGCGCATCAGCTTCGGTTTCAACAAGCCGCTCGCGGACTACGGGAATCCCGTAAGCCGCTAGCACCCGCTTGGCCGCGACCTCGTCTATCGAGGGTTGGCCCTCACCCCAACCCCTCTCCCGATGCGCGGGAGAGGGGCTTTCGCTCCGCGCGCCCGCGTCGGCGTCAGGTCCATGGCGTGAGCATTCCACCCCGACGTTACCAACCGGCTCCCCTCTCCCGCGCATCGGGAGAGGGGTTGGGGGTGAGGGCTCTCCGGTAGGACGTGAGGGCTCCCTGGACGGCAACTCTGTAGGCGAGACCTCTTGCCCATCCAGCGGCGCCACCGCCCCCCGCGTCAGCGCGTAGGCCAACGCGCGCAGGCCGGTGTCGGTGCCCATCAGCACCGGCACGCCGCCCTCGCGCAGGCGCTGCGCGAAGGCGCGGTCGATGGTAGTGCTCATGTTGCCCAGCACCGCCAGCGGCGCGCCGGTCGCCTCGCCCACCCGCAATACGACATCGATGTAGTCGGGCGCAAGGCGGCTGCCAGGCACCAGATCGACGGCCAGCACCGTCGCGCCGACGGCGGGGTCGGTCGCCATGGCGGTGAGGCAGGCTTCGTAGCGGCGGGGCCAGTCGTCGCCCGTGCCCCACATGTCGAGCGGGTTCCCCGGCTGCAAGCCCGGCTCCAACGCCGCCCCGATGGCCGCCAGCGTCCCCTCACCCAGCGTGGCCCACGGCGCCCCGATGGCGGCGGCGCGGTCCACGATCATGGCGCGCTCGCCGCCGGAATCCCCGGCCAGCGCCAGCCCACCGGCGTGCACGCGGCGCGGCGCGGCCAGCAGCTCCAGCGCGTCGCCCATCCCGTCCAGCGAATCGACGCGCAGCACGCCCCAGCGCTCGCAGAGCGCAGAGAACGCAGCATCCGAACCGGCCAGCGCGCCGCTGTGCGCCAGCGCCAGCCGCCGCCCCTGCTCGGAGCGGCCCACCTTCAGCGCCACCACCGGCACATCGCGCGCGGCGGCATCCGCCAGCGCGGCCACGAAGCCGGCGGGGTCACGCACCGATTCGAGGAAGAGCCCCACTACGCGCGTTTCGGGCTGCGCCACGAGGAAGCGCAGGTAGTCCGCCGCCGTCAGCGCCAACTCCTGCCCCGGCGAGATCAGATAGGAAAAGCGGAAATCGCGGCCACTGTTCGCCAGCGCCGAAAAGGAGGAGCCACTGTGGCTGACGAAGGCGATGCCACCCGCTGGCGCACGCTCCCGCACCGGGTAGCCGGAGACGTAGAGGCGATCCACCGCGTTGTAGAAACCCATGCAGTTGCCACCGAGCAGCGCCAGCCCGGCCCCCTGCGCGATGGCGCGCAGCCGCTCTAGCAGCGGGTCGGGGTCATCCGGCAGCGCCATCGCCCCGAAGATCGCCGCCGCCGGGATGCCCGCCACCACCACCTCGCGCAACGCGGCTTCCAGCCGGGTGTCGCTTACCGCCAGCACGGCGCAATCGACGCGCTCCGGGAGATCGGCCAGCGAGGGGTAGCTGCGCACGCCGTCGATCTCGGCGCGCGTGGGGTTCACCGGGTAGACCCGGCCCGCGTAGCCACTGTCCAGCGCCTGCCGCAGCAAGGCGTGCCCGAATGTGCCGGGCGTGGCGCTGGCGCCCACCAGCGCCAGCGACTGCGGGCGCAGTAGTGGCGTCAAGTCGGGGCGCGGGGACGGGTAGGCCGGCACCGGCTCAGCCCTGCAGCAGGGCGTCGAGGCCTCGCCGCTCCAGCGCCCGCGCCACGATCAGGCGCTGCATTTCGCTGGTGCCTTCCCAGATGCGGTCGATGCGGGTGTCGCGCCACAGTCGCTCGATGGCGTTCTCGCGCATATAGCCGCGCCCGCCCAGTATCTGGACGGCGCGGTCCGCCACCCGTCCCACCATCTCGGAGGCGAACAGCTTGACCATCGCCGCCCGCCCGTGCGCAATCTTCGGGTCGAGGCCGCCCTGCATGGCATCGACGGTCTGGTAGAGCAGCGCCCGGGCAGCGGCCAACTCGGTGGCGCTGTCCGCCAGCATCCACTGCACCGCCTGATACTCGCTGATGGGCGCGCCGAACGCCTCGCGTTGCCGGGCCCACGCCTGCGCCTCGTCCAGACAGCGCCGCGCCGCGCCGATGCAGCGCGCTGCGATCATCAGGCGCTCCTCGCGGAACCAGTCGTGGGTCAGCGAGATGCCGCCGCCCACCGCGCCGAGCACGTCGGCCCCGGTCACGGCCACATCTGCGAGTGTCAGTTCAGGGTGTCCGTACAGCGCGTGATTCGTGAACGCCGGTTGCCGCCCCCACTGCATCCCCGGCGTATCCCGCGCCACGAAGAAGATGGTGGGCACCCTTCCCTGCGGCGTCTCTGTCGCGGCGACGACCAGCGCGAAGGCGGCGACATCGCCGCCGGTGACGAACCACTTCTCGCCGCTGATCCGCCAGCCGTCGCCCTCGCGGCGGGCGACCGTCTTCAAGTTGGAGACATCAGAGCCGGCGTCCGGCTCGGTGATCGCGTAGCAGCCGCGAAACTCGCCCCGCGTGTACGGCCCCACCCAGCGTTCCGCCTGCGCCGGCGTCGCTTGCGCCAGCACGTTCGGCGGCCGCCACAGCGCCGCCCAGAGCCAGTTGGTCAGTTGCCCCACTTCCTCTTCAATGACGACCTGCTCGCGCAAGGAGAAGCCCCGCCCGCCCAACGCCACAGGCAAGTTCGGCGCGAAGAGCCCCGAGGCCACGCAGTGCGCCACGATCTCGCGCTCCAGCGCCGTGGGCACGCGCTCGGCTGCTTCCTCCACCGCCATCTCGTACGGCATAAGCGTGGCAACCAGTTCGCGCGCGAGACGCCGGATTTCCGGTTCACGCGCCGTCAACGTTTCCGCCCGCGACATCCTGCATCCTTCAATCAGTACTGGCCGTCCCGGCATGATACGGCTCCGCAGCGAAGCCTGCCGGGTATCCTAATGACACAGGTACGAGCAGGTTCAGGCAGGAGGTCGCATGAGTTCGTTCGCTCCCGGAGCGCAGGTGTTCGACGTCACCGTACCCTTCGGCCCGAATATTCCCGGCTGGCCCGGTCAACCCGCCACCGAGGTCACCCCGCTCAGCCGCGTCGCGACTGGCAGCGGCGCGAACGTGAGTTGGCTCCAGCTCAGCTCGCACGCCGGCACGCATGTCGACGCCAACTGGCACTTCATCGATGACGGCCGCAAGCTGCTGGAAATCCCGGTCGAGCGCTGGTGCGGCCCCTGTTACGTCACGCACATCCCGGATGATGTCGCGCAGATCAGCGCCGCCGATCTGGAGGCCGCTGGCATCCCCACCGGCACGGAGCGCCTGATCCTGCGCAGCCGCAACTCGCGCCAGTGGGAAGGTTGGGACGGCGTCACGCCGGTCCTATTCCGCGAGGATTACGTGGGGGTGCTGCCGGACGCCGCGCAGTGGCTGGTCGATCACGGGGTGCGGCTGGTCGGGACCGATTCCCTTTCGGTGGGCACGTTTGGCCCGCAGAACCGCGAGACGCACCTGACCCTGCTCGGCAACGACGTGCTAGTCATTGAACTGCTCGATCTCTCGCAGATCACAGCGGGGCCGTACGAGCTGATCTGCCTGCCCCTGAAGTTGGCTATCGGCGACGGAGCCCCGGCGCGCGTGGTGCTGGTGCGGTCATGATGCGACGCGAACACCCCCGCATCTGCTGCATCGGCCTGTCGTCGTGGGACCGCCTGATCGCTGTGCCCACCTACCCGGGCGTTGGCGAGCAGGCCGACGTCATCGACGAGGTCTCGGCGCCCGGCGGCACCACCACCAACACCGCCGTGGCGCTGGCCCGCCTTGGCGCCGATGTCGGGTTGGCCACCGCCGTCGGCGATGACGACCGGGGCGAACTGGTGCGCAAGGGGCTGGAGACCGAGGGGATCGACACCCGCTGGGTCACCGTCAAGCCGGGAGAGATTACGGACCTCGCCACCATCATCGTCAGCCGCGAGCCGCTGGACCGCACCATCTACTGGCAGCAGGGCGCCCAGCTGCACCGGCATGACCAGCTCGACATTTTCAGCCTGTTCGGCGGAGATGTGCTGGTCATTGATGTGGCGGATGCGCCGCTGCGCCGTTTCCTGCTCGATCTGCCGGCGCACACCGTGCCGAACGCGCAGTTGCTCGGCTGCCTCACCTACCTCGCCAACGAGCAACTTTCCGACGCGTTCGAGATGGCGCTGCGCCACGACGCCATCGTCACCAATCAGCGCGATCTCCTCGATGTCACTGGCACGTGGACGCTCTCCGACGCCACCACCGCGCTCCAGCACCGGATGCGCGGCGAGAACCTCCGCGCGTGCCTGATCACGCTTGGAGCAGAGGGGTGCCATCTGGTGACGGAGGACGAGCGCGTCCGCATTCCCGCGTGGCAGGTCCCGGTCGAGGACCCGACCGGCGCCGGCGACGCCTTCGTGGCCGGTGTGGCGTGGGGCATGGCCCAGCGCTGGGACTGGCACGAGATCGGGCGGTTCGCCAACGCCATCGGCGCAATGGCCTGCTGCCAGCTCGGCGCGCAGAGTTCACTTCCTTCGCTGGAGGATGTCCGTACATTCATGCAAGACACCCCATTGGTCACGTATTAGCGGAATTCTTTTGCATCTCCCCCGCCAGCGTTCGTACGCTCCGAAACGGACGCTGCAATCTCCGCGTTCCAAGACACGACCGGCCTTCTTGAGGGAGGGGGCCATGGTCGTCGGTCGTCGCCTCCGGGTGACGCGGCTACCGAAGCCCGCTGCGGCGGGTTGGAGGGAAGGGGAGCCGCCCAATGTCTCGGGTTTTTTCCGCCTGTCTGTGCGCCATCGTGGTGTTCGTCAGCGTGGCTGGCGCTGCCGTCTACACCGTGGCGCCAGCGCTCGCCGCCAGCGGCGTACTGACGATTGATACCCCGCTGCATGATTCGCCGAATCCCGGCGCGCCCATGCTTGCGCTACTGCAACCGGGCACGGTCGTCACCGTTGATGGCCCGCCGGTCGAAGGCTTCTACCCGGTGAGCGTCAACGGCGTCACGGGCTGGATGCGCGGCGAAACGATGCAACTGACCAAGGACGCGCCGGCCGGCGAGGCGGACGCCACGCCGGAGACAACAGAGGATCTCGCGAACGGCGAGGTTCCCATCGCGCAGGACGCCAGCGAAACGCCACTCACCGATGCCGAACTGGCGCCGCCAGGTGAGGACGTGGCTCCGGTCGATCAGGCCGCGCCAGCTCCGGATGCACCCGTGGACAACGGGCTCGTCGCGGAGCCGCCGGTCGTGGCCGATGACGCGAGCGGCGAAAACGGCGTCACGCAGGCGCCGCCCCCCGCCGCCGAACCGGACCCAAATGCCGCGCAAACCGACCCCGATGAAGCGATTGCGCCAGTGGACGCGAACGCTAGCAACGATCCGAATGCTCCGGTCAGCCCCGACACAGACCCCGTTGTCGAGCAGATCGATGCGCCGGCCGATGGGCAACCAGCCGTGGACACCGCCGCGCCGGTCGATGCTGCTGTCGCCACCGATCCCGCTGCGCCGGTTGATCACAACGAGCCGGAACTGATCGATCCCGCGACCGGCAACACCATGCCCGGCCCCGTCAGCACCCCGGCGACCACCGATGGACAGGAGCAGATCCTCTCCCCGGACCCGCAGGTGATCAGCGCCACGGTGACGCAGCCGCCGGTGCAGACCGGCGAAACCACCGCCGATCCGGCTGCCGATCCGGCCGCAGCGCCGGCTCCCGCCCCGGTTGAAGCCTCCACGCCGCCGCCCGCCGATGTCACGACCCAGACGCTGGCGGCCCCGGCCACGGAAACCCCGGCTGCTGAGCCTGCTCCGGCGCCAGAGGCGACCCCAGCCCCCACGCCCACGCCCGAGCCCCCGCTGGCGCTGAACGGCCCCGCCTACGTGCTGGTGGACATGCCGGTGCGCGATGGCCCGGGCTCCCAATATGGCCTTGTCTTCACGGTGCCGGCGGGGAGCTCGCTCAATCGCACGGGCGAGTACAAGGACGGCTGGATCTCCGTGAACTACAAGGAGGTCTGGGGTTGGGCTCAAGCCGACCAGATGAGCGAGCCGATCCCGGTTGAGGACGAGAAGCCGCTTAGCGATCAGGTGAACACCAAGGAACCGAAGCCGGGCTCTGGCGTGGCCTTCGTCAACGCCGACCTCAGCCTGCGCGCCGGCCCCAGCGCCAACGAGGAACCGATTGTGGTGGTGCCGGCGGGGAGCCGCGTGATCCTGACCGGGGTAATGGAAGGCGATTTCCAGCGCGTCACCTATGGCGACTACGTCGGCTGGATTTCCAACTCCTTCCTCGAGAACCCGGACAACCCCGCGCCGAACGGGCAAGGCACCGGCAAGCAGGAGAACTACTCGCGCAAGCAGATCGTGAAGTACATCAACGCCGCTGCTGACAAGTACGGACAAGACCGGGGGGCCATGCTGCGCGTGGCGACATGCGAATCGAACCTCGATCCGTACGCCGTCAATCCGTCCGGCTCGTACGGCCTCTTCCAGTTCATCCGCTCGACGTGGAAGTCCACGCCCTACGGCGATCAGGACATCTTCGACCCGCAGGCGAACGCCAACGCTGCGGCGTGGATGTGGAAGCAGGGCCGCAAGAGCGAGTGGGTCTGCCAGTAGGCCGGGCTCCGGTCAGAACAACGTTAAGGGGGATGGCGCCAACGCCGTCCCCCTTATGGTGTCCCAGACTACGCAACGCGAGGCGACCGGCGCACGCAGCGAGGAACCCCCTCCTGACCATCGGCGTTTGCCCTGTACAACCCACATTGCCTGTGGACATTGAGGGAGGTACAGCCATGGATTTCTTCAAGCGTATTCTTGGCGGCGGCGACGAACCGGCCGCCCCGGCCCGCACACAACCAACTGCTTCCCGCAGCCGGCGAGAACTGTCCGAAGACGAGCAGGCGGTCGAGCGCTACCGCTACCTGGTGCGCACCGCCCCGCCGGAAACCATCGAGGAGGTCCACGCCGAGGCCTTCGCCAAGTTGACGCCAGAGCAGCGCAATCTGGTGCTGCAGGAGCTGACGCATGATCTGCCGGAGACGGAGCGCCGCGCCGCTGCCTCCGCCGGCGATGACCCGCGAGCGTTGGCGCGCGTGGCGACGCGCGCCGAGATGCGCAACCCCGGCGCGCTGGAGCGCACCTGGAACCGCATGCCCGCCGGCAACGGCACGGGTGGCGGCATGGGCATGGGCGGCTTCATGGCCGGCAGCTTCCTGAGCACCATCGCTGGCGTGATGGTCGGCAGCATGATCGCCGACGCCTTCCTCGGCGCCAGCGGCTTCGATCCCGGCGCGATGGTCTCCGACGCCACTGGCATTGAGGACCCGGGCGCCATGCTGGAGGACCCCGGCGCCGCCGTGGAGGACCTTGGCGGCGGCTTCGGTGGGTTCGGGGACTTTGGCGGTCTCGGCGACTTTGGCGGTGATTTCGGCGGAGACTTCGGCGGCGATTTCTAGCCGCTTGCTCGTTTGAACGGCAACCGGGGGCGGGAAACTGCCG
>JASGGF010000126.1:0-12310 GCA_047605145.1 Thermomicrobiales bacterium | reverse complement strand
CCTGCGCCTGCTGGCCGCCAGCGCAGCGGCGGTGGCGCTGGGTCGCGGACGCCAGCAAGCGCCCGCGCAATCATGGACGCGGACCTCTGGCGAGTCCTGCTGGCAGGATGGCCAGTGCGTTGCCGCCGATGCGCCGCTGATCTGCGCGGACAATGGCACGGACGGCGGCTTGTACTGCTGCACCGTGGAAGGGGGCCGCTGCGGCTCCCCCGATGGCTGCTGCGGCCTGAACACTTGCATCGCCGGGTTCTGCCAGTCGCTGGCTGGCCCCAGTGGCTCAGGTGGCGGCGATGTCGCGCCCGGTGGCCGTTGCCAGACCACCGCCCAGTGCAACCGCGACCAAACCGGCGCCATCTGCGAGTTCACCAGCAGCACCGGCGATTCCCGCTGCTGCTGGTACGAGGGCTCCTTCTGCACGAGCGGCGCGCAGTGCTGCGGCGACCGCATCTGCAGCAACGGCGTCTGCCAGTTCCCCGGCGGCAACACCGCGCCCAGCGGCAACGGCGGCAGCGTCGTCGTTCCCGGCACGGGTCCCGGCGCCATCTGCGACTGGGAAGGGTGCCCCTGCGTCCTCTGGCGCGATCCCTCGTGCCGCGCCAGCTGCCCGCTGAACGATCCCTGCGGCTGGGGCTTCGTCTGCAACGCCCGCTCCGTCGATGACGTCGGCACCTGCGTCCGGGCCTGATGCGGACCTTGGGGAGCGGGCGCAGGCGGCGCCCTCTCCCCAACCGCGCCTTCCCCTCCTGCCACCACTCCCGCATGCGTCCTGAGCTTGTCGAAGGACCGCGTCACCGGCCGCGAACGCTTGCATATGTCCGCCACGTTGCCGGCAACAGCGAAGAACGCACCGGGCGCTGCGACATGGGAGACGCTACGCGAGAGTCAGGGTGACCTCGAAGCGAGTGGTTGGGGAACGAGGTCCTGCGACAGACTCAGGACGCACGTTTTCCGCCTACGCCCCCCACTCCCGGCCCAGCACCGCGTAGAGCAGCGAATCGCACCACTCGCCCTTCAGCCAGACGTTCTCCACCAGATGCCCCTCGCGGCGCATCCCCGCCTTCTCCAGCACCCGCCACGAGCCGGTGTTGCGCGGGTCGCACTCCGCCCACACCCGGTGCAGGCGCAACTCGCCGAACGCGAAATCCAGCGCGGCGACCGCCGCTTCCGTGGTGTACCCCTGCCCCCAGTGATCCGGGTGCAGCGTGTACCACAGCACCGCTTCGCGCTGCTCCGGATTCGTGACCGCGAAGCCGCAGCGCCCGATCACCGTGCCGCTGCCAAGCTCCACCAGCGCCAGATCCCACGTCTCGCGCGGCGTTTCCTGCGCGGCTTCGATCGCTTCCCGCACGTAGGCGCGGCTCTCCGCCTCCGTCCGCGCGTCGAAGTTCTGGTAGCGCGCCACTTCCGGCAGCGATTCCACCGCGTGGATCGCCGGCCAGTCGTCCTCCGCGAACTCGCGCAGCAGCAACCGCGCCGTCTGCAGCGTCACCATGCCTGCGCGCTACCCGGCCAGCGCGCGGACGGCATCGCAGAAGCGGTCCACCTCCGCCTCATCGTTGTAGTAGTGGACAGATGAGCGCACCAGCAGGCTCAGCCCGCGCGCCTCCATATCGAAGCGCGTCGAGGACGTGGACGACGTCGTGACGTTGATCGCCTGCGCCGCCAGCGATGCCTTCACCTCGTTTGCCGGCACGCCCGCCACCGTGAAGGTGACGATCCCGCCCTGCACCGCCCCGATATCGGTCACCGTCACGCCGGGGATCTCGCGCAGGCCCGCCCGCAGGCGCTCCGCCAACTCTTGCACCCGCGCCCAGATCGCCTCCATGCCCCAACCCAGCGCGTAATCGAGCGCCGTCGCCAGCCCCACCTGCCCGGCGTAGTTGCGCTCCCAGTTCTCGAAGCGGCGGGCGTCGTCGCGCATCACGTACTGGTCCGGCGCCGTCCACGTCGCCGCGTGCAGATCGAGCATCGGCGGCTCGAGGATCGGCAGCACTTCCTCCCGTACGTAGAGCAGGCCCGTGCCGCGCGGGCCGCGTAGGTACTTGCGCCCCGTCGTGGAGAGCATGTCGCAGCCGATCTCCTGCACATCGACCGGCAACTGCCCCACCGATTGGCAGGCATCCAGCAGGTAGAGCACCCCTGCCTCCCGCGCCACCTTGCCGATGGCGGCGGCCGGGTTCACCAGCCCGCCGTTCGTCGGCACGTGCGTGATGGCGATCAGCTTCACCCGGTCGTCCAGCATCTCCTCCAGCGCCGCCACGGACAGCTCGCCGCTCTCCGTGCTGGGGACCACCTCCACGGAGACCCCGCGCTGCTCCGCCACCTGCAGGAACGCGATCACGTTGCTGGCGTATTCCGCGCGGGCGGTCAGGATGCGGTCGCCCGCCTGCAGCGGGATGCCGTAGAAGGCCATGTCCCACGCCCGGGTGGCGTTTTCAATGAAGGCGATCTCCGCCGGATCGCAGTTCAGCAGCGCCGCCGCCGCGCCGTAGACGCGCTCAAGCTGCGCCTCCTGCCGGTCCGCCGTCTCGTAGCCGCCGGTCTGCGCCTCTTCATTGAGGTACGCGACCGTCGCGTCCAGCACCGGCTGCGGCATCAGCGAGGAACCAGCGTTGTTGAAGTGCAATACGTTCGCGACGCCCGGTGTCTCTGCCCGCGCCCGCGTGATATCGAATGTCATGGCGCCCCCTTTTTGCTCCAGTGAACCCAGCATCTCCGGCTTCGCGAAGAATCCTCACCCCAACCCCTCGCCTTTCGCAAAGGGCGAGGAGCGCCGATGTGTGGCGCTGAGGCAATCGTGACGGTGCACAACCGGATTCCCCCGCGCCACACCGTTGCGTTACGGAAAGCCCCTCGCCCTTCGCAAAGGGAGAGGGGTTGGGGTGAGGGTTCTTCGTGGTCGCAAACCCTCAGCAACTTGAGGGTTCGTTCTCACGCCAGCATACCGCCCTACCGCAGCGCGCGCTCCATGATGATCTCCCCCTCGTGCTCCCCCACCGGCGCGAACCCCAGCGCCGCGTACAGCTGCCGTGCTGCCTGCTGACCCGGCATCACGTGCAACCGCGCCCGCTCCAGCGCCGGGTCGGCGGCCAGCCGCGCCAGCAGCGTCGTCATCAACGCCCGCCCCACGCCGCGTCCCCGGTGCTCCGCCGCCACGTACATGCTGACGATCAGCGCCGTGCGGGCGTCCGCATCCTCATCATCCCGCAGCGCCCCCACGATACCCACCGGGCCAGCCGGCCCCAGCGCCAGCAGCAGTGCGCCCCCCGGCCGCTCCACCCACGCGCGCCACTCCGCCTCGCTGCGCCCCACCGATTCCGCGTAGGTGGAGCCGAACGCCTCCGGGTTGCGCAGCAACGCCTCCAGCCGGATGGCGCGCGCCGCCGCCCAGTCCTCCGGCGTGGCGGTGATGATCGTGATTGCTGGCGGTAGCTCAGCTGGCATCGGGATCCTCATCCATGATGACCGTCGAGTCGAAGAACCGCTCCTGAAACGCCACCGCCGCCGCAATCTCCGCCCGCGTGAAGCGCGCGCCCGGCGCCGCCACCACCAGCTTGTCCTCCACATCATCAGCGCGGGCGAGGATAGCGATCACCTCGCCGTCAAACGCGGCGCACGGAGCCGCTACGCCCAGCACGTAGGCGTCGATGGGTTGGCCATCCCCCGCCAGCGTGCCCGGCAATTCGCCGTAGTTGACCGGGTAACACAGATCCGGGTGGCGCGGGTGCGCGCTGCCCAGCGGGCGATCAATAACGACCTGAACGCGCTGCCCAAGATACGGCGTCAGGTCGGGGCGCGGCATGGCGGCTGGCACGGCTCCTGAACGGACGAGGGCGGAATGCTGGCGCGGCCTGTCAGCATTGACCCGTACCATAGCTGGCAGACACTGGCCCGCACCGTAAGGAGATTTGACATGGCAACCTACGTTCTCGTGCCCGGCGCCTGGCTGGGCGGCTGGGCCTGGCATGATGTCGCCGAGACGCTGCGCGACGCCGGCCACGAGGTCTACCCGGTCACCCTGACCGGCCTCGGCGAGCGCGTGCACCTCGGCAATCCGCAGGTCGACCTGGAAACGCACATCACCGACGTCGTGAACACCATCCTCGCCAATGATTTGGACGAGGTGATTCTGGCTGGCCACAGCTACGCCGGCACGGTCGTCACTGGCGCCGCCGACCGCGTGCCGGATCGCCTTGAGCGCGTGGTGTTCGTTGATTCCGCGCCGCTGGCGAACGGCATGGCAATCACCGATCTTTACCCGCCGGACGCGCTGCAGGGGATGCAGGATACCGTGACGCGCTACGGCGACGGCTGGCAGCTGCCCTTCCCCGGCTGGGATGCCCTCAGCGAGGGAGCCAGCCCGGCGGGCATCAGCGACGAAGATTTGCTGCTGATTGAGGCAAAGGCCGAGCCTCACCCGTGGGCCACCTACACCCAACCACTGCGCCTGGAGCACGCCGAACCCCAGTGGCAGGGTACGATCATCGCCTGCGACGATGTGCGCGGCATGGCCGAGGCCGGTGTCCCGGAGATCACCCAGTTCCAGCAGCCACCGTGGCAATGGATCGAGTTGCGGACCGGCCACTGGCCGATGTTCTCTACGCCGGATGCCCTCGCGGACATCCTCGATTCCCTCGCGCCGGAAGATGTGGAGGCAGATTGAACCCGACCGACCGGCCCGATCCCGCCGCCTCGCCAGCGGCGCTGCCCGGCAGCCTGGCGCTGGCCCAGCAGCGCCTCGAAGCCCTCTTCACGCGCGACGCAGCGGGCGATCTGCTCGCGATCAACGAGCTGGACCCGGAGCCAGCGGGCCCTGCGCCGCGTGTGTACTGCGGCCTGACCGCCGCCGGCGCGGTCTTCGCCTGTCGCGCCGATACGCCCCCGGCGCTGCGGCATGCTGTCGCCCAGCTCTGCGCAACCCCACCCGGCGATCTGGCGAACCCGCAGCCCTTCCTCGCGGCGCTGCGCGATCTGCTTGCCCGCCATGGCGAAGGCGACACCGCGCCGGAAGTCGCGTACGGCCCGGCCTACGTCTTCCCGGAGACCCCGGTGATCCCGGCGGACGCGACCCTGATCTCGCCCGGCGACGAGGCGCTACTCGCTCCCGAGTTCCCCTACCTTGCCACCTGGCTCCGCGAGCACTGGCCCTGCTACGCCGTGGTGCAGGACGGCCGCGCCGTTGCCGTCTGCAACAGCTCTCGCCGGACCGCCCACGTCGCCGAAGCCGGTGTGGACACCATCGCCGTCGCCCGGGGCCGTGGTTACGCGCCGCGCGTCGTCGCCGCGTGGGCTGGCGCCCTCCGCGCCGCTGGTATCACCCCCGTCTACAGCACCAGCCACAACAACCTCGCCTCGCAGGCCGTCGCCCGCAAGCTCGGGCTGCGCCACGTGGGGTGGGATGTGTCCGTGGAATAGGCAGGCAGTGCTTGATAGCTGGCATTCGCGTATTCCGGCTATTATGAACTACGGACATTCCGTAGTCCGGGCAGGATGATCCAGCGTGTCATTCGACTGGGACCCAGACAAGAGCAGACAAAATCGGCGAAAACACGGATTTGGTCTGGAAGAAGCGCAATCCGTGTTTGACGATCCGGCGTTGTCTGTTGAATTAGACGAACGGGACTACAGCGAGGAGCGCTGGATCGCCATTGGCCGGGTTGGCGCTGTTGTTGTCTTCGTTGTTTTCATTAACAGGGCAGGTGTAATCCGGCTGATATCTGCCAGAAGGGCATCTCCGCATGAAGAAGAACGCTACTACCGTCATTGGCGATAGCGCCCCTGCTTTCGATAGCGACGTGACCGACTGGGCTCGCGTTGAGGCCCTGACGCCTGATGAAATCATGTCCGGGGCGCTGGCCGACCCAGACGCGCAGCCGCTGACGCCTGAGCAACTCGCTCGCATGCGGCCATTTCCCGATCCAGTGCGGATTCGCGGCCAGTTCAATTCGATGACGCAGCAGCGCTTTGCGCGGCTCTTCCAGATTTCATTGGGAGCCTTGCGGGACTGGGAGCAACGGGTGCATTTCCCGGACAGCGCCGCGATTGCCCTCCTGCGCATCATTGAGCGCGAACCGCTTGCGGCGGCGCTGGCCCTGAATCCCGATCTGACGGCGGAAGAACTTGCCCCGGAGCTGGGCCTCACCCCGCCGGAGCGAGGCGCCGCCTCGGCCTGATCCGCCGCTACGCCCGCGCCGCGCTCACCCGCAGCACCTCCGCCACCACCTCCCCCAGCGGCGCGCGCGTATCGATGACGTGCGTGGCCGAGCTGCGCAGCAGCGGCTCGATCTCGTTGACGAGCGCCAAGGTTCGCGCCAGTTCGCCCGGGTCCTTGCCGAACGGGTTGGTCGTCCGCTCCCGCAGCCGCTGCGCGATCACCTCCGGCGGCGCCGTCAGCAGCACCACGTGCGTGAACGCCGCCCGGAACGCCCCTTGATTCGGCGAGCACCCCGCCAGAAAGAGCAGCGGGTCCGGCTGCTCCAGCACCGCCCGGATCGCCGCCTCCTGCCAGACCCAATCGCGACCTTCCCCAATGCCGGTCACCTCGCCCGCCGGCGCCGCCACCTCGGCGGAAAGCCCCGCCGTATCCGCGTCCACCGCCGCGTAGCCGAGCGCCACCAACCGCGCCACGACGCTCGATTTCCCCGTGCCGGACATCCCGGTGATCAGCACCCGCGTGCGTCCAGTTTCCGCGCCGGCTTCCATCTGGCGTTCCTCCCTTCCTGCCGTCATCCCGGCCGCCCCACCCTGCCGTCATCCCGGCCGCCCCACCCTGCCGTCATCCCGACGCAGGAGGGATCTCGTCATCGCCAACCGTGACCGTCCGCCAGAGTGTTCCCGGTTTCCGCCGTGGCGAACGAGACGCTTCGTTCCGCTGGGCGAGTGTCCGGCGCGGCGAGGCTCCGGCCCGGACCACGGATGCGCGCAGGCTGATCGCTGCGACATCGCCCTCACGGTATCCCGGCGCCAACCCTGCCAACTCCCCCAGCCCGCACATGTTGGCAGCCTTGGCAGCCTTTCTCGCCGCTGCGTCGTTGCAGCCGCTATCCTGTGCGCCCGGCCACCACCCAAGGAGCGCCATCCCATGACCCCGGCAGACGACCTGACCACCACCCTCGGCGGCGCTGTCGCTGGCCTCGGGCCGCGGCAGGTGCGCCTCGTGCCGCACGACCCCGCGTGGGCGCCCGCCTTCGCCCGGGAAGCCGCGCGGCTCCGGCAGGGACTGGGCCGCCACGCGCTGGCAGTGGAGCACATCGGCAGCACTGCCGTGCCGGGCCTCGCCGCCAAACCGATCCTCGATCTCATGGTCGCCACCCCGGCGCTGAAGCCCGCCCTCGAACTGGAGTCGCTGCTAGCCGGGCTCGGGTACGCGCATCGCCCCCTCGATACCATCCCCGGCCGCCTGCTGTTCGTGGGCAACGCCGGCGATCTTCGGCTGGTGAATCTCTCGCTGACCGAGCCCGGCTCCGTCTTCTGGCGCGATCACCTCGCCTTCCGCGACCGCCTCCGCGCCGATCCCGCGCTCGCCGCCGCCTACACCCGCCTCAAGGCGCAGCTGGCCGCGCAGTTCCCCGGCGACCGCCTCGCCTACACCGCCGCCAAGGACGCCTTCGTCGCGGCGGCGCTGGCCGCGCCCGAACCTACGCCCGGTCATGCGAGCATGTGGATATAATCAACCCCTGCTGATCCGCCATCCCAATTGCCCATCGTCGTGTGATTGGTCCAGATTCCGGCAGCGTATCCTGCCGGGCCACAAGGTGACCAAACATGACGACAGCCGGCTGGCGCGCCGAGTGGTTCGGGAACGTGCGCGCGGATCTGCTCTCCGGCCTCGTGGTGGCGCTGGCCCTCATCCCGGAAGCGATCTCCTTCTCCATCATCGCCGGCGTCGATCCCAAGATCGGGCTCTACGCCTCCTTCTCCATGGCCGTCGTCATCGCCTTCGCCGGCGGGCGCCCCGCCATGATCTCGGCGGCCACCGGCGCCATGGCCCTGCTCATGGTCACGCTGGTCAAGGAGCACGGCCTGCAGTATCTGCTCGCCACCACGCTGCTGGTCGGCGTCATCCAGATCGGCATTGGGTTCGCGCGGCTCGCCCGCGCCATGCGCTTCGTCTCGCGCTCCGTGCTCACCGGCTTTGTCAACGCGCTGGCGATCCTCATCTTCCTCGCCCAGATGCCGGAGCTGATCGGCGTGCCGTGGCTGACCTACCCCATGGTCGCCGCCGGGCTGGCCATCATCTACCTCCTGCCGCGCCTCACCACCGTCGTGCCCTCGGCGCTGGTCAGCATCCTCGTGCTCACCGCCGCCAGCATGGCGCTGGGGCTGCAGGTGCGCACTGTCGGCGACATGGGCGAGTTGCCCAGTTCGCTGCCCGTGTTCCTGCTGCCGCAGATCCCGTGGAATCTGGAGACCCTGCGCATCATCCTGCCCTACGCCGTGCCGATGGCGTTCGTCGGCCTGCTGGAATCGATGCTCACCGCCACCATCGTCGATGACATGACCGACACCTCCAGCAACCGCACCCGCGAGTGCGTGGGGCAGGGCGTCGCCAACATCGCCACCGGCCTGCTGGGGGGCATGGCGGGCTGCGCCATGATCGGGCAGTCGGTGATCAACGTCCGCTCCGGTGGGCGCGGCCGCCTCTCCACCTTCGTAGCCGGGCTGGGGCTGCTCATCCTCGTCGTCTCGCTGGGCGATTGGGTCGGGCGCATCCCCATGCCGGCGCTGGTGGCGGTGATGATCATGGTCTCCGTCAGCACCTTCAACTGGAACTCCATCCTCAACATCCGCACCTACCCGCGCAGCTCCAGCATCGTCATGCTGGCGACAGTGGCGGTCGTGCTCTACACCCACAACCTCGCCTACGGCGTGCTGGTCGGCGTGCTGCTGAGCGGCGTCTTCTTCGCCGCCAAGATCTCGCAGATCATGGATGTCCGCTCCACGCTGTCAGCGGATGGCCGCGAGCGCGACTACGTCGTCACCGGACAGGTCTTCTTCGCCTCCAGCGAAGCCTTCGTCGCCGCCTTCGACCTGCGCGAAACGGTGGAGCGCGTGCGCATCGACGTCACCCACGCCCACCTGTGGGACATCACCGCTATCGCCGCGCTGGACAAGGTGGTCATGAAGTTCCGGGAGCACGGCGCGCAGGTGGAGGTGATCGGCCTCAACCCGGCCAGCCAGACCATGGTGGACAACCTCGCCGTCCACAACAAGGGCGCCATGGAGGCCGTCTCCCCGGCCCACTGAGCCACCCAACATGTCGTCCCGACGAAGGAGGGACCGCGCACCCCCAACTCGAAGGTCACGGCGCCCTCTCCGACATCCACCCCCAACTCCGCCCCCACGATGTCGTCCCGATGCCGCAGCGAGGGACCGCGCACCCCCAATCCTCGGGTCAACGGCGCCAACTCTCCGCCTGCCACCACGGCCTTCCCCACGACGATGTCATCCCGACGAAGGAGGGATCGACCACCCCCAAGTTCGTGACAGCGGCGCTGTGCGCCAGGGTGTGGGCGGAGGTTCGCGGTGAGAGGCGGAGAAGGCGCCGTGACCACGAGGTTGGGGGTGCGCGGTCCCTCGCTGCGGCATCGGGACGACATGGGGGTGGGATAGGTAGTGGTGGAAGGCGTAAAGGGCGTCTCCTACTCCACCACCGTCACCGCTGCCCGCCGCTGCCGCAGCATCGCCGGCAGCGCCCCCGTGGCCCACAGCAGCAGCGGCCCGCCGATGCCGACCGTCGCCCCCACCAGCGCCAGCGTCAGCGGTGGCCCGATACGGGCGGCCAGTTGCCCCACGATCAACAGCGCCGCCGCGCCGCCCAGCGTCACGCAGGCCGTCCACGTCGCGTACATCCGGCCGCGCAGTGAATCTTCCACTGATTCCGCGAGGTACGACTGCATCGCGATCACCGCCCACGCATCGGTAAAGCCCAGCACCAGCCAGCACGCGTACAGCACCGGCAGCGGCGGCGTGAAGGCGGCCGGGATCAGCGTCAGCGGGGCCAGATAGCCAACCGCCATCAGCGCCGGCCGTCCGATGCGCCGCTCCACCGGGCGCGCCACCAGCGCGCCGACCGCCGTGCCCCCCGCGAAGCACGCCGTCAGCAGCGAGAAGGTGGCGGCGGAGGCGTCCCCGAGGTGCAGTGACTGCTCCACGTAGACCAGCGCCACCACGAACAGCGACGAAAAGACGAGCTGCCACAGCGCTTCCACCGCCGCCGTGCCGCGCACAATCGGGTTCTGCCAGACAATGCGCAGGCCATCGCGCATTTCCGCCCGCACCGCCGCCAGCGCGCCCGCCGCGCCGGGCCCGGTTTCCGGCTGATCCATGGCGGGCAGCGTCAGCCCCAGCAGGATCAGCGCCGAGAGCACGAAGCAGACGGCTTGCGCTGCGAACGCGATGCCCGGCCCGGACAGCGTCACGATGCCCGCCGCGAGCGCCGGCCCGATCACCCGCACCACGCTGCCGGCCACCTGCGTGGCGGAGAGCGCCGGCACCAGCAGCGCCGGCGGGGCCACCATCGGCACCGCCGCCAGTTCCGCCGGGCGGGCAAACGCATTGCCGATGGCGATCAGCACCGCCAGCACGCCCACCTGCCACGCCTGCTGCGTGAAGGGCATCAGCGCCACCAGCGCCGCCCGGCTCAGATCGCAGGCGATCATCAGCCGCTTGCGGTCCACCCGGTCCGCCACCACCCCGGTGATCGGCGCGAGGATGATGCGCGGGATGAGTTGCAGCACGTAGATGAAGCTGAGCAGGACCGCTGAATCGGTCATCGCGAAGGCCAGCAGCGGCAGCGCCACCAGCGCCACCGCCTCGCCCAGTTGCGCCACCACCTGCGCCAGCCAGAGGCGGCGGAAGGCGGGCTCGGCCAGAATATCGCGCAGGCCTCCGCGCGTTTCTGGCTCAAGGGTCGCGGTGGGCGTCAGGTCTGGCTCGATGGCGTCGCTGGCAACTGGTTCGGCGGTGATGGCGGGTGCTCCCCCGTGCGCCGCCACCCTGCGGCCACGTGGCACCATAGCGCAAAACACCGGGAGAGGAGACAGGGTCGATGCCGGAGCCGCCAGATGATGACCCCCACGCCGTCGTGGCGCGCGGGTACGACATCATCGCCGAGCGCTACGCCGCGTGGACCGGCGAGGCGCTGACCGGCGCGCGGGCGTGGGCGGTGGCCTCGCTCGAAGGCCATGTTCCACCCGGCGCGGCGGTGCTCGATCTGGGCTGCGGCGCGGGCGTGCCGGTCAGCCGCGCGCTGACTGCGCGCTACGCCGTCACCGGGCTCGATGCCTCGGCGCGCAACGTCGCGCTGGCGCGGCGCAACGTGCCGGGGGCAACGTTCCTGCACGCCGACATGGCGCAGGCGGTCTTCCCGGCGGGCGCCTTCGCAGCGATCATCGCCTGCTACGCCATCATCCACGTCCCGCGCGCCGAACACGCCGCGCTGCTGCGGCGCATCGCTGGCTGGCTGCAGCCGGGCGGGCTGCTCATCGCCACCATGGGCGCGGAGGCCGCCGAGAATATCGATCCAGACTGGCTCGGCGCGCCGATGTACTGGAGCCACTTCGACGCGGCCACCAACGCGCGGCTGGTGGAGGAGGCTGGCCTGCAGGTGCTGGAGGCGCGCATCGACACCGCCGACGAGGACGGGCAGCCGGTCGCGCACCAATGGATCGTGGCGCGCAAACCAGCGTGACAGCCACCCACGCGCGGCGGCAATAGCGGCATAGCGCGCTATGAAATAGGGAAATTTCCCTATGGTCATGGCGAAACTCCCACGATATCGTCAACAGGACACATCGGGTTCGGGATGGCGTGTGCGCAGCATCGTGGCCCCACGCCGTGCTCCCGGATCGCGTCGCGCGTCATCGCCGCCATTCGTCTCAGGAGTGCGCCATGCGTGTCATCCGCCTGCTCGTTCTTGCCCTCGTCATGGTGCTGCCTTGGGCCAGTGTGCGCCCCGGGCTGGCCCAGGAGGCCACCCCCGGCGCCTCGCCCCCGGCCGGGGCTTCCTTGAGCGCCGATTGGCCGCAGTTCCGCGCCAACCCGGAGCACACCGGCACGGCGCTCGGCCCCGGCCCCGGCGACGCGCCGGTCGTCCGCTGGCGCGTGGAGAACGGCGGCGGTCTGGCCTCGCCGGCCGTAGCGGATGGCGTCGTCTACGTTGGCGGCTGGGGCAACTACGTGTTCGCGCTGGACGCGCAAACCGGGGCGGAGCACTGGCGCTTCCCCGCCGCCAGCCGCGTCCCCTCGCCGGCAGTCAGCGGTAGCCTCGTCATGGTCGGCTCGTTCGATGGCCTGCACGCGCTGGATG
>JASGGF010000125.1:0-12379 GCA_047605145.1 Thermomicrobiales bacterium | reverse complement strand
CGCCTCCAGCATCGGTTGGTAGACGAGTTCGCGGTACGGGTGGCCGAAATGGGTGTCGGTGGCGGTGGCCATCCACGCCGCTACCGTAGCGGTGAACTCCGGCACGGTCATGCCCGCGTGCGTCACGCCGATAACCTGCTCCCAGTCCTTCTCCGATAGCTTCGCCATGGCGGCGGTGTCGTCCGCGAGGATGGCGGCGAACGGCGGCGTCGTGGCCCACTCCGGGTGGGACGGCGCCAGAGCCTTGACGCGCTCGATGGCAAACACGGCCTGCGTGTAGATCGGGTGCTCCACCCAGAGCGTGCCATCCTGATCGAACGTCGCTATGCGCTCCGCCGGGGGCACGAAGGTGTCGCTGCCCTCCGTGGTGGCGGCCGCCACGGTGTCGAGGATGGCCTGCTTCGCGGCGCCCGCGTTCCACGACGGCAGCGGGTCCGCCTGCGCAGCACGCAACGCTCCGCCATGGGTGACCGTCAGAATGCCGCCCAGCAGTGCGCCCCCTGCGCCGCGCAGGAGCGACCGCCGGTGGAAGGTGGTAGGGAGGGCACACGGACGTGATGGCCACGGGGGTTGGCGCATGTCTCGGCTCCTTGTTGTGCGTCCGAAGTGGCGCGCCGGAGCGCCGGCGCGTCTGTTCCCCCAGCGCCGGCGGCGGCCCGAGTGGCCACGCTGGCTGAGGTGAACTGGGCACAGCATGGCGGAGCGAAGCGTGGGCTACATCGTCCGAAATGGACTATTCGGCGCGCCAGGAGCGGGTCCGCCTACGACACGAGGCCGATCTGGCGGGCGTGCTCCACTGCCGCCCGCCGCCCGGAGACGCCGAGCTTGCCGGCGATGTTGGCGACGTGGTGCTTGACGGTGATGGGCGAGATGAAGAGCAGGTCGCCGATCTCGTTGTTGGTCAGCCGCTGCGCCAGCAGTAGCAGCACCTCGCCCTCCCGGTCGGAGAGCGGCGTGACGGGCGCGGCCTGCGCCGCGCGCTGCAGCCGGGCGGCCTCGCTGCGCTTTTGCGCGGTCTGTGCGGAATGCAGCGCCGCCATGACGGCGCTGGCATGGGGGTGGCTGCCGCGTAACCGCCGCAGCCCAGGCGCCAGGCCATGCCCCAGCGCCGCCAGCCGCATGGTCAGGCGCTCGGGCTCCGCCAGCTCCAGCGCCTGCCGCAGCCACCCATCCGCCCGGTCGCTGTGCCCGCGTTGCTCTTCCAGCAGCGCGAAGACCGCCAGTGTTTCAAGCCGCGCCAGGAACATCTGGCGCGGGGTGACGTACGCCAGGAGATCGCGCAGGATCAGTTCGGCCTCGGCCAGGTGTTCCTCGCCGCTGAGAGCGATCAGGACCTTGGCTCGCGTCAGCGGCGGGATTTCAAAAGACTTTGGGTCGCCGTAGGAGCCAGTTGCCGGGGTGGCGTCCAGCCATTGCCGCGCGGCCTCCCGATCACCGCGCATCAGGGCGATCCGGGCCCGGAACGCCGCGATGACGGAGAGCTGTTGATCGGAGCCCCGGGTGATCATCAGATCTCGCAGCCGGGCCGTGGTCCGGTCTGCCTCGTCGCGGCGCCCTTCCATCTCATAGGTCAGGGCGCGGATGAAGAACGCTTCGCGCACCGCCATGAAGTGGGCGTGCTCCCCCTTCGCGATCACGGCGCTGGCATGCTGGGCGGCGCCCGCGAAATCGCCGCGTTCGTAGGCGCAGGCCGCGAGAAACGTGGCCGCCCACGAGGCCGAGACCGGCAGTGCGTTCAGCGCGGCCAGTTGCAGCTGATCCGCCGCCGCCTGTTCGCACTGCGCCAGCCGCCCCACCTGCCAGAGTACGATGGTGCGGGCGAAGTACCCCCGGATGGAGGCGGCGTCGATCCTGCCGGATTCCCGCTCGATGAAGTCGGATGCTTCCTGCAGCGCGTCGTCTGGCCGGCCACCGGAGGCCAGCACCGAGACGTAGGAGAGCAGGGTGAAGCCGTAGCGGTAACGCCGGCTCGGGGCGATGTGCTGAAAGGCGTTGGCGACGATTGGCAGCATGGCCTCCGGTTCATCATCGGGATCGGTCAGGAGCAGCGCGATTTCGGCGAGCTGCCCGGGCGTGGCGATCTCCCGGATCTCCGCCGCGCGCATCTGCTCCCGGACCGCGCCGATGCGGTTGAATCGCCCACTCAGGTACGCCACCCAGGCCGCCGCCAGCAACAGCTCCGGCGTTGGCCGCATTGCCTCATCGGGAATGAGCGCCAGCCACTCTGCCACGGCGGGCCAGTTCTCGGTGTCCAGCGCGGCCTGCTGCCGTGCTTCGATCAGCGCGGTGGCCGCGGGGATGTCGTTCAGCGCCACCAGGTGCCGCACCGCCTCCCGGACCATGTTGGCGCCAGCGAACCACTGCGCGATCACGTGGCGCAGCGCCTCGATGGCCGCCTCGTCCAGGCTGCGCTCCAGTTCCCCGCGCAACACCTCGCGGAACAGCGGGTGAAAGGCGTACCAGGTCTCAGGCAGTCCCGGAATCTCGCGGAACAGCTCCAGGCCCCGCAGGTGATCGAGCTGGCGCTGGGGCAGGGGCGCGCCGTGGGCGGCCGACGCGATGGCGTTGAGCAGTGGGCGGTTGAAGCGCTCCAGCAGCGAAGCGCGCAGCAGCAGATCGCGTTCACCGGGGTCCAGCCGCGAGAGCACCTCTTCTCCGAGATAGGCGTGCAGTAGGCTGGCGGGCTGGCCGCCGGTAACCACCGGCCGCTGCTCCGCCGTGTCTGCGCCGCTCAGGGCGATCAGCCGGATCGCCGCCGGCCACCCGCCGACGGAGACCTGCACGCGCGCCGCCGCTGCGTCGTCCACGGCTTCCGGTGATTCCGCAGCCAGCAGTTGACCGGTTTCCTCTGCGGAAAAGCGCAGATCCGCGCCGGTCAGTTCGTCGATCTCCCCCATCAGGCGCAGGCGCGCCAGCGGGAAGCCGACCGGCGTCCGGGAGGCGATGATCGCGTGGAGGCGGCGCGGGGCCGCCGCCAGCAGGCCGCCGAGGAACGCTGGCGCGTCGCCGAAACCGGCCTCGTGCAGATCATCCAGCACCAACAGCACGTCGCGGTCGAGATCGTAGAGCGTTTCCCCGAACGCCTCTCCGAGCTGCGCCGGACCCGGCCGGTCTGGCGCGTTCAGCAGCGCGTACAACGGCGGCGCGATGCCGGGGCTGCGTTGATCGAGCGCGGCGGCGATGTGCGCCGCGAAGCGCGTCAGGTCCGCATCCCGGGAATAGGCCGTGACCCACGCCGCTTCCTGCTGCCGCAGATCGAGCCACGAGGCGATGGTGCTGGTCTTGCCGTGCCCGGCGGGCGCCACAATCAGCACCAGCAGCTTGCCGGGGGCACGGTCCAGCCGGGCCTCCAGCCGGGGGCGGCGGACCCATGTGCCGCTCACGGTGGGCCGGGTGATGCGTGAGCGGCTGATGACGACCGGTGCGGTGGCGGATGCGAAAATGGGCGGCGACCTCGTCGTCTGACACCGGATGGTGTAGCGGAGTATACAAGTCTTGTTGCGGAGCACCGGGTATCGAATGGGGACAGCGTCGCGCAGACGGACGGGCGCCCATGAAAGCGAGCCATTAGCATGACAGCTGCCCAAAGCGGCATCTTTGCGCTGGGGACCGGGTCCCACGCCTACCTCGAGTTCGACCGGCTCCCCGGCGTGACGGCGCAGGCGCTGGCTGCCGCGCTGGCGAGCGTGCGCGAGCCGCGCACGACGGTCGGCGGGGTGAATCTGGTGATCGGATTTCGCCCGGAACTGTGGCGAGAGCTGGCGCCCGATGGTCTCCCGGCGGACGTGAACGGCTTCAACACGCCCATCGTGGGCGCGGAGGACTTCACCATGCCCGCCACGCAGCGCGACGCGGTGCTGTGGCTGGCCGGCAGCGAGTACGACGTGATCTACGACGAGGCGCGGGGGGCAATCAACGCGCTGGCCGGGGTGGCGACGCTGGCGGACGAGGCCTCCGGCTGGCCCTACCAGCGGTTCCGCGACCTGACCGGCTTCATCGACGGCACCGAGAACCCGAGCCTGCTGGAGGCTCCCGGCGTGGCGCTGATCCCCGAAGGGCAGCCAGGCGCGGGGGGCAGCGTGCTGCTGCACCAGCTCTGGCCGCACGACGTTGCGGCGTGGGAGGGCATCCCCGTGCCGCAGCAGGAGGTGGTGATCGGGCGCACCAAGCCGGACAGCATCGAGCTGGACCCGCGCCCCACCGATTCGCACGTGGCGCGCACGGATCAGGACACCTTCGGCAACGTCTTCCGCCGCAACATGCCGTACGGCACCGTCAGCGAGAACGGCACCATCTTCGTCGGGTTCTGCGCCACACAGGGGCCGCTGGCGGCGATGCTGGAGAGCATGGCTGGCGTCCACGACGGCGTGCGCGACGCCCTCACCCGCTACTCGCACCCCACCACTGGCGCGTACTACTTCGTGCCCTCGCTGGACGCCATCGCGGCGTTCGCCCCGCCGGATGATGCGGCATAGCGCCGGCTGGGAGACCGTGCGTGCCTAGATTTACCCAAGATGATCACGAAGATGCTCATCTCCCCCCTCCCAAAAGGATGATCACCTTGAGCACCTTGAACATCTTCCCTCTGTCGCCACGAGGTCAGCCTGTCCCCCAATACCTTCCCCCGGTCAGCTCTGAAGGCAGGGGGCATCTCGCTGCCAGCGGCGTGCCGAAAATCGTGTCATCCCGAGCGAGGCCGAGGGACCTGCCCTTAGCGACATCGTAGGGCTTCGTCGTTGGCGTTTGCGTGACGACGGACGAGGTCTCTCCACTTCTGTCGAGACGACACGTTGCCATCACCTCGCGTCTCGCCCTGCTGACAAGCGTGCGGTCAGTCAGCGGGATCGCGGATGTCGAGGGGATTCATCTCTGCCCTCTGTCCTGCCCCGCTTTCGCGGTTCGGCTGACAAAGGTGTCGAAGATGTTCAAGGTGCTCAAGATGATCATCCTTTTGGGAGGGGGGAGATGAGCATCTTCGTGATCATCTTTGGCAAACCTAGGCAAGCGCGGAACCGGCGGCTATCGGCTGCCGGTTCCGCGCCGCGCGGCTACCCCGCCTGCGTGATGCGGCTCGCGCCGGAGGTGGTGGGGGTGACCGCCGCTGGGCCGCTGTAGGTGATGGTGCTGGCGCCGCTGGCGTCGGCGGTCAGCGTGGCGCTGGCCTGCACCTGCGCCTGCGAGGCCCCGCTCACCGAGATGGTGGCGTCGGCGCTAGCGAGATTCGCCGCGTCGTACTGGCTGGAGCCCTGCACGGTGACCTCCTGCCGCTCCACTGTCCCGGCCAGCGTCACCTTGGCGTTGCCAGAGAGCGAAGCGCGCAGCGCGGTCGCGGTCAGCGCGCCGATGCTGATGGCAGTAGCGGCGCTGGCGTCGAGGAGCAGCTCATCGGCGGTGAGAGCGTCGGCGGTGGCGCTGCTCGATCCGGCGACGGCGAGACTCCCCAGCGTCTTCACGCCGACGTGGTAGATGACCGCCTCGTTTGTCTGGAAATCGCGGGCGGGGTAGATGTGCAGCACGCCATCCTGCACCTCGCTCGTGATCCGCTTCAGCACCTTGTCTTCTGCCTCGATCGTCAGGTACTCGCTGTCGCCCTGCACGATCTGCATTTGCCCCACGCCCTGCAGCTGAATGGCGGCGAAGTCGCTCACCTGCCGCACCTCGCCCGGCGTGGCGGCGGCTGGCGCGGGGGTTGGGGTCGGGGTGGCGGGCTCCGGCGTCGGGGATGCGGCGGGGCGGCAGGGCACGCCCAGTTGCTCCGCCGCGTCGCCGTACTGCCAGCTCTCCGTCACCAACCCGTTGACGATGCGCAGCATGGCGATGCCGCCGATGATCAGGCGCGGCGAGACGCCCTCCGGCAGCGCCACCTGCGCCGTGTCCAGATCGCCCCGGAACTCGACGCGGATGGCGGCGGTGTCGCCCATCGCCACCACATCCTCCACCAGCAGCTTCGCGTTCGGGATCACCCCGCGCAGTTGGGTGATGGTTGCGCCGAGGCCCGCCAGATCGGCCCCGCCGAGCTCGCCGGTGGTGTACGAGCGGGCCGGAGTGTGGTTGACATAGGCCGGGTCGAAGCTCAGGTTCAGCACCGAGACATCGCCATTGCTGAGCGCCAGATTGACCGCGTTGATGGCGCGGCGCGCCGCCGCCTCGGTGCTGGCGGAGGTGACCGCGCTCTGCGCGCCGCCTATCGCCTGCGTTGCCCCGAGCAGCAGCCCGGCGGCCAGTCCGCCAGCGCCGAGGCGGCGCAAGGCATCGCGGCGGGGCAGGGACGCCGGTTCGGTGTGGTCGGAGGATGGAGTGGTCATGGTTCGCGTCGTCCTTCACGCAGTGGCGCCGGGGGCGCCACGCTGGCGCGGCCGCATCGCCGCGCGCCGGTCTTCCATTGAGCGTACTCTGAAACGCATTATGGTCGATGAAGGGGTCAGTAGCGCCCGGCGCTCGCCGCCCGGCTGAATTCCAGACATACTTGATAGACAATTGGCCGATCCGCTCCAAAGCCGGGCGGGGCAGCATTCCGAACTCGACGAGGGGACATCGCGTGGCGTTGCAGGTTCGATCACACTCTTCCCACTGGGGCGCATTCGACGCCATCACCGAAGCCGGCAAGCTGGTTGAGATCCGCCCCTTCGCCGGTGACCCCGATCCCTCGCCGCTGCTCGGCAATATCCGCTCCGGCGCGCAGGGCGCCGCCCGCATTGCGCAGCCGATGGTGCGGCGCGGCTGGCTGGAACACGGCCCCGGCCCGGACGAGCGGCGCGGCAGCGATCAGTGGGTCGCCGTCTCGTGGGATGAGGTCACCACGCTGCTGGCGCAGGAGTACCGCCGCGTTTACGACGAATTCGGGCCGACGGCGGTCTACGGCGGATCGTACGGCTGGGCGAGCGCCGGGCGCTTCCACCACGCCCAGAGCCAGCTGCACCGCTTCCTGAACGCCCTCGGCGGCTACGTCCGCTCCGTCAACACGTACAGCAACGCGGCGGGCGATGTCATCCTCGCGCACGTCGCCGCGCCGATGTTGGGCATGACCCAGCGCGCCACCGAGTGGCCGGTGCTGGCGGAGCACACCGAGCTGGTAGTCGCCTTCGGCGGCATCCCGATCAAGAACACCTCCGTCAGCCCCGGCGGCGCCACGGAGCATGTCGCCGATGGCTACCTACGCCAGATGGCGGAGCGCGGCGCGGAGTTCGAGCTGTTCAGCCCGCTGCGTGATGACCTGCCCCCCAGCGTCAACGCAACGTGGCATCCCATTGCGCCCGGCACGGACGTGGCCGCGATGCTGGCGCTGGCCTACGTGCTGATTGATGAAGGGCTGGCGGACCAGAAGTTCCTGAGTGAATCCTGCGTCGGATACCCCGAGTTGCAGCGCTACATCTGCGGCGAGACTGATGGTCAGCCGAAGAACCCCACGTGGGCGGAGGGCATCTGCCAGATCCCCGCCGCCACGCTGGTGGAGCTGGCGCGGCGGATGGCCCGCAAGCGCACCTTCGTCAACACCAGTTGGTCGCTGCAGCGCGCCGAGTTCGGCGAGCAGGCGCCGTGGATGGGCCTCGCGCTGGCCGCCATCCTCGGCCAGATCGGGCTGCCCGGCGGCGGCTACGGCTTCGGCTACGGCTCCATGCAGAGCGTCGGCACGGCCCCGCTGAAGCACCGCCTGCCCGTCTTCCCGCAGGGCAAGAACCCCATCCGCGAGTTCATCCCGGTGGCGCGCGTGAGCGACATGCTGCTGCACCCCGGCGAGACCTTCGCGTACAACGGCGAGGATCACGTCTACCCGGAGATCAAGCTGGTGGCGTGGGCGGGGGGCAACCCCTTCCACCATCATCAGGATATCGGTCGCCTGCGCCGCGCTCTCACCCGCCCTGACACCGTGGTGGTGCACGATCCCTTCTGGACCGGCACCGCGCGGCAGGCAGACGTGGTGCTGCCCTCCACCATCAGTCTGGAGCGCAATGACATTGGCGCCGCCGGCAACGACCCGTGGCTGATCGCCATGCGGCAGGCGGTGGAACCCTTCGCGCAGAGCCGCCACGATTTCGACGTGCTGGGCGATATCGCCGGCGAACTGGATCGGGGCGAAATCTTCACCGAGAACCGCACCGCCGCCGAATGGGTGCCCTACCTTTACAACCACTGGCGCGACGGCCTTCCGGATGGCCACGCCCGCTTCCCGGAGTTCGACGAGTTCTGGGAAACCGGCTACCTGCGCCTGCCGGATTTGGAGGAGGGGATCGTCCTCTTCGCCGGGCTGCGCGCCGGCGACGAGCACGGCGTGCCGACACCGAGCGGCAAGCTGGAGCTCTTCTCGGAAACCATCGCGGGCTTCAACTACGCCGATTGCCTCGGGCACCCGGCGTGGTACGAGCCGCAGGAGTGGCTGGGCGCGGACACTCCGGAGCGCGCGCAGTACCCGCTGCAACTGGTGGCGAACAACCCGCGCACCCGGCTGCACAGCCAGCTCGACGCCGGCGAAACGTCGCAGGCCTCCAAGATCCGGGGCCGCGAGCCAATGCGCATCCACCCGCAGGACGCCGCGCCACGCGGGCTGCGCGATGGCGACGTGGCGCGCCTCTTCAATGGCCGGGGGAGCTGTCTGGCAGGTGTGATCGTCAGCGAGGATGTGCGGCCGGGGGTGGTGCAGCTCTCGACCGGGGCGTGGTACGACCCGCTCGATCCCGCCGATCCGCAGAGCCTCTGCGTGCACGGCAACCCGAACGTATTGACGCTGGACAAGGGGACATCGAGCCTCGCGCAGGGGTGCAGCGGGCAGCACGCGCTGATCGAGGTGGCGCGCTGGGAAGGCGACCTGCCGCCGATCCGCGCCTACGATGCGCCGCCAGCGGTGGCCCGGGAAGACGTGAGGGCGAGGTCATAGCCTCGCCCTCGACATCGCATTGTTGTGCCGGCCCATTGCTAAGGGGCCTGGTCACGCCCTCTTACTGGAGGGGTCACACTCGTTGTCTGAGGTATTCATCCTGAGCTGAACGGGTGGGCCTCCTTTCGCGCGTCATTGCGAGTATTTGGAGTGGGTACCCGCCAACACCTTACACCCGCTTCATGATTTTGTAAAGATGGCCGCGCTACGGAGCCGTGTGCTTGCCGGCCCGCCGCCTGCGTCGTCATCCCGACGCAAGAGGGCTCTCGCCCATCTGCGAGGTCGCGCCGCCGATCCTTCGCCTTAACTCTTCCGCGTAAACCTCGAAAGCTTCCAACGCAGGCCGATCTACCGCCTTACCCTGGTCCCGGCGTTGCGCATGGTTGGGGCGCGTAATGATGCAATCATCGGATACTGCGTGCATCAAACGCGGACAACCGATATCTGCGTTCTTGTGAAAGTGATGCCGGCATGAGTTCTTTCGGTGTACTCAGCAAGGTCGAACTCCGCCAACTGTGGCCGAATGAAGCGTGGCACTTCACGACGTGGCTGGCGGAAAACCTCGGACTACTGGGCGAGGCGCTCGGGCTGGATCTCGAGATGCAGATGCAGGAAGCGCCAGTCGGCCCGTTCTCGCTGGACATCCTCGCCCGCGATCTTGGCCGGGACCGGCCAGTCATCATCGAGAACCAGTTGGAAGCCACTGATCACGACCATTTGGGCAAACTGCTGACGTATGCCGCGGGCCACGATGCCGCAGTCGCCATCTGGGTTGCCCCAGCCTTCCGCGACGAGCACCGTCAGGCGCTTGATTGGCTCAATCAGCGGACCGATATGAACACGGAGTTCTTCGGGGTCGTGGTCGAGGCGTTGCAGATTGACGACTCACGACCTGCTCCCAACTTTCGACTGGTCGCGTTCCCGAATGACTGGCGGAAGTCCAACGTCGGCAAAGACTCCGCGCCGCCAACGGCTCGCGGAGAGGCTTACCGAACCTTCTATCAGTCGCTGATTGATCGACTTCGCGATGAGCATCGCTTCACGCAGGCCAAAAAGGGGCAGGCGCAAAGTTGGTACTCCTTTGCGTCAGGAATGAGTGATATCACGTATGGGTTGACGTTCATTCGGGGCAACCTCGTGCAAGTAGAGACGTACATTGGCCGGCAAGATCGGGAACTGAACAAGTGGCTTTTTGACGCCTTGTACGAGCAGCGCAGCACGATTGAGGCTGAGTTCGGTGAGCCGTTGTCGTGGGAGCGACTAGATGCCAGACGTGCCTCGCGCGTTGCGATCAAGCGGTCAGCGTCAATTACGGATGATCCGGCTGTGTTGCGTGACATTGAGGAATGGGGTATCGAGCGATTGCTGCGAATGAAACGGGTGATGGGTCCCAAGCTCGAATCGTTGATCGGCAGTGGCCCGCTTTCTTCGCTGCTCTAGCGCAGAAGATAATCGTACTCCTTCACCCCCCTACACCCCCTGAGGCGCGCAGCGCCGCCACCCCCTGAGCCGAAGGCGACACCCCCCTCACAACAGGAACGCCTCCAGCTCCTCCCGGTTCAGCACCGCGATGCGCAGTTGTTTGTCGATGCTGATCAGCTTGCGCTTCGTGAAGCCCACCAGCACCTCGTTCACGCGCACCCGGGTCGCGCCCACCAGCGCCGCGAGGTCCGATTGCGTGATGCGCAGCGGAATCTGCACGCTGCCATCCTTCTGTGGCTCGCCCAGCGCATCCGCCAGCGCCAGCAGTTGCCGCGCCACGCGGCCGTGTACATCGAGCGTCGCCACCGCCTGCAACTGCGCATTGGCGAGGCGCAGGCGGCGCGCCATCAGGCGCAGCAGGTTCTCGGTGATGGCGGGGATATCGCGGCGCACGCCGTCGAAGGTGGTGCGGTCGATCCAGACCAGCGTGCTTGGCTCCAGCGTGGTCACGTCTGCCGAGCGCCCGGAGCGGTCCGCCAGCGACAACTCGCCCACAATCTCGCCCGGCCCCAGCAGCGCCAGCGTCAGCTCCTTGCCGTTGCTCTGCAACGTTGAGACCTTCAGCGTGCCATCGAGGACGATGTAGGCGACCTCGCCTGGCTGGTTGGCGTACAGGATCGTGGCCCCCGCTGGAAAGCGGGTGCGGCTCAGCAGGTCGTTGAGCCGCGCCAGTTCGGCAGGCGTGCAACCGCGAAAGAGTTCGACATTCCCGAGGGTATTGGCGTCTGGGACGGCTGGCATGGAGCAACTCCGTTGCGCGCGGATCGTACGCTACGCACGGTATCACGCCGGGGCAATGGCGGGTGTTCCCGGATTGGCGCCCACGCTGTTGGATAGCGCACGGCGGCGGCCCGGCGCGATATGCTGCACTGGTGGGGCGATGATCGCAGGGAATGCGCCCTGTGTCTGATTGCAACGATGACGCAAGCCCGGAGGACGAGCATCATGAACGCCACTCTCTCATCCATTCCCCGGCGACGCATGTTGGCCGCCGGTCTTGGCGCGGCGGCGCTCGCGCTGCCGCTGGCGCAGCCGCGTGCGGCGCTGGCGCGCACGATCTTGCAGCGCGGCATGGCCGGCGGCGGCCTCGCCCAGCTCGATGGCGACGGCGAACCGCGCCTCGCCAACTTCGGGCTCTTCGCCTCGGCGGTGCAGTTGCCAGAGGGCGAGAACCTCGTGCTGGGCTCGATCCAGTGGATTGAGGCCGGCACCGATCTGCAGATTCGCAGCAGCACCGTCATCCAGTGCATCCCGATCCCGAACCGCACCGACGGCGCCGAGGTGCGCGGCCGCATGACCGTCAACGGCGAGGGCGACTACCCCTTCGTAATGCGCGCCATGGACGGCGGCGCGCCCGGCTCGGCGCTGGACCGCGTGGAGCTGGAGGTGAACACCGGTGGCGCGCTGGGCGACGGCATCGACCCCGGCAGCGACGACGAATTCACCTACACGGCTGGCGGCAACGTCGTGGCCGGCGACGTGCAGTGGGTGGTCGCGGATATCAACATCTGAGGCGACGCACTTCGCCGCTGGCGCACGATGTCATGCGGGCGCTGCAACCACGGCCCCGCGTGTTGTCACCAATGCATGACACGGGAAAAGCACTCCCGGCGTCGCGCTTCGCCACCATCTCGCGAAGAGGCCGAAGTAATCCCGGCGCCGCGCTCCACCACCAAATCTCGATGCGGGTGGCGCGACTACGGAGCCACCGCTTCGCTACCAAGTCTCGATGCGGGTGGCGCGACAACGGCGCCGCCGTGCCCCCGCCAAATCTCGATGTCGTCCCGACGAAGGAGGGACCGCGCACCCCCAACTTCGCTACCGCGAACTGGCTCCCCGCACCCAATCGCTGTGGTGATACGTGCGAAGCAACGGTTCGTGGCGGCAGGCGGAAAGATGGCGCCGTTGCCCCGAGACTTGGCGGTGCGCGGTCCCTCGTCTGCGGACTCGGAACGACACGGGGTGAAGCAGGTCGCGGTGGAGCCGGTGAATTGGCGCCGTCACGTCGCAACGGCAGTATCCGCG
>JASGGF010000124.1:0-12413 GCA_047605145.1 Thermomicrobiales bacterium | reverse complement strand
CCCACCGCCAAGCGGCCGCCCGCCCCCGGGGGCGCCCGGTTCGCGTTTGGGACAGCCCCGGCAGCGCCGCGGCGACCACTGCGGGGGGCGCGCGGCCCGGGTCGTCTGGGTACAATCGGGCGCAGTGGCCACCGCGCGAGCCGCGGCGGCTCCAGACTCCGGAAGCTGCCCGTTTATCCCCGGAGGCAACACCGCATGCATCGCCCCCGCTGGCGAAGTCTCTGCTGGGCGTGTGTCCTGCTGCTCATGCTTGGCAGCGTCGTGCCCGGCGCGCTCCCCCCTCCGGCCATGGCGCAGGCCACACCCGGCCGCTCCCTGCCGGATATGGGGCAGACCGCGCTCACATGGCGCGATTGCGACGTCGCCTTCTTCGGGCTTGCCCCGCTGACGGAGGACTTTGGCGACAGCGCCTGCGGGGTGCTGACGGTCCCGGAGAACTGGACCCGGCCCGGCGCGCGGCAGGTCGAACTCGAGTTCGTGGTGCTGAAAGCGACCGGCGACACGCCGCAGCCCGACCCGGTGGTGTACCTCTCCGGCGGTCCCGGCGGCACCACGCTGGCGGGCGCCTCGGCGTGGGCGGAGACCTTCGCCGGTATCCGGGAACACCGCGATGTCGTGCTCTATGACCAGCGCGGCACGGCCTATTCCTCCCCACTGCGCTGCAGCAGCCTGACGGTCGACCAGTTCTTCGCCAGCAACCCCGCCGAACTGGTGGGAGCCGCGCCGCCAGACGCGGACGCCAGCGCCGCCACGCCCACGCCGGAGGACGCGACGCCGGAGGACCTGCAGGACGACGTGGCCGGCGCGGAGATCGCGGCGCTGCCGCCGGCGTTCACCGCCAGCGCGCTCATGGATCAGGCCCGCGCTGCGGTCGGCGATGAGACCCTGCGCTGCGTGCAGGAGCTGCTGGCGCAGGGCGTCGATCTGCGGCAGTACACCAGCGTCGCCAGCGCCACGGACCTGATGGCCCTGATGCAGGCGCTGGAGTACGACGAGTTCAACCTGTACGGCATCTCCTACGGCACCCGGCTGGCGCTGGTGACGATGCGGGAGTACCCGGACGCAGGCATCCGCAGCGTGATCCTCGATTCCACGTACCCGGTCGGCCTGCACGGGTTCGAGCGCTTCCCCTCCGAGCCGCACGAGGTGGTGATCCAGCTCTTCGCGGATTGCCATCTGGACCCGGTCTGCAACGGGGCCTACCCCCATCTGAAGGCGCGCTTCATCGCCCTGCTGGCGGCGCTGGAGGCGCAGCCGCTGGTCGTCAACGAGGAGATCACCATCACCGAGAGCGATCTGATCGAGCTGATGCAGGCGATCAGTTCCGCTGTGGCGATGGCGCCATACATCCCGAAGATGATCGCCGAGCTGGAGGCCGGCGACCCGACGACCTACCTCGGGCTGGTCAGCGGCGAGCTGCTGGCGCCACCGGACGTGGAGGCCACCGACGACGCGGGCGCGACACCGGAGGCCGCGCCGGAGGGTGCGGACGCCACGCCGGTGGACCCGCAGGAGGCGCAGGCGGTGGTGCTGCGCGACGTAGTCAGCGCCTTTCTGACGCGGATTGGCGTGGGGGATGTCGATCAAGCGGTCACCCCGGCGCAGGCGTTTCTCGCCGAGGTGACCTACGCCATCGGCAACCTGCCAACCGCGCCGGCGAACGAGCTCACCATTCGCCTGCTGCTGCTGGATCAGCTCCCCGCCACGCGCGACACCCTGACCCGGTTTGTGGAGCTGGCGTTCGATGATCCGGCGCTGGCCGCGGAGCAAGCGGCATTGCGCGATCTTGTGCCGGCGATGTCCGATGCCGATATCGACACCGTCTTCGCGTATCTCGCGGAACCGCTGCAAGTGGTGAACCCGACGGCCTCCAACGAGTTCATGTTCAACGCGGTGGAGTGCCATGAGTCGGTCCCGTTCCAGTCCTACGAGCGGACGATCGAGACGGCGCTGGAGTTGGAGATTCCCGAGCTGGGCCTGAACACCGTCGCGCCGCTGGCCAGCATGTTCGCCATCTGCGAGGTCTGGCCCGGCGGCCGCGCGCCGGATTCCGCCGATCTGCCGGTGAGCAGCGAGATCCCGGCGCTCATCTTCGCCGGGACCTACGACATGCAGACGCCACTCTCATGGAACAAGCAGGCGTATGTGACGCTGGCGAACGCCGGGCTGGTGATCTTCCCGATGTCCGGGCACGGCGTGCTAACGGTGCACACGGCGTGCGCCACGCAGATCGCCAACGCGTTTCTGGATGACCCGATCTATCTGCCAGACTCCCGCTGTGTGGCGGACTATTTCCCGGTCTGGGCGCTGCCGGACGCCGGGTAGCGCGGCGCGCGTTCGCCGCCCATCGTCAGCAGGAGACCCCTGTGAAGTACGGCATTGCCACCCCACCTGTCGACTATGGGATGCGCCCGGATGATCTGGCCGTGCTGGTGGAAGACATGGGCTTCGAGTCCCTGTTCTTCGCCGAGCACACGCACATCCCCTGCGGCCCGGCGGCGCTGATGCAAACGGGGAGCCTGCCGCCGTACTTCTCGCACATGTACGACCTCTTCGTGGCGCTGGGCATCGCGGCGGGCGCCACGCGCACCCTGCTGCTCGGCAGCGGCGTGAACCTGATCCCGGAGCATGACCCCATCAACGCCGCCAAGGCCCTCGCCAGCATCGATGTGCTCTCCGGCGGGCGCTTTCTGTGGGGCATCGGGGCGGGCTGGATCCACGAAGAGTTGCGCAACATGGGCGCGAACCCGGACCTGCGCTGGACGATGACGGACGAGTATGTGCAGGCGATCCGCGCCATCTGGGCCCACGACGCCGCCGAGTTCCACGGCCGCTTCGTCGACTTCGACGCGATCTGGTCGTGGCCGAAGCCGCTGCGGCCGCAGGGGCCGCCGCTGCTGATCGGCGGCAACGGCCCGCGCGTGCCGGAGCGCGTGGTGGCCTACGGCGACGAGTGGTTCCCGGAGGATCAGCAGACGGCGGCGGAACTGGGCGTCCGCATCGCGGCGATGCAGGCCGCCGCGGGGGAGGTAGGGCGCGACCCGATCCCGGTTTCGCTCTTCGGCCCGAAGCTGGACCTCGACCATCTGCAGCGCCTACGAGAGGCCGGCGTGACCCGCATCGTGTTTTCCGCGCCCGCCGGCGACCGGGACGCGATGCTGGCGACGCTGGATGCCCTCGTGGCGCTCCGCGAGGCAGTGGAGGCGTAGGGCGGCGCCCTCCCCCCGGCGCCAGCTCTCCGCTCCCCATCACGACCCACGCCACCACCATGTCGTCCCGAGTCCACAGACGAGGGACCGACCACCCCCAACTTCGAGGTTACGACCTAGCTCTCCGCCCTCTACTCCGCCCTGTGTCACCACCATGTCGTCCCGACCGCAGGAGGGACCGACCACCCCCATCTCCCGGGGCAACGGCGCCCGCTCAGCGTCTCCCACTACCAAGGCGGAGGTGCGGGCGGGGTCGCCGTGGTGGAGCGGGGGGCGGCAGCGACGGGTCGCGGTGGGGAGCGGAGAGAGGGGTCGGGGTGGCGAGGTTGGGGGTGGTCGGTCCCTCGTCTGCGGACTCGGGACGACATCGGGGTAGGGGGGCGCCGGGGTGGGGGCGAAGGCGGGCGCCATGTGGGTCGCGGCGTCACGCGGTTGTGCCGGAGCGCCACGGCGCCCGTCACCAAGGAAGCGCGGCGATGTCCTCCGCCACGGCGGACAGATCGTCGTTGAGTTGGTGGCCGCCCGTATCGAGGACGCGCACCGTTGCCTGCGGCATGGCCTGCGCGTACAGCGCGAGGTGCGCGAACGGCACGACCTCGTCGTCGCGGCAGTGGTAGAGGTACACGGGAGCCCCGGCTGGTAGCCGGCTGGCAAAGCCGGGCGCCAGTTCCAGCGTCTCGTAGCCGTCGTAGCGCCAACCCTCGCTGCCCCACAACGGGTTGGCGAGCAGAAACAGGCCGGCAATGGCGGGAGCGGCATCGCGTTCGCTCAGCCACTTGAGCAGGATGGACGCCCCCACGGAGTGCCCCACCAGCACAACCGGTCCCGGCATGTCCGTCAGATTCCGTTCGATCTCTTCACGCCACTGATCGTAGGGCGCGTTGTCTTCGTCCGGCATGGCGGGATATCGCACCTCGGCGTCTGGCCCGAGGTGCTGCCGCAGGCTCTCCACCAGCTTCGCGTCCTCAGCGTAGGCGCCATCGCCCGCGCCGTGGATGAAGAGCACGTTCGGGGTCACGGCCACGTCCTTTCGTTCTCGCCAGCGCCGGGCAGGTCCGCGAGCGGGGGAAACCGGCAGGGTCCAGCCTGCACGGCTTGGGCCATCCAAAGAACCGATAGGACGCTTGCTTACTCCGCGCGGATGATGGCGGACAGTAACCCGGGGAAGCGGGCCTCCAGATCCTCCCGGCGCAGCGCGTTCAGGATGGCCGTGCCCTGGTAGCGCTGGGTGATGACACCCGCCTCGCGCAACACGCGGAAGTGATGCGTGAGCGTGGAGGGGCTCAACTCCAGGCCAAACGTGCCGCACGCCTTCTCGGCGGAGGCTGCGTGCAGGCAACGCACGATCTCGCGCCGGACCGGGTCCGCCAGCGCCGCCAGAACAGCGTCCAACGTGAAGTCTGCGGGTTGTGGGTGGTTCAGGGTTCGCATGCGCCGTGTGTCGTCCTGTCAGAAGATTGCTTATACGCATTCCACCGTATTACGATGCCTTACGTATAAACGTTTCGGGCCAGCTGCCCGCACTCAACGGATTCGGCGCCGCAGCCAGCGACGCAAGGAGTGTCCCATGAAGTTTGGCATCGCGATGTTTCCGGCCGACTTCGCCATCCGCCCGGATGACCTGGCCCGGGCGGTGGAGGCGCGCGGGTTCGAGTCGCTCTTTTTTCCCGAGCACACGCATTTTCCCCGGAATGCGCAAACGGAATCGCTCGCCGCGTATTACTCGCACACCTTCGACCTCTTTGTCTCGCTGGCCTACGCGCTGCAAGCGACCACGCGCCTGCTCGTCGGCAGCGGGGTGATGCTGGCGCCCGAGCATGATCCCTTCAACGCCGCGAAAGCGTTGGCCAGCCTGGATGTGCTCTCGGGCGGGCGCCTGCTGGTGGGATTCGGAGCCAGTTGGATCGATCAGGAGTTGGTGGATCACGGGGTGGATCCGGCCTGGCGCTGGACGGCGACGGTCGATACGATCAAGGCAATCAAGACGATCTGGCAGAACGAGGTGGCGGAATACCACGGGACGCACCACAACTTCGCGGAAATCTGGTCGTGGCCGAAGCCGCTGCGACAGCAGGGGCCGCCAGTGCTGATCGGCGGCAATGGCGCCCGCGTGCTGGAGCGGGTGGTGGCGCTGGGCGACGAGTGGTTCCCGGAGGATCACCAGAGTGTGGAGGAACTGGGCGCGCGGATGGCGCAGTTGCAGACCCTCGCGGCGGAGGCGGGACGCGAATCGATCCCGGTCTCGCTCTTCGCCGCCAGGCCCGACATCGAGCGGCTGAAGCAGATTGCGGCGCTGGGCGTCCATCGCGTCGTGCTCTACGCGCCGCCAGCCGACGCCGCCACAGTCCTGGCCCACCTGGATCATGTCGCGGAATTGCGCGACGCCGTCAATAGCCGGGGATGAGCGGTGTGACCGATCTGTTCACCCCACTGCCGCTGTTACGCGGCCCTGCGCTGAAGAATCGGCTGATGCTGGCGCCGCTCACGAACCAGCAGAGCAACCCGGACCGCACGGCGAATGACTTTGACATAGATTGGGTGCGGCGCTGCGCGGAGGGCGGCTACGCGCTGACCATGACCTGCGCCGCCACTGTCCAGGCAACTGGGCAGGCATTTCCGGGCCAGCTTGGCATCGACAATGACGCGCAGTTGCCGGGGTTGCGACGCATGGCGGACACGATCCGGGCGGCGGGATCCCTGTCAGCGGTCCAACTGCAGCACGGCGGGCACAAGGCGCGGCGGGATCTGGGGGGCGTGCCGGCGCCGGCATCGGACGACCCGGTCAGGGGCGTGAGTGCGATCCCGATTGCGCGCATCGAGGCCATCCGTGAGGACTTCATCCGGGCCGCACTTCGCGTCGAACGCGCGGGATTTGACGGTGTCGAAGTCCACGGCGCGTTCGGATACCTGCTCTCCGAGTTTCTGTCACCCACACTGAACCGGCGGACGGACGGTTACGGCGGCACAATCCAGAACCGCTCGCGGCTCCTCTTCGAGGTGATCGAGGGGATTCGCCGGGCGTGCAACCCACACTTCCAGATTGGGCTTCGCCTCTCGGTGGAACGCTACGGCTTGCGTCTGCACGAGCTTCGCGATGTCGCGGCGGAGGCAATGCGGCGTCAGCAGATCGACTACTTCGACCTGGCGCTCTGGGATGCCTGGCATCAAGCGCCAGCAGGCATGTTTGCCGGACAAACGCTGCTCTCGATCTTCGCAGACCTGCCCCGGCACGGTGTCGCGTTCGGCGTCGCGGGCAAGATCATGACCGGGCCGCAGGCGATCGAGCTGCTGGAACGCGGCTGTGATTACGTGCTGATCGGCCGCGCGGCGATCCTCCACGCCGACTTTCCGCACCGTATCCGGCAGGACTTCCAATACGTCTCCCCGGCCCTACCGGTCTCTGAGACGTTGCTTGCTCAGAACGGCCTCAGCCCGGCATTCATCAACTACATGCGGACAAGCTGGGATGGCTTCGTGCAGGAACGTATTGCACCCCTGGCCTAATGGCGTTCTGCCCGCGCAAGCTATGCTCTATCACCCGTCCAGACGGCCCGTCATCCCCGTAGAGGAGCCCCCAATGAGCAGCCGATCCGAACAGGCAGCGGCGTGGCTGGATACGCGCGCGGGCGAGATGGCGGAGATGCTGGAGCGGCTGGTGGCCGAGCCGACCGAGAACCCGCCCGGCGTGGGGCTGGGCCAGTGCGCGCGGCTGCTGGCGGCGGAACTGGAGCGCCTCGGGCTGGAGCCGGAGCTGATCGAGATTCCCGGCCCGCACACGCTGGATGACCCGTTTCTGCTGCGCGCTCACGCCGGGGCGGGGCAGAAGCTGCTGTATTTCCACGGCCACTACGATGTTGTGCCCGTGCAAGACCGCTCGCAGTTCACCATGCTGCGCGAGGGAAGCAAACTCATCGGGCGCGGGACTGCGGACATGAAGGGCGGCATCGTCAGCATGGTCTATGGCGCCGCCGCAGCGCGCGATCTGGGCTGGCTGGGGGATGGCCGCGTGGTGATCCACCTCGTACCGGACGAGGAGACGGGCAGCGTGGTGGGAGCGGGCTACCTGCGCGCCCACAGCCTGATCGACCCGGCGGCGCTGGCGATGGTGACGGCGGAGCCGAGCGGCAGCAGCATCTGGAACGGATCGCGCGGGGCCATCAGCCTGCGGGTCAGCGTCACGGGGCGGGAGGCGCACGTGGGGCAGGCCGCGTTTGGCCGCAACGCGTTCGCAGACATGGTCCACATCGCCGGGCGGCTGCAGGCGTACGCCGGTGAACTGGCGGAGCGCCACACCAGCTACCACATGAACCCGGCGGACCCGCCCGGTTCGATGGTCGTGGTGGGGGGGCAATGCGGCAGCGGCGCGAACTTCAACGTCGTGCCCGGCGGGGCGTGGTTCACGGTCGATAGCCGGATCAACCCGGAAGAGGATCTGGACGCCGAACTGGCGCGGATGACCGCGATCCTGCAGGAGGGCGCCGCCGGAATCGGGGCGGATGTCGCCATCGAGGTGATCCAGTTGCAGCCGCCGGCCGGGACCCCGGCGGAGCACCCGGCCTGCCGCGCGCTGGCCCGCTGTCTGGAGGAGGCGCGGGGCGAGCCGGCGGCTATCGAGATGTGCGCGGGCATTCTGGAGATCCGCTGGTACGACCAGCTCGGCATCCCCGCGTTCGCGCTGGGCGCGGGCCGGCTGGATGTCTCTCACGGCCCGCAGGAATACATCGACGCGGGGGAGATGGCGCGCATCGCTGCGGCCTACGCGCTGTACGCCGGGGAGATGCTGGGGTAATCCCCTCGTGCCCCTTCGTGCCCTTCATGTCTCGAGCGCAGTCGAGAACGCTTGGCGCCAATGACGCCCGGAAGCCCGAAACGCTGGAGAAGCCCTCACCCCAACCCCTCTTCCGATGCGCGGCTGACTGGGGTAGGTATTTGGAGACAGGCTGGGCTCGAGGCGACGGCCCTCACCCCCAGCCCCTCTCCCGATGCGCGGGCGAGGGGAGCCGATTCGCGACATCGGGCAGGGTATGCGGCGCAACCATGCCGAATCTGGCGCGAACATCCGGGACAAGAGCCCCTCTCCCGCGCATCGGGAGAGGGGTTGGGGTGAGGGCGCTTCGGGGCGATTGGGCCGTGCAAAGGCTCATTGGCGCCGACCGTGAGAGACACGAGGAGACACGAGGAGCGGCCTCACCCGGCGCCGGAGCCCTCCGGCGCGAAGAACCAGACCCGGAAGTCTTCGTACCAAATCACCCGGCCCGGCACGCGGTCTGCCGGGTAGATCCCGGCCGTCAGCGTTACGCCTGCCAGCGAGTTCGCCTCTGATCCAGCGAGCGACACTGCGGCGACCGGAACGCCGTTGACGCCAACCAGCGCCATTTCGGCATACGCCAGCACTTCCAGCGTGTTGCGCGCCCCCGGCCGGGTATCCATGTTCAGGGCCTGCCCGACGATTTCCGGGGTTCCATTGATGTGCTGGACAACGATGTGGCCCGTCGCCGCCAGCAGGATCTGCTCAGCCTGCGGCCCGTTGGCATCCGGCCCGTCCGGGGCGTAACGGAACGCGATGCCCGCTGACCACGGGGTCGAGGTGTCCTCCGGGTTGACGAAGCTCGTGACCGCGACGAAGTTGGCGGCGTCGGGGATCAGCGCGCCCCCCATGGCCGAAGCGGTCCGGTCCTGCTGTTCCACCAGTTGCCCGGTCGCCGGGCCGAGATCGGGGATTTCCGTCTCGGCGATGGCCAGCGTCTCGAGCATGAAGGCCGCCGCCTCAGGGTTCATCGTGGCCGCTGTTTGCAGTTGCACCGGCTGCTGCACTGGGGCCGCTTGCCCAGTGTCCTGCGCCTGCACCGCGCCGGGCGCCTGCGTTTGCGTTTGCCCGGTGGCCGGTGGCGCCAACGGCGCCTGTTGGCCAGACTGCGGGGCAATGGGCTCCTGCCGGAGTGTCGGCGGCGCGACCGGCGCCTGCTGGCCGGACTGCGGAGCCACGGGTTCCTGCTGGATCGTCGGCGGCGCGGCCGGCGCCTGCTGGCCAGACTGCAACATCCGGACGTCGAAGGGGCGCACCGTGAAGTTCTGGAACGGCGTGGCCCGGCCAGCAACCCGGGTGGCGGGGGAAAACCCGACGCCCACCCCAACATCGCCGGCTCCCGGCGCCACCGGCGTCGCGAAGGTCCCGACCGCCTGCCCATTGACGCCCAGAATGCCCTGATTCCCCACCATGACCAGCGTGAGGGTATTGAGGGCGCCGGGGTTCGTGGAGAGACTCGCGACCGGCCCGCTGGCGGGCGGGGAGCCGTCTCTGGCGTTCACGAACCAGGCCCCGCGCGAATCCACGAGGACCAGGATGCCGCCGGTGGTCTCATCGCCAACAATGAAGCCGATATCCCACGGAACCCCGGAGGCGTCAGCGGGCGCGATGAAATCGGCGGTGGCGATGAAGTCGCCGACCACGACACCCGGGACCCAGCCGGAAATACCGTTTCCGCTTTCCACCAGCGTTTCGCTGCCAGCGGGAGCCAGCGGCGGCGCGGTCAGGGCGACCGCCACGAGGCCGTCGTAGGCGGCCTGATCCTCCGCCGTTTGCGCCAGCGTGACGGCGGCGGGGGCCAGATGCACCGGCGCGGGAGAGGCAGCGGCAAGCGTCTGGACTGTGGCGAGCGGCAGCCCAAGGAGGACGAAGGCGGCAACGAGACGGAGTGGGGCAGTGCGCACGGAACACCTCACAGAACTATCAGCGGCTGGAAAGCGTCGCGATCAGGGATGGGGCTCGGCGCCTTACGCCGCCGGGGTGGCCGCAGCGACCGGCGTGGCCGCTGGCGCCAGCAGGCTCACCGGAATGGGCAGCACATCTGGGCAGGGATCACCGGTCACACAGGCCAGCTGCATCTCCGCCAGCTCCACCACCGTCTCCAGCGAGGCGCCGCCCGGTTGCTCGACGGACAGGAGGATCAACTCGGCGCCGGACCTTGCGACAATGCTGTACCCGCTCCAGTCGGCGTAATCGGTATCCTCCGCGTAGCCATACTGAAGGGTGGTGGAGGCATCACCAACCGTTGGCGCATCCGTGACCGACACGACGTCGCTGTAGAACGGATCATCCGCGAAGCGTTGCGTCAGCGCTTCCACGTCGAAAGCGGCGGCATCTTCTGGTGAGGCGAAGCGCAGAAGCTGCACCGTGAAGTAGGCCGGGTGCGCCGCGCCGTCAATATCCTGATCTCGGGTGTAAATCGCCTGCGCGTTCGAGCGCGCCTGGAGCTCGGCGGTCGCTTTGGCCGTCATGCCATGCTCCGGGAATGCGACGCCATCGAGCCGGGTGTAGGAATCCTCGTAGGTGGGCCCGGCAAAGCGCAGCATCCGCTCACCCAGATCGGGCATGTCGCCGCTGCGGACCTCCTCGATGCGAGTCAGCAGGAGCCCGGCAAACTCCTCGATGTCGGTCTGGTCAATCTCGCGGTTCAGGTAATCGTCAATCGTGACGTCAGCGATCAGGTTGCCGGTGCGAAAGGTGAGGTTCAGGCTGGCGTAGGGCGCCCCGGTATCCGAGGCAATGGCCACCAACGAGGTCAGCTCCGCTTCGTCCCCGATCACCGTGTCGAGCGGCACGTCCTCCTCCTCCGGGAAGAACGAAAGCCCGCCGGCGGCCTCGGCATCTTTTTCAATGTAGGTGAACGCCGCGGTCGCATCCTCTGCCGAGGGGAACTCCGTCACGATGGTGGTGACGGTTCGTCCCCACGGGTTATCGACGCCGTCTGGCGGGGGCGTGCCGGTGGGCCATGCCGCCGCCAGCCGCAGCGCATAACGCCGGCCGTACCCGAACGCATCGAGGTCTGCCTGCGTCTCCTGCCCGGTCTTGCCCGTGCGCTCGGCGACGGCCGCCGCCATACCAGACGAGGGCTCGAACCTTCCGGAGTCCAGCGCAAACCCACTCTCCGGCAGGTCTGCCGGGAAGAGCGCCATCGCGGTCAGGTTCGCGGGTTGGGCGCCCGCCGTGGGCGTGGCGTCCTGCGCCAGCGCCAGCGCCGGGCCGAGCGCGAGCGCGGCCACCATGCCAGCGCACCCCAACATTCGCTTCCACATGGTCATGATCTCCTCAGGTAGGCCCGGCAACCTGTCGATCCGGCGCAAACGACGGTGATGTGGGTGACGGAGGCTGGGCATCCAACCTCCGCCCGGAGCACGGAGGATCCGCTAGATGTTTGGCTGGCAGCAGCCCCCGACGCACGTCGTGAAGCTGGGGCACTCAGCAGTGACGGTGCAACACACCAACCCGGTGGGGCAGGCGCCGCCACCCGCCGCCGCGGTGCAGCATGTTTGCGCCGCCGTGCCGCAATGCGGAACCGTGGAGCCGGTGGGTGGCGGGCAGCACTTCTCGCAGGTGGGCGCACAGGTCGACTGGCAGGCCCCGGTGGCAGTGTTGATGTATCCGCTGCAGCAATAGACGGCGTTTCCGTCCTCCGGTATCACCCCGTCCGGGCAACACACGCAGAGGCCCTTTTTTCTCGAGTTCCGGGCGTAGCAGCCGGAACAGCAACTCTTGCACGGCTTTTTCTCTTTGGCCGATCTGTTGCAGCTGAATGAAACCGGCACGCAGCGCCGCTTCCTGGCGACTACGCGTGCGGCCAGCAGGCCCAGCGCGGCCAGCGTGCCGAGGGCGCCGAGCACCCGGCGCCGGTCCCCGGTCAGTCCAACCCGTTGAGACATGGCATCGAATCGTTTCGGGTCCACGCTGGTCCTTTCTGCACACGGCACGCCGCGACGACGGCCACCAACGCCGCCATCGGCACACCCGTGCCCGGCACATCGGCAGGGTCGCTGGGTGTTGAGGAATGCACGAAAACCTCGCGCTCTCAGCGTAATGTCACAGGTGAAGAACGCTATGGGGGGATTCCGGTATTTCTCAGTCGGGCGCCTGTCCGCGCCTGTCCGCGTGTGGGATGGGGGGCTGCGCGGCGATCCCGGCGGACCTAGCGGCTGGCGCTGGCGTGCAGGATGGCCGCCGCTGTGCGGGAGCGCGCATCCAGCTTGCGCAGGATGTTGCCGACGTGCCGGGTGACCGTAGCCGGGCTGATGAACAGCAGTTCCCCGATCTGGCGGTCAGAGTGCCCCGCGCCCACGAGGGCCAGCACTTGCTGCTCGCGCGGGGTGAGCGTCGCCAGCCGCGCGGCGGCGTCCCCGCCGGGCGCCGGCGCGGCCAGTGGCTCTGGC
>JASGGF010000123.1:0-12458 GCA_047605145.1 Thermomicrobiales bacterium | reverse complement strand
CCGGGGCAAGAGCCCCTCTCCCGCGCATCGGGAGAGGGGTTGGGGTGAGGGCTCGCCGGCGTCGTGAAGCCGCCCATTCCTCAATACCTACCCCAGTCAGCCGCGCATCGGGAGAGGGGCTGGGAGTGAGGGCCATCGCCGCGCCGTCAGCCGGTACCGAATACTTGCCCCTGTCAGCAGTCATCGAGTCGGCGGGAGACGCGCGGCTGAACAGCAACGACTGGACCAGCGCCGGGCAATCGCGGTGCGCCTTCCCGCGACCGCTGTCCTGCTTCCAGCAGCCCTACGCGTAGCGGAGCCGCCCGCACGGATTACGGCGTGACCTTTTCGGCGTCCTGGAGGGCCGCGATCGTGTTGCGCAGCGTGGTGGTCAACTGAGGGTAGCTGGGGATATAGCTCTGGCTCCACTCGCCGATCTGGCCGGCCTTGATGGCGGGGTGCTGGCCGTACGTGGGGTGCGCCTGCAACGCATCGGCCGTGAGGCGGCCCGCCAGATTGCTGATCAGCACGACGTCCGCCGGGTAGGCCAGCGCATCCTCCGCGCTGTGGGACTCGAACCAGACGCCGGGCTCCCAGTCCGCGCCGATGAACGGCACGCCAAGCTCGGCCAGCCACGCGAGGTCGTCGAAGTCGCGCGGGGCCACCACGCCGTACTCGGCCTCGTAGGGATCGATGACGAGGACGCGCAAGCCTTGCTTCTCGGCTAGCAGGGCTGCGAGGTCCGCCTGCGCCGTCTCGAACGCCTCACGGTCGGCGGTGTTCTGCGGCGAATCGAGGTCTGCCCCAAGGAGCTGCGCCAGCTCGGCCACGCGCTGCAGGTTCGTGAGCGCTGGGCCGGGCTGGTATGCCGCCACGACTGGGACGAACGCGCGGATTTGTTCCACTACCTCCGGGTCGATCTGCACGTACGGCGTCGCGTCATCGAAGCGTGTGGTCACCACAAGGTCGGCGCCGAGCGCGGCCAGTTTCTCCGGATCGAGATTGCCGGCCTCGCCACCCCCGATGTTCACCACCTCTGCGGCGTCGATGTGGCCCCACGCCGGGTCGTCGCCATCGGGCGCAACGGTCGCCTCCCACGCGAAGATGCCCGCCGGGCGCACGCCGAAGTCCCACAGCGCGGCGCCGGGGGTGATCATGGCAGCGATGCGAGTGGGCATTGCGGGCAGCGTGACCGATTCGCCGGTGATGTCGGTGTAGCTCCAGCCAGCGGCGGGGGTGGCGGACTGCGCAGAGGAGCGCGCTGCTGGCATGAGCAACAACGCCGCCGCGCTGGCGCCGAGCATGTGGCGGCGGGAGATAGCGCCGCTGGTGTGCCCCGGCGGTCGCTCGCCGGTCCTCTTCCGCGCGGCGCTCGGCGTATGCGGCAACCGGGACATGCTGAGACTCCTTGCTGAGGCGACTGGGATATCCGACTGATTCGGTAGGATATATCGCACGCGGCCGGGGAGAGCGTCAACCGGCAGCAGGCCGGTTACCATGGCGCCAGTGACGATGTGCGCGAGCGTGCGAGGCGAGGTGAGCATGTCTCTGGGGAGTGCGGGGCCGTTCGTGGCGGCCGTGGTGCAGGATGCGTCGGTGGTGCTGGACCGCGAGGCCAGCCTGCGCAAGACGGTGGCGTTGGCGCGCGAGGCGGCGGGGCAAGGGGCGCGGCTGGTCCTCTTTCCGGAGGTGTTTGTCTCCGGGTACCCGCGCGGCTTCAGCTTTGGGGCCGTGGTGGGCAGTCGCAGCGCTGAGGGGCGCAAGCTGTACCGGCGCTACCTCGAAAGCGCCATCACCATCCCCGGCCCGGAGGCGGCCACGCTGGCGGCGACTGCGGCCGAACTGGGCATCTACCTCGCGGTGGGCGTCACCGAGCGGGACGCGCGCGCCGCTGGCACCCTCTACTGCACGCTGGCGCTGTGGGGGCCGGACGGGACGCTGCTGAATGTGCACCGCAAGATCAAGCCGACCGCCAGCGAGCGCCTGATCTGGGGTGAAGGCGACGGCAGCGGCTTGCGCACGATTCCCACGGAGCTGGGGCGCGTGGGCGGCCTGATTTGCTGGGAGAACTACATGCCGCTGGCGCGCAGCGCGCTCTACGCGCAGGGGGTCGATCTCTACCTCGCGCCGACGGCGGATGGCCGCGAATCGTGGCAGGCCACCATCCGGCACATCGCGATGGAAGGCCGCTGCTTCGTGCTGGCCTGCAACCAGTTCGTGACGAAGGCCGATTACCCCACCGACCTCGACCCGGCGATCCAGCGCGAGGTCGATGCCCTGCCGGACCCGGCGGTACGCGGCGGCAGCGCCATCATCGGGCCGCTGGGCGAGTATCTGGCCGGGCCGCTCTGGGACGCGCCGGGCATCCTCTACGCCGAGATCGACCCCGGCGCGCTGGCGGAAGCCCGCTTCGATTTCGACGCCTGCGGCCATTACAGCCGGCCCGATCTGCTGCAGCTCGGCGTGCGCGGGGCGCGCGCGGGCGCGCTGCGCGTTGCCGCCGCCCCGGACGATGCGTGGCGGGCGGCGCTCGATGGCGGCGCCGGGTTGCGCATGGGGGAGCTGGGCGCGGGCGGCGGGGAGTAGGGCGGTTCGCCTGCGCCAGCGCTCCGATTGCCGCCGCGAACGCTCGGGAAAGATTGCCAAGGCTGCCAAGGCTGCCAACTTTTGTGGTGAGGGGTGGTTGGCAGGGTTTGGCGCGGCGCCGTGGTGGAGGGCGGAGAGAGGGGGCCCTCTCCCCGAAAGTTGGGGGTGCGCGGTTCCTCGTCTGCGGACTCGGAACGACATCGGGGTGGGGGAGTGCGCGGTGGAGCGCGGAGAGCGGGGCGACGTCAGGATGATGGTTGCGTAGGTGGGCGGTACGTCGCGTTAAAGATGCGGTCGCTGAGCCAGCTGCGGAACGATTCGTCCTCGGCGAACTGCTTGTACAGATCCGTGTGAATCGACACCAGCCCGGTGACCGCCTGCTGCAAGGCGCGTTCGAACTCCACCCGCGCGTTCTGCTTGTCGGAATTGCGTTGGGCGTTGGCGTAGGGAACGTCCGCCGACACCATCTCCGGGAGGTCATGGGCAATCGCCTGCGCCACCTTGTCAGCATCAGTCCACGCGTAATTGCCCCAGATGTCGTTGAACTGCTGGAGGATCTGGCTCAGCAGCTCCGTTTCGCGTTCCGTTATGCTGCCCGCGCCGCTGGTGGGGGCCGGGGTGACTTCGCCGTCGTTGTCCGGCAGCGGGATCTCGGTGGCGGCGCGCACCTCGGCGCGGTAGCTATCGAGGTCGATGGCGTCGAGGATTTCCTGCGACAACTCGTCGTCCTCGCCTTCGCCGGGCGTGGGCAAGCGGGGGATCAGCAGATTCAGGAAGATGCTCAGCGCCTCCCAACTGGCGTTGGTGTACGGCAGCAGGGTGGCCAGAAAGGCGTAGGCGCGGGTGTAAAGGCGCGCCGTGCCCTTGAAGGTGATCTGCTCCTCGGTGTCGAGGGCTTCGTAGGCGTCGCGGCAGCGATCCAGCACGGCATCCAGCGTGGGGCGCGGCGCGTTCGTGATGAAGCGCTGCGCCACCGTCTCCACCTGCTCGGGGGTGTAGACCTCGCTGTCCTCCAGCGTGGCTTTCAGGTCGTGCAGCTTGTCCGGGTCGGTTTCGCCGCTGAGGATGGTGGTGCGGTAGTACGGCGCGAAGGCGGCGGCGATCTCCTCCGGGTCGTTGTGGAAGTCGAGCACGCTGGTGTCATGCTTCTTGCCGTGGGCGCGGTTGAGGCGGGAGAGGGTCTGCACCGCCTTGATGTCGCGGAGCTGCTTGTCGACATACATCGTGTGCAGCAGCGGCTCGTCGTAGCCGGTCTGGAACTTGTCCGCCACCACGAGGAAGCGGTTGTTGGCGTCCTCCCGGAAGCGCTCCGGGATCTCTGCGCTGGGGAAGTGGTTGAGGTCCGCCTCGGTCACCTGTTGGCCGTGATAATCGCGCTCGCCGGAGAAGGCGACCAGCGCGCGATACGGTTTGCCGAGCTCCCCCAGATAGGCGTTGATCGCCTCCCAGTAGGCGATGGCGCGCGGCACGCCATCGGTGACCACCATGGCCCGCGCCTGCCCGCCGATCTTGTGCTGGCCCAGCACGTTGGCGAGGAAGTGATCGACCATGATCTCGGCCTTTTCGCCGATGGCGTGCGAGTGATTCTCCACGAAGGCACGCAGCTTCTTGCCCGCCTGCCGGGTATCCACCTCCGGGTCGGCCTCCAGCGTGGTGACCAGCTTGTAGTAGCTCTTGACCGGGGTGTAGTGCGCCAGCACGTCGAGGATGAACCCCTCCTGTATCGCCTGCTTCATGGTGTAGCTGTGGAAGGGGACGAAGCGTGGCGGATCATCCGGCAGGCGGCGCCCGAACAACTCCAGCGTGCGGTTTTTCGGGGTGGCGGTGAAGGCGAAGTAGCTGGCGTTCGGCAGGAATTGCCGCGCCTCCATGACGCGGTTGATCGTCTCTTCGTAGGTCTCGGACTCGTCCTGCTCGCCCGGACCCAGCACGCCGCCCAGCGCGGCCGTGCTCTTGCCGCCCTGACTGCTGTGCGCCTCGTCGATGATGATGGCGAAGCGGCGGCCGCGGTGATCGTTGCCGATCTCGTCGAGGATCATGGGGAACTTCTGGATGGTGGAGATGACGATGCGCTTGCCCTCGCGGATGAACTCGCGCAGTTGGCCGCTGCGCTCCGCCGCGCCGACCGTGGCCCCGACGTGGTGGAAGCTCTTGATGGTGTCCCGGATCTGCTTGTCCAGCACGCGGCGGTCGGTGACGACGACGACGGTGTCGAAGGTGGGAGGGCCGCCCGGCGCCTCCTGCAGGTTAACGAGTTGGTGCGCCAGCCACGCGATGCTGTTGCTTTTGCCGGAGCCGGCGGAGTGCTGGATGAGGTAGCGCTGCCCGGCGCCGTGCTGCGCGGCGTGCGCCAGCACGGCGCGCACGGCGTGGAGCTGGTGGTAGCGCGGGAAGATGACCCTCTCACGCTTCTTGCCCTTGTCGTCTTTTTCGATGACGACCTGCGCGTAGTTCTCGATGATGTTGCTGAGGCTCTCGCGGGTCAGGAGTTCTTCCCACAGGTAGGCGGTCTTGACGCCGTGCGGGTTCGGCGGGTTGCCCTTTCCATCGTGGTGGCCCTTGTTGAAGGGCAGGAACCACGATTCCGCCCCCTGCAGGCGGGCGCACATCTGGACGTCCTGATCGTCCACGGCGAAGTGGACGAGGCAGCGCTTCGGCTGGAAGATGAGCTCGCGCGGGTTGCGGTCCTGCTTGTACTGCGCCACGGCGTCGGCGGCGTTCTGGTGGGTGAAGCTGTTCTTCAGCTCGAAGGTGATGACCGGCAGGCCGTTGATGAAGATGACCATGTCCAGCGCCCGCGCGGTCTCATCGAGGCTGTAGCGCAGCTGGCGGGTGACGCTGAAGATGTTCTGGCCGTGCTGTATCGCGGCGAGGGCGTTGCCGGGCGTGGGGGTGGGGTAGTAGAGGGTGACGTGGTGCGGCCCGGTGGGGACGCCCTTGCGCAGCACTTCCACCACGCCGTTTTTGGTGATCTGCCCTTGCAGGCGGTCGAAGAACTTGCGCCGCGCCGGGCCATCCTCCGCCAGCTCCAGCGCCTCCACCACCTGCGGCTGGGTGAGGTGCAGGAAGCGCAGCAGCTGCACGACATCGAGGGCGTGGGCGCGGTCGTAGTCCGCCGGCGTGCCTTCGACGTAGCCGCCGGCGTGGTAGGCGGCCCGCGCATCCTGCACGCCGCCCGCCGCCCCGCTGGTGGGCGCGATGCGCCCGGTGAGGCGGTCCACGATGAGCGTTTCGAGGCCGTGTTCGGTGACGTCAGTCGGCGGCATAGGCGTAGATCTCCGGGTAACTGATCGGTCGATCCATTTGACTGCCCGATGCGAGGTCGCAGAAGAACATTAGAAACACCTCTATGTCCCTGATGGTCACTATGGCTCCCCAATTGCGCTTCTTTGGTTCCCTAAATTCACAGTTCCAAATTCTCAGTGCCCCGATCACATCCTTATTGGAGATGAACTCAATGTTTCCGTGCGCAAAAGCATTCCGAATATAGCCCAACATCACATGATAGTTCGCTGGTTCGACGTCAGTATCGAGTTCCTTCTCCAATACGGGCCATCCCTTTAATCGTGCTTCCGCTAGGTCAATTTGCTTATAGTGCGCGAGAGCATTGTATCGTTGCTTCTCCCATGGATAAATCATTGCGCCTGCGAAAGAGTTTACAAGTTGGGTTACTTCGTACGGGCCTGCGGGACTCTTGTGAACCGCAATGAAGTCGAGATTGAGAAGAGTCCGTCTCATGACCTCATGCATTGCATCATCTGGGCGAATACGTGTCATTCCGCCTCCGTAAGTTGCTCCCACCCCCTTGCTGACTTTCCGTGCGGGGATGGCATTGCGACTCAGTTCGCTTTCGGGCCCACGAGTGAATTGCTGGTCTGCTGAACCTGGAAAGATGAGACAGAGATCCCAGGCATCCAGTTCATGCTGTCTCATCATCCAGTATCTCGCCATCATCTTCGAGGGAAACGTCCGCCTCGTCCAGCAGTTCCACATCGCCTAGATCGAGGTCTTTCACCGTGAAGTCGTCATCGAATTGCGATTCGCGCACATCGAGTTGCCCGGTCACCACGTCGGCGATGAGGCGGGTGCGATATTCACGGATGAGGTCGATTTCTCGGTGGGCGCTATGAACAGTCCCGTCGATTGCTGACAAGCGGTCATCCAAGTATGTTGCGACCTCTTCCTGCTCTTCAATTGGTGGGAGAAATACCTGAAGTTGAGCCAGTTTGCTCGCTTTTATTCCAAGTGCAGTTGAACCCGTGGCGCGCATATGGAGCTGATCTTGAAAGTACCTTGCGAGGGTCGCATATAACGCAAATTGCGGAACTAACGAGGAAGGTCGCAAGCCGAAGCGGACAACGCGCTGCGCCAATGCGATGTCCGTCCGATCCACAAGCGCCACATTGCCGAGAGGTGCTTCCATCGTTAGAAGCAGGTCTCCAATATTTGGCCGGCCTCTACGCATGATCGTTTGATAATCTTCTGAACGCACGAACTCTTGAGAGACTTGATAATCAATCCATCCAGACCTTACATTCTTTGCAGTCACAAGTTGAATTCCGGAATCTACCTTTTCCGGGGTCGCGCCTCGGTAATCCGAGAGTTCCGAGATACAGCGCAATAGGGGGACTGTTGCCCAATGCGCCGGGATATCCCCCAGCCACTCCACCCCAGAAGGCTTCAGCGGCGCATCCGGGTCGAGGCCGCGCGTCACCGACTGCTGGATGACTGCCTGCTTCTCCTCGTTCAGCAGCGCGATCAGCCGGCGCTTGTTGCGGATGAGGCGGGCGAACCCGAGCTCAGCGCTCTTGAGAAACTGTAGAGCTTCATCTTGTTCGTGCAGAGGCGGCACCAGCACCGGCAACGAGCGCACCTTAGCCGCATTGAGATTCGCCTGAGTCGAGGAGCTGGCCAAACATGTCACGTTTGGACGTAAATGGGAAAGCCAAAAATACAGCCACTCTGGGCGGATTAGTCGTTCGTCCGGAACGATGCCCAGAATGGCCTGATTGATACAGGCTTCAACTAAAAGCAGAGACACAGTCCCGAGGCTCGCATACATCGAGTAAAGGACTGCTCCTGCCGGTACAAGACGTAAATTCTTCGACTTACGACCGGCTTCGGAGATGTGCTTCTTGGTTGATTTGAGTATCGGCTGGGCCGTAAGATCAGATATGTTCACCCACGGAATGCCATCCGGAGGCTGTTCGTAAAAAGACTCGATTCCCGAGTCAGGTGTGCCCCCGGCGTAGAAAGCACTAGCGCAATGAGTCAGCCTCATCTCTTGCCAATGGGCAGGGATGTCTTGCAGCCAAGCGTGGTTCGCTGATGCGTATTGTCTCGTTGCCGTAACCGTGCTTCCCATCACCCCACCAGCACCATATCCAACAGCCCGTCCGTTTCGCGTTGCAGCGCCTCGATGTCGGCGCGGATTTCGGCGAGGGTGCGCAGCGGCTTCGGCTGGTAGAAGTGGCGGGTGAAGGAGATTTCGTAGCCGATTTGCGTCTTCGCGGGGTCTACCCACGCGTCCGGCGCGTAGGGCAGCACCTCGCGGCCGAGGAAGCCGTCTACCCCGCCCTCGCTCAGCAGCGGAACCTGCTCGGTGTCGCGTAGCTCCGGGTCTGGCTCGTAGGCGATGCCCCACGTGTCGTAGGCGCGGTCATCCGGCGCGACGCCCCGGGCGGGCGGCTCGGGGTCGCGCAGGACGTACTCCGAGAACTCGTCCGGCAGCAGGGTCGGGTCCGCCGCCTCGGCGGTGGTCAGCTTGCGTTCCTTTGCAATCACCGGTTGTGCCGTCTTATCGCGCATGGTTAGGGCGGCGCGGATCAGGTTCCAGCGCTTCGCGGTCAATTTCACCTTGTGGCGCTTCGCCGTCTGCTCCACTGCCTCTTTGAAGGCGTTGTAGTCGTCCAGCATCTCTCCGAGTGTGTCCCACGCCTCGGCGTCCATGTCCGCGCGGACGTGCGGCAGCAGGTCGGCCAGCGCCGGGTCGCCGGCGGCCTCGCAGGCGGCGGTGAAGCGGGAGAGGGCGGCGCCGTCCAGCGCCACGCGCAGGCGCAGGGGGCGCTCGGTGGTGATCTTCCAGAAGCCGAAGGCCGCGTTCGGGAAGACCTTGCTTTGCGCGCTCTCCTCCATGGTCAGGTACGCCTGCATGATGCGGGCGATGTCGTCTGGCCCCAGCTCGCAGTTCTTGGCGCCGAGGTTGCGGCGCAGCGGGCGCTGCCAGCCGGTGGCGTCGATCAGTTGCACCTTGCCGCGCCGCTGCGTCGTCTTGCGGTTGGAGAGCACCCAGATGTAGGTGGCGATGCCGGTGTTGTAGAACATGTTCAGTGGCAGGGCGATGATCGCCTCCAGCCAGTCGTTCTCGATGATCCAGCGCCGGATATTGCTTTCGCCCTGCCCGGCGTCGCCGGTGAACAGGGCGGAGCCGTTGTGGACCTCGGCGATGCGGCTGCCCAGCGGCGTGTCCGTCTTCATCTTGCTCAACAGGTTGGCGAGGAAGAGCATCTGGCCGTCGCTGGTGCGGGTGATCAGGCTGAGCGCGGGCGCGCCGGGCAGCGTGGCGGTGAAACGGTGATCGTGCAGACCATCCTTGCCGCCCATCGTCTCCAGATCGCGCTTCCAACTCTTGCCGTAGGGCGGGTTGGAGAGCATGAAATCGAACTGCATGTGCCCGAACTGGTCCTGCGAGAGCGTGGAGCCGAGCCCGATGTTCTCTGCCTCCTCACCTTCGCCCTTCAGCAGCAGGTCGGCTTTCGTAATGGCGTAGGTCTCATCGTTCACCTCCTGCCCGTAGAGGTAGATGGAGACTGACTTGCCGTGCTCCGCCGCCAGTTCGTCGAGGCGATCCGCCGCCACCGTCAGCATCCCGCCCGTGCCGCAGGCGCCGTCGTAGACGAGGTAGGTGGCGTCGGTGATGGCGTCGGCGATGGGCAGGAAGATGAGATCAGCCATCAATTGCACCACGTCGCGCGGGGTGAAGTGCTCGCCGGCCTCCTCGTTGTTCTCTTCATTGAAGCGGCGGATCAGTTCCTCGAAGATCGTCCCCATGCCGTGGTTGTCCAGCCCCGGCGCGGTCACCTCGCCGGCGGCGTTGCGCAGGGGGTGGGGCGCGAGGTTGATGGCGCTGGAGGTGAACTTGGTGATCAGGAAGCCGAGCGAATCGGAGGTGGTGAGGCGGGGGATCTGGTGCTGGAAGTTGAACTTCTCCAGAATCTCCTGCACGTTTGGTGAGAACCCGTCGAGATACGCCTCGAAGTTGGGGCGCAGGTTCTGCGGCTGACCGAGCAGCGTCTTCAGGGTGAAGGGGGAGGTGTTGTAGAACGCCTGCTTGGCCGCCCCGCGCAGGGCTCCATCCTGATTGGTGACGCCGGCGGCGTCCAGCGTCGCCTTCATCGCCAGCACGTCAGCCTTGGTGGGCTCCAGCACGGTGTCGAGGCGGCGGATGACGGTCATCGGCAGGATGACATCGCGGTACTTGCCGCGCACATAGACATCGCGCAGCACGTCGTCCGCGATGTTCCAGATAAAATCGGCGATGCGGGTGTGCTGGGCGGGGTCCACGCGGCGGCCTTCCGGTCTGGGGCGGCAGCGTGCCGTGGGGCGCCGTTGCCACCGAGTCACAAAGGCGGCAGGGTAACAGGCGGATGTGACGCACGCAAAGCGAACATGCGTTCGATATGAACAGCGGCGAAATTGCGTACAAACTGTGCCCGCTACGCCCCGGTCAGGGCGATGAAGAGCGCGAGGGTGGCCAGCGAGGTAACGAGGCTGAGGAACAGGGTGGAGGCGGCCTGCGAGGGGGCCACGTTGTACTGCACCCCCAGCAGCGCGACGGAGACGAGCGTCGGCAGCGCTACCGCCACCACTGCCTCGCCCAGCGCCGGGTTCGCGAAGCCGAACGCCATCATCAGCCCGAACATCAGCGCCGGCTGGCCGAGGTTCTTGATCAGCGCCAGCGCGATGACCGGGCGCGAAATCTCCAGCTTGTAGGCGGAGATGACGATGCCGGCGGAAAAGAGCGCCACGCCGGTGGCCGATTGCCCGAGCAGATCGAGCGCGTTGAGGGCCGGCCCGGGGAACTCGACGCCGAGCATGACGCAGGCGAACCCCAGCAGCGGCATCCACACTATCGGCTTGGCGACCGCATGCAGCAGCGTTTCGCCCACACCTGCGCCGGCAGGCACCACCGGCGGCGTCTCGTCCGGCGGGGGCGTGGCGTTCTCCGCCGCGGGGCGCTCCATGGCTTGCAGGGAGAGCAGCACCACGGTGGCCGGGAAGATGGTCAGCAGCACGAGGGTGTTGCCAACCGCGATGGGCACGGTGCTGGCCGGGCCGTAGAGCGTGCCCAGCACCGGCGGCCCGATGAAGGCGAAGTTCGGCCCGGCGGCGGCCAGCGCCCCCAGCGCGCTCACCCCGAGCGAATAATGGAAGACGTAGCGCGCCAGCAGGAAGACCACGAGGTACAGCCCGACGATGGCGACGAACAGCGCCGCGAGCAGTGAGGCGTCTGCCAGGAGGGCGGCGCGCGAGGTGTGGACCGTGCCGACGAAGAGCCCGAGCGGCAGGGCGTAGCTCATCACCATGCGGATGAGCACGGCGGCGTCGGCGGGGACAAAGTCGTGCCGCCGCGCCGCGACATACCCCAGCACGACCGTGATGAGCGCCGGCAAGAGTGCGATAACGAGGGTGTCGAGCACGCGCCGCTCCTCCGCGTCAGGCGCTGCAAAACTCCTGGCCCCCATGTTCGCACATGCCGGGTGGGTTGGCAGACCGCGCGTTGGCGATGGCGGCGCTACCCCGTGAGCGCTGCTACCCCGGCGGCCTGCAAGATGAGCTGGGCGATGACCTCCGGATGCGTGATCATGGACAGGTGACCAGATTCCACCTCAATGGTGGTGGCTCCCATCCGATGCGCCAGAAACCGCTCCAGATCCGGATTGGTCGTGCGGTCCAGCCGGGACACGGCGTACCACGACGGGCGTTGCCGCCACGCCGCAACGGTGGTGCGGCCGGCGAACAGCGTGTCCGCGATGGGCCCCTGCACCGCGCACAGCGCGCGCGCTTCCTCAGTGGCGATGCCGTTGGCGAAGTCCGCGAGGAAGGCGGCCTCGCTGAGTTGTACGAAGCCGCCGGCGTGCACCAGTCCCGCCGAGGCTGGTGGCGATGGGTACTGCGCCGTGAGCGCCCCGTAGTCCTCGCCGGCATCCGGCGCCCGCGCGGCGACGTAGACCAGCGCGGTGACGCTCGGGTGGACGCCCGCCTCGCTAATCACCGTCCCTGCCCACGAGTGCCCCGCCAGCACGGTGGGGGCGCCCTGCCGGTCCAATGCGCGCCGGGTCGCCGCGACATCATCCGCCAGCGAGGTGAGGGGGTTCTGGACGGCTGTGACCGCCAGCCCGGCGCGCTGCAACCGGGGGATGACCCGCGACCAACTGGAGCCGTCGGCGTAGGCGCCGTGCACGAGCACGACGTTGGTGGCGCGTGTCGTGGCCGGCGTGGCGGAGGTGGAGGCGGAGGGTGTCTGCTCGTCGCTCACGGTCTTCCTCCTCGTTGTGGTGGCGTTGCGTCAGGCAGCCCGCGGGGTTATGCAGCGCAGGCTACAGGAAAGTCGCGCCGGGTACACGGGGTTTGCGAGACGACGGACGAGGTCTCTCCACTGCGGTCGAGACGACACGAGGTGTGCACGCCGCGCCAAAGCGGTACGTCGACGTTGTGCCAACCCGGGTTGTGTCATCCCGAGCGTAGTCGAGGGATCTCGTCGTTGGCGTTGGCGAGACGACGGACGAGGTCTCTCACGCTTGGCGCCAATGACGCCCGGAGGCCCGAAACGCTGGAGAAGCCCTCACCCCCAGCCCCTCTCCCGATGCGCAGGAGAGGGGAGCCGATTGGTG
>JASGGF010000122.1:0-12480 GCA_047605145.1 Thermomicrobiales bacterium | reverse complement strand
CCCGGCGGACCGGGACGAGAGAGCCTCCCAGGCCAGCCGCAAGCGCCACGCCAGCGAGCGCGCGCCGCGACAGCGTCCCCGGAGCATGGGCGAACTGATTGCCCAGCATTGTGGGTCACCTCCGGAGCGTCCCCGGCTGCGCGCCGCGAGCGCTCCCGTGACCGTCGAAGGTAACGAGCGAACCGTCGCCCCGGCAACAGCCCTGGCTACTTCGCGTGCTTTTGGCGGCCCCAGCGCCAGCGACGAGCTCCTTCGACTTCGCGCTGGAGTTTGCCTCAGAGCAGTCGCCAGATGATATGGGAAGCTCGCTGCCTCGACGTCATCGTGCGCCGCAGGCGAAGGATCTTGCCCTCCCCTCTCCGTGAAATGCGTATTTCTACCAATAGCCCCGCCAACCACCCGGCCCCACACTGCGCCTCAGTCGTATCTGACGCACCTGTGGGGAGCCATGCTGTGGATGACACCGTCTTCGATCACCTGACCCGCGCCCTCGTCACCCGCCGCGCCGGGCTGGGCCTCGGCCTCGGCGCCCTCGCCGGGCTGGCTGGCTTCGCTGACGCCAAGAAGAAGAAGAAGAAACCCAAAAAGAACAAGAACAAGAACAAGACCTGCGAGAAGGGCTGCGGCGAATGCAGCGCCTGCCAGAACGGAGCCTGCCAACCCGTCGCGGACGGCGCCGCCTGCGGCAGCGGCGACACCTGCCAGGCGGGGGTCTGCGCCGGCTCCGGCGGCTGCGGGCAAGGCCAGAAGCGCTGCGGCGCAGCCTGCATCGCCCGCGACGCCTGCTGTCAGGACGGAGAGGTCTGCGGCGATGGTACAGGCCGCTGCCTGACCGGCGTCTGCCAGACGAAGCCCGCCTGTCTGGCGACGGGCAAGAGCTATGACTACATGGGCGAGCCGCTATGCTGCTCCAGCAACATCGGCAGCACCAGCGGCTCAAATGGCCCCAGAGTGCTCTGTAAGGCTGGAGATCCGGACGACCGGTGCTTTACCGACAGCGACTGCGCGACCGGCACGTGCGTGGGGTACCGCTGCCGCAGTTGCTCCGGCGCGGCGTGCGGTCCCACCTATCGCTTCGAGTGGGACCACGCCTGGCCGGGCGTCGGGCAATCGCCGACCTCGCTGCCCCAGGTGGTCATCAACAGTGCTGGCCACGCCTTGACGACTGATTCGTTCGGGCACCGCGTGCTGGAGATGGCCCCGGATGGCAGCCTCGTCCGCCAGCTCGGCGTTACCGGCTCGCCCGGGTCGGCAAATGGCCGGTTCAATCACCCGTATGGGATTGCCGTCGATGCCCAGGACAACATTTACGTCGCGGACTCCAATAACTACCGGGTCCAGAAGTTCGCGCCGGATGGGACGCATCTGCAGTCCGGCGGCGACAGCCAGGTGTTCAACTTCCCGGACATGCTGGCCTTCGACAGCAAGCAGCAGCTCCATGTTTCGGACTACTACAACCGCCGGGTGCTTGTCTTCAAGACTGATGGCACGTACCTGCGCGCGATCCTCCTCAACAGTACGAACGAAGTTCAGGGCTTCGGGGTCGATCGCCGGGACCATGTCTTCACGAAGGATTACACCGGCTGGTCGGAGTACGACGCCAACGGGACCTTCATCAGCACGTGGGCGGTGGATGCCCGCACGCCAATCGCCTTCAGCCCGGCGAACGGCATCGTCATCGTCCAATCTTGGGGCGATGGTCACAATGAAACGGTGGTGTACACCGCTGGCCGCCAGTTCGTCCGCAGCATCAATCCGACATCGTTTCCCGGAGCCGTCGCCGATCAGTACTTCAATGTTGACTCGGTGGCGTTCGATGCGGCGGGCAACCTGTACATCTCGGGCGACGGCGGCATCGACGATGGCCGCCCGTACGTCCAGAACTATCGCCTCGTGAAGTTCGCGGTTGTGCCGTACGCCCCCGCTTCCGCCGGGCGCAAGGCCAGCGGCGGCGGCAAGACGTCACGCAAGCACAAGGGAAAGCGCCACCACCAGAAGAAGTAGCGGGTTTCACCCGCACAACCACGCGAACACGCCGGCGCCGGGGAGGAGAGAGCGCCCGCCTCCCCGGCGGCCGGCTAACGGTGTCCTCACCGTTAGCCATCGCGCATCGCTCGACGACGCTCGTCGTTGCCGTCCGGGTTGAGCACACGCTACAGTTGTGCCTCGTTCACACCCATCATGTTCCCAACCAGAGGCCAGGACGCACCTCGCTACCGCTCGTCGCGCCCCGCGTAGGCATGCATTGGAGCATGGGAAATGGACCACCGCCGCGTTGATGCCCTTGCGCGGACCATTGCGTCGCCGCAATCTCGCCGGTCGCTCCTGCGGGCGGCCGCGCTGGCAATCGCCGCCCACAGCGGCATTGGACGCCGGATGCCAGCGGTCACGGTGGCCAAAACCGCGCCCCCAGCTGACTTCGTTGGCGAGAAGGCCGGTAGCGGTATCCAGACCATCGTTGTTTTTGCGCCCGGCATCGATCCGCAACTCTCGGCGCAGACCTTCGATCCATACCGCCGCGTTCAGGAAACTTTCTTTCCGATCATTGAGCGCCTGGGGTGTGCATCCAGCCCAGACGGCGAACCCATGTGCGAGGGCGGAGTTTCCTGGATTCCGTATTCCTACACCGGCGTCGACCCCGCCTCCGGACCACGCGCCTACAGCGGGGCCGACACCGGACAGGCGCTGCTGGTCTCGGGGAACGCTATGCAGGACACCGTCAGCTGGGCCAGAGCGCTCGCGCCGGGCGCCCGCGTCGTGATCGTGGGGCACAGCCTTGGCGGCGCGGTCGCTGCGTTCTACGGCGGAGACGACCCGGACGCCGAGGTCATCACGCTTGATGCACCGGTCAATGGCATCTGGACCGATGATACGGCGATCCTGCAGGTGTACTGCGCTGACGCATCCGGCCTGGAAGAGGCGCGCACAGGGGACGCGTGCGCGCAGGCGACAGGGTTTCCCGGCCTGCGTTCGGCGGCAGTCGCTGATCTGCGGCGGCTGGAGACGCAGGCGCGCATGGGGAAGGCCAATGCCATCAACTTCGCCAATGCCGTCGACCTGACTGTTCCGAGCTGGTTCGCCAGCAACCCCGCTACGGCCCACGGCACGGTCCTCATGGAAACGACCTGCGCTAATCCGGAGGCGCATGCCGCATCGGACTCGATGTCAGATGACCGGGAGATCCCGCTCCACGGCTGTGTGATCTTCGAAGCCGCGCCTGATGTCGTTGACATTGTCCAGCAGGCGCGCTGGCCGCAGGCCTCCGCATTGCAGCCCGAAATCACGCTGGAAATCAGCGCAAACTCGGCCGGAGGGCCGATGAGTTCCGCAACGAACGCTGAGGTTCAGGTGTTCTGGTCGGGTCAGACGGAGCCACTGATCCGGGAGATGACAACGCCGCTGGGCAGCGACCAGTCCGATGTCACCATCCCATGGCGCGATGTCCTGGTTGAGCTGACGCTGACCGGAGCGTTGAACGAGCCGCTGGGAACCTACTGTCGCGGCGCGCTGCCGGGCGCCAACACCACGCTAGCAGTGCCTTTTGATCTCTCCAGCGCGACCCCCGGCCAGTGCCGGCGCTTCCCCGAGCTGCCGTAGCCCGTCGCGCAAACCCAGGTGACCACGGCGATGTCCGGCGGCAATCCGGCCGGCGCCGTACTCCTGCAAGCTGCTGGACCTCGTTGCGCGCGGAGCAGCCCGCGGTCGTCGTCTTCGGCCACGAGGGCAGCTAACGGGAGACCTTGAAGGCTGCGCCGCAGTTCTATGATTGAGCGGCCAGGTAAAGGTTGCGACAGTGAGTGATGAGTGGAGGAAAGAGGAGAGGAAACTCCATGCAGCTGAAACACTCAAGCTTCAAACTCGACCATCGCATTTCTGTTGCTCCTCCAAATAAAGCAGACTGGCGACACAGTCCAAAATTAGCGTTAGAATTCGTGGTGCACATTAGGGTGGTACTTCGATGATCCATTTCGATACAGATCCAGATGCGGTTGACCGGCCTCGACTAGCTCGATACCTTCGCTCTTCCACTGCGGAGAAGCTATCGGCCGATCCAAGTGATAGTGACATGGAAGCACTATCGGCTCACCTGAACTCCTTGATGGCAATGCCGCAGGCTTGGCGAGCGCTCGCGGCAGGCTGGCTTCCGCTTCTCGCGTTTCACGAATTCCTGAGGTATGCGTACACAGGGGTCTCTGATCTTGAAATATCTCGAACGCATCGCTTGCTCTATCTCCTCATGGTGCGAACCAATGGAGCTTATGGACGCTCGCAACTTGAGGACCAGGTGGCTCGGCAACTCGATAGCGATATGGTGCATATCGAAGTCCTCATGCCATTTCTGGTTGGCGACCCTGATCCCTCTATTGTTGCAACAGCGGCGGCCGACATTGCCACATTGATGCCAATCGATGCCAACGACGAACTCTATGGTCCGAACAGTGTTGCCGAAATCGCTTTGCAATTCGCAGACAACGACGAGTTACGAGCTGCAGCGATGATCTCAGGGCTATTGCAGTTGAGCGATCACCGTTTGCTGGAGAGTATTTCAGGTTGCTGGGGACACTTCGGGCCCGCAGGCAAGGCAATACTTGTTGAGCGTCACCCTTCCAAGGTCTCAGCAATGAACGTGGAGTTCTTTCTCAGCTGGATCGCTTCGGTCTCAGAAGATGACTTTGGCCATCCTGCCAAGGCTCTAGCACTGCTCGGAGGTCGTGCTGATTGGAACGGAGTGGTGGAACAGCGCCGCAAGTTTCCGGCACCGTTCAACCTTACAGACGAGGAGTTTAATGCCGATCTGCCAATAAAGGACGTGCAATCGTGGTCTAAGAACGATTTTGCTGTTCTCATCGAGCCTCGACTACGAATCGCCTATCTTCGAGAGACCTACGACAAGGTCTTACCGCGAGTACTTGAGGCGTGGGACATAGTCCTCGGAACTGACGATCGTAACGCACAAGAGGCTCTTATTGTGGCGGCGTTCGAAAAGGCGGCAGCGAACCTCCTGTCGGTCAGCGGCGAAGATATGGCGGCAGAGAAGCCAAATGAAGAATTGCGTCTCATTGCGAGCTACTTCCGAGTTTACCCTATACCTGTAGCACTAATTCGAACTTTGAAGGATATCTGGCGACTCAGAGTTGAATCTAGAGAAGTCGTGGAACAGGCACAGCAAAGAGTTGACCCCGATTTCGATCATGCGAAGCAACTCATTGACCGCGCAGACCGCATGGAACTTCTCGCGAGGCACTTTTTCGGTCCGTTTAGGGACGACCTAGGAGAAACGGTGGGTATGATGTCTCTATTGTGGAAAAAACATCGTCCATCCCAGCCCACTTCTGAACTTCCCGAAATGTCCTGGCTCAGTCAGATTCCAATCAACGAATGGCCGCTGTTTGCTCAGGCAGCATTTCAACATACATTTGCAGACGGAGAAGCTACAGCTGTGGAACGTGCGAAGGGTATTGCCTTACGTCTGCGCTCGGAGCTTGCACCGGAACATCGAAACGCTCAGATTGACAAAATGGCGTCCGACACCATTTTAGAGGCAAAAGCGAAGATTCTTGTGGCAATGATGGCAATGAGAAATGCACCAGAAAGAGAGAGGCTAAGCCTGATACTAGACGCGTTCTCATTGGCAGCAGATTCTCGGGCGCTAGCAGCATTGCTAGCTGGCCCCAAAACACCATGACTCTGCGCCGCCGCAAAGACCTCTATTGTGTGGCCCCCTTCCTTGTCTCGGCCAACTTACGGACGCGGCCAAGGAGAGGACCACCGGCATCTCTGAGGTTGCCCGCTCATTCCAGTTGCATCGGTGCCCTAGACCTAGCAGAGCGGAAGTCGTGGCAATCCATCTGCGCCCCATTCCTAGTTGATTTGAGGCTTGGAACCCCAACGAGTTGTTCGCCACACAATTCGTTGGGGGATAGAGACGTACAATCCATCAAGATGCGCCCGAGCCTAATTGCACCTACGAGTCTCTGCGGCCACCCCTAAAGCGTGGTCTGTCAATAGTAGTACCGCTCCTTCTCCTCGTTCCCCACGTACTCCGCGCGCGCCTCCCGCACGGAGCCGACGGTGGAGACCTCGGCGACCGGCACGTCCCACCACGAGAAGCCCGGCACCCGCGCGTGCTTCTGCACCGGGACGTGGATAACGGTGGTGGTCGTCTCTTGCTTCGCCCGCTCCAGCGCCTCGCGCAGGTCGCGCTCGCTCTCCGCGCGCATGGCGACCGCGCCGAGGCTGGCTGCGTTCGCCGCGAAGTCGATGGGCACGTACGGGCCGTCGAGGATGCCGGTGGCCTCGTCGCGGTAGCGCAGCTCGTTGCCGTACGGCGGGGAGCCGGTCGACATCTGCAACGCGCGGATGCACTGGTAGCCGCTGTTGTCCACCACCACGATGGTCAGCTTCTGGCCCTCTTCCAGCGAGGTCACGATCTCGGTGTGCGCCATCAGGTAGGAGCCATCCCCCACCATCACGTACACCTCGCGCGAGGGATCGGCCATCTTGACGCCCAGCCCGCCCGCGATCTCGTAGCCCATCGTGGAGAAGCCGTACTCGAGGTGGTAGCCCTTCGGGTCCACCGGCCGCCACAGCTTCAGCAGATCGCCCGGCATCCCGCCCGCCGCGCAGACCACCACATCGCGCGGGCCGCTGGCCTCGTTCACGATGCCGATCACGTTCGCCTGCGTCAGGTTCTCCGGCGTCTCCACCGCGCGGATGCCATCGACGATGCCGTCCCACTCCGCCTTCAGCGATTCCACGCGGTCGCCGTGCTCCGGCGCCGTACGCGCCTTGGCGCTGGCCGCCGCCTCGCGCAGCGCGTCCAGCGTGACGCGGGCATCGCCGACCAGCGGCAGCGCCCCGAACTTGTAGGCATCACGCCCGGCCACGTTGATGGCGATGAACTCGACATCGGGGTTCTGGAACTGGGTGTGCGAGGCCGAGGTGAAGTCCGCCAGGCGCGTCCCGACCGCGATCACGAGGTCCGCCTCGCTGGCGAGTTTGTTCGCCGCCGAGCCGCCCGCCGAGCCAATCGGCCCCACGTTCCACGCGTGGTTCCACGGCAGCGCGCCCTTGCCCGCCTGCGTCTCGGAGACCGGGATGCCCAACGCGTCCGCGAAATCGGAGAGCGCCGCCGTGGCCTCGGAGTAGATCACCCCGCCACCGGCGATGATGATCGGCTTCTGCGCCCGCCCGATGGCATCCAGCGCGCGCTGCAACTCCGAGGCCGGGGGCAGGGTGCGGGTCACCCGCCAGACCCGCTTGGTGAAGAAGTTGGCCGGGTAGTCGTACGCCTCGGTCTGCACGTCCTGCGGCAAGCAGATGGTCACGGCGCCCGTCTCCGCCGGATCGGTCAGGATGCGCATCGCCTCCGGCAGGCTGGCCAGAATCTGCTCCGGGCGGTTGATGCGGTCCCAGAACTTCGAGACCGGCTTGAAGGCGTCGTTCACGCTGATATCGAGGCTGAGGGGATACTCCAGCTGCTGCAACACCGGGTCCGGGCGGCGGCTGGCGAAGATATCGCCGGGCAGCAGCAGTACCGGGATGCGGTTGACGGTGGCGCAGGCGGCCCCGGTGATCATGTTCGTGGCGCCGGGTCCGATGGAGGAGGTGCAGGCGAAGGTCTGCAGCCGGTTCTTCATCTTGGCGTAGGCGGCGGCGGTGTGCACCATCCCCTGCTCGTTCTGCGGGCGGTGGAAGGTGACCTCTTCCTTCAGTTCCTCCAGCGCCTGCCCCATCCCCGCCACATTGCCGTGCCCGAAGATGCCCCACATGCCGGCGAAGAAGGGCTGCTCCACCCCGTCGCGCTCGATGTACTGCTGGGCCATGAACTTGACCACGGCCTGCGCCATGGTCAGCCGAATCGTCTCATCGCGGGCGCTCATGGTGGGTTTCCCTTTCCGCGCCGTGTGCAATCAGCTCGTCCTGACCGGGCGCGTCGCTTTGTCGTGCTCCCCTCTCCCGCGCATCGGGAGAGGGATTGGGGGTGAAGGCCGTCTCCGGGCGTTGGGTCGTCCCGCGTCGCGAAGCCGTCCGTCGTGCTACTTCCGCTTCCCCGCGTCCCCGTTGATGCGGTCGTCGATATCCTGCCACGACGCCAGCCCGGCGTTTATCTCGTCATTCCACGTCGCGCGCACCCACGCCAGCCCCGGATCATCGCTCGGCTGCATGGTGCGCACCGGCTCATCCCCGGCCAGAATGTTCAGGTAGTACCCGGTGTACCCCTGCGCCACCGCGAAGGTGTGGTAGCCCTCCGGCACCAGCAGCAGGTCGCCATCCTTGATCACGTACGCCTCGTCCACGCTGCCATCGGCGGTGTGCAGGCGCTGCAACCCGAAGCCATCGCCGGGATAGATGCGGTAGTAGTAAATCTCCTCCAGATCCGCCTCCGCCGGCATGTTGTGCACGTCGTGCTTGTGCGGCGGGTAGGAAGACCAGTTGCCGCTGGGCGTGAACACCTCCACCACCAGCAGCTTGTCCGCCGGGAAGCCCGGCGCAATGATGTGGTTGATCTGCCGCGCCGCGTTCCCCGCGCCGCGAATCTCCACCGCCACGTCGTCCGGGGTGATCAGCTTCGGCGGGTACGCGACCTCTGCGCGGGCGGAGGTAATCGCCAGCTCCAGCGGCGTCTCCGCAATCACCTCGAACTCACTTTGCAAGGGCAGGTACAGCCCCCACGGCTTGCCGTGCACCGGGCTCTCGCGCTCGCCGAGCTGCCACGTCTGCCCGGCGGCGCTGACGGAGCAGGCGCCGGCCAGCGGCACGAGGCAGACCTCGTCCGGGCCAGTGGACTGGGTGTACGCCTCGCCGGAGGCCAGCCGCAACACGCGCAGCCCGCAATACTCCCAGCCGGCGCTCTCGACAGAGACGTCAATCAGCGTGCCGGAATTGCCGTACAGGTCATTCGAGTGGAGCAGCAGCGCGCGGGGGTCGGCAATCGCCATCGCGGGGTTCCTTTCTCGGGAGCGGGTCAGCGGGTCATGGATCAGAAGCGGCTGGGCGAGACCGGGACGCGCTCCCGGATCGAGGCCTCCGCCGCGTACGAAAGCCCCAGCGCCGCCCGGGCGTCCTGCCCGGTCACGGGCACCGGCTGATCGTTGACGATGCAGTCGATGAACACGCGCAACTCGTCGATGTACGCCTGATCGAAGCGTTCGAGGAACCAGTGGATGTGGTCGCTCTGGATGCCTTTCGCGTCGAGGCGCAGCATCGGCGTGTCGCGCGAATAACCGATCATCAGCGCGCCCTCGCTGCCGAAGACCTCGGTGCGCACGTCGTAGCCGAAGCCGGAGCGGCGGCTGTTGTCGATCACGCCCAGCGCGTCGTTGGCGAAGCGCAGCGAGACCACGCTGGTGTCGACGTCGTTCAGCTCGGCGAAGACCGGATCGACGATGGCGCTGCCCATGGCGAACAGCTCAGTCACTTCCTCGCCCACCATCCAGCGCACGCAGTCGAAATTGTGGATCGACATGTCGCGGTAGAGGCCGCCGGAGGTCTCCAGATACGCGCGCGGGGCCGGGTTGGGATCGCGCATGGTGTCGCGGATCGCCTCGATGCGGCCCAGCGCGCCCTCGTCGATAAGTTCCTTCGCCTTGGCGTACGCCTTGTCAAAGCGGCGCTGGAAGCCCATCTGCAACCGCACGCCCGCGGCATCCACGGCGGCGAGCGCGCGGTCGGTGGCTTCCATATCGAGCGCAATCGGCTTCTCGCAGAAGATCTGCTTGCCCGCCTCCGCCGCCGCGATGATCAGCGGCGCGTGGCTGTCGGTGGAGGAGCCGATCACCACGGCGTCAATGGCCGGGTCGGCCACCACCGCGAAGGGGTCATCGCTCCAGCCGCCCGCGCGCAACCGTTCGGCCAGCGTTTGCGCGGCGGGGGCGTAGACATCGGCGATCACCGCCAGCTCCGCCTGCGGAATCAGCGACGCGAGGGTCGGCGCGTGGCGCTGCCCGATGCGCCCGGCCCCAATGAGCGCAACCTGCACTCGCTCCGGCATGAACGTGTCGCTCCTTTGCTCACACAGTCAGCATCTTGCCCGGTTTTCTCGCATCCACTGGCGCTACGGCCCGAGCGGATTTGTCCCGTTGACCAGTACTTCCTCGCCGTCACCCACGCCGTCGCCGTCCGTATCGAAGACCGCCGGGTTCGTGCCGTACACGAAGAGCTCATCCGCGTCGCCCAGTCCATCGCCGTCGCTGTCTTGCGAGAGGGGGCTGGTGCCGTAGGTGTAGACCTCTTCGCCATCCGTCAGGCTGTCGCCGTCCGTGTCGTTGTTCACCGGGTCGGTGCCGTAGGTGTAGACCTCTTCGCCGTCAGATAGGCCATCGCCGTCGTAGTCCCGGTTCAGCGGATCGGAGCCGTAGATGGCCTCCTCGGCGTCGCTCAGGCCGTCGCCGTCGGTGTCACCGCTGTCGGAAATGACCTGCGGGATCTCGGTGGGCACAGGGATGGGCGTTGGCTCCACCACCGGGGCTTGCGTCGGCTGCTGATCGACCGGCGGCAGCAGCACGGTTGGAACCGCCCCGGCCGTCTCGGTCGGGGTCGTGCCCGGTTGCGCCGCCTGCGAGGTCTGCGCCGTGCCAGCGGGCTGCTCGGCGCCGTCCACTGGCTCGCCGAGCGCCGCCACCACGAACGCGGCGGGGGCCTGATCAGCGTTGCGCAGCGTCAGGCCACCGGCCACCAGCCGGCCAGTGCCGGCGGCAATTGGCGCGGCCTGCCCGCCATCGGCGGAGGCCTGCACCGTCCCCGAGGTGATCATCACCAGCGCCGGGCCGGTGTGCGGCGGCAGCTCGGAGACTTCGCCCGGCAGCAGCACACCACGCTGCAGCTCCACATCGAAGGTGCCGCGCGGGTAATCGTTGATGGCATCGCTGGTGTACAGCACCGTCCCGGCCGGGGCTGCGCCGCTGGCGGCGTCCTGCGGCAGCAGTTCCAGCACCCAGATCACGCTCGGCTCGGAGCCGATGGCGTAGCGTAGAAACGGATCGCCGGAGGGCATGAAGAAGCCCTCGCCCGGCTCCAGCCGGGTGCGGCGGCTGGTCAGCTCGTTACGCACAATGGAAGCGCCACTGCGTTGCAGGGAGAAGGAGGTCGCGGCGGTTTCGGGCGCGCCGGTGGAGCTGAGGCCGACCTCGCGCACTCGCCACACCACCGCGCCATCGATATTGGTCAAGCCTTGCGCGATGGTGTCGATGTGCGGCGCCCCGGCGACGAACTCGGCGCTGGCGGAGGCCGCCACTGGCTGCTGTTGCTGGTCCGCCGGAACCGGCGTCGGGACCTCGGCGACGGGAGATGGTGGCTGGGTTGGCAGGTCCTGCGCCAGACCCGGCTGCCGCTGATCCACCACGGCGCCCATGGCGAGGGTGGTTGCCAGCAGCACTGCCGCCCCTCGCGCCGCCCACTTCGGCGGCCCTCCCGCGTTTGCTGCGCCCTGCATCGCTCCCAGCTCCTGTACCGTTCGGTGGCGTCTCGCGGCGGACCCCGTTCGCGGGAGAACGAGCAGCCGCGTTCCCGTGTGCGTCACAGCCGGGGCCTCCGCCCGGCCGGCAATTCGGACTGCGCCGGCGGCCGGGAGCCGCCATCCGCGCTACGAATCGCTCCAGTGGGGAGACTATACTTTCGATTGCTGCAGGGCGTTGCCTATCTGGCATTGCGCCGGGCGCAGCCATCGAGCAGCTACACCACAGGGACATCACTCTTGGTCGTCGACACCCCCACCCCAACCCGATTCGTCACCACCGGCCTCGCCGAAAGTAGCGCCAAACGCGTCGTCGTTGCCCGGGAGCTGGGCTACTGCTGGGGCGTGCGCCGCGCGCTCGAGATCGTGGAAGCGGCCGCTGACGGCGCCGGCCCCATCGCCCCCATCGGCGATGTCATCCACAACCCGCAGGTGGTGGAGCGGCTGCGCGCCAAGGGCGTCGAGGGCGCCGCATCCGTCGATCAGGCGGTGGAGCGCGGGTTCCGCCGGGTCGCCATCACGGCGCACGGCATGGGCCCGCACCTCGCGGGCGAGGCCGCCGAGGCCGGCGCCGAACTGATCGATTGCACGTGCCCGCTGGTCACCAAGGTGCAGCGCCTCGCCCAGAAGCTGGTCCGGCAGGGCTACTACCTCGTGGTCTACGGCGATCACTACCACCCCGAAGTGCGCAGCGTCATCGGCTGGGCCGGCACCTCCAAGTCCGTGGCCGCCAAGAAGATCGCCGATCTGCCGTGGAACGCGCCGCGCGGCTCCACCGCGCCGGACGCCATCACCCCGCCGCGCAAGGTTGCCGTCGTCTCGCAGACCACCAAGAATGTCGATGAGCTGATGGCTTTCGCGCAGTCGCTGCAGGCCATGGTGATGCCGGAGGGCGGCGAGTTCCGCCTCTGCAACACCATCTGTGAGCCTACGTCGGAGCGGCAGCGCGCCCTGAAGCGGTTGGTGGAAGAGGATCACGTCGATCTCATCCTCGCCATCGGCGGCCGCAAGAGCTCCAACACCGC
>JASGGF010000121.1:0-12516 GCA_047605145.1 Thermomicrobiales bacterium | reverse complement strand
CGCCGCGCCGCTGGCGACATTAGCGCGGTACACCCGGTCCAGCATGATCGAGGTGATTCGCTCGGATTTCGTGCGAACCGCCCGCGCCAAGGGCCTCACCGATCAGGGCGTGGTTTCGAAGCACGTGCTCAAGAATGCGCTGATCCCGGTGATCACCTTGATCGGACCGATCTTCGCGGCAGTTGGCACGGGGTCGTTCTTCGTTGAGGAAGTCTTCAACATCCCCGGCATGGGCAAGTTCTTCGTCACCAGCATGCAGACGAAGGATCAGACCATGATCCTGGCGGTGGTGTTGCTGTACGGGGTGTTCCTGGCCGTCATGAACTTGATCGTCGATCTGCTGTACGGCGTGATCGACCCGAGAATTCGGTATTAGCGTCGGCGGGAGGCTTCATGCCTCCCGCGCTGTTTTCGGTGAGCGAAGGATCGCGCATGTCTCAGTCGCAGTATGAGGGACAGCCGATGACCCCCCTGGGGCTGACGTTGCGGGAAACCGACACCGCAATGCCAGCTCCGAACTGGGATGTCGAAGAACTCATCGACGAGGAGCGCGTTCCCGGCCAACGCCGCGATACCACCACGCGGCTGGGCGGAGATCTGACCGCCCGGAAGCAGCGGAGCCTGTGGGGCGACGCCTGGCGCCGGCTCCTGAAGAACAAGCTGGCGGTCCTGGGCCTCGTGATTGTGGTTGCGTTTTCGCTGATCGCCATCTTCGCCAAGTGGATCGCGCCCTATGGGCAAGCGGAGGTGGTGGATTTCCGCCTCGCCCGGCACCATCCTTCGTGGACGTGGCCGATGGGCCTTGATGCGAACGGGCGAGACATCTTCAGCCGCATGGTGTACGGCGCGCAGGTGTCGCTGGTCGTGGGGGTCCTGTCACAGGCCATCATCCTGCTGATTGGTGTGCCAATCGGCGCCATCGCCGGCTATTTCGGCGGCATGACGGACAACGTCATGATGCGGCTTGTTGACGTCATCTACGCCATTCCCCAGCTGTTGATGGTGCTGTTGTTCGTCAACTGGTGGGGCCCCGGTCTGCTCAACATCTTCCTGGCAATTGGCCTTGTCGGCTGGGTGACCGAAGCCCGGCTGGTGCGCGGCCAGTTCATGGCGCTCCGCGAGCAGGAGTATGTTCAGGCCGCCAAGGTCGCAGGGGCCGGAGGCAGTTACATCATCCGTAAACACATGCTGCCGAACAGTCTGACGCCGATTATCGTCGCCATGACGTTCGGTATTCCGACCGCAATCTTCACGGAAGCGGCGCTCAGCTTCGTTGGCGTGGGTATTCGCCCGCCGCAAGCAAGCTGGGGCCAAATGGTTGCTGATGGCGCGAAGCCCGGGTACATCGTCTCCGATCCCCACATGCTGCTCTTCCCGGTGCTGGCCATTGGCCTGACGATGCTTGGTTTCTCCTTCCTCGGCGATGGTCTGCGAGACGCGCTCGATCCGAAGGGGAACCGGGGGTGAGAGACAACGTAGTCTCTCCCAGGCGCGGGTTGTGACGTTCGGAACGGTGAAGCGCGCCGCGCGTGCCCAAGCCCGGGGCGCGCCGGCGACACGACTTACCTGGGCGCGGAGGGAGGCGTGCGCCTGGACCACCGGCAATCCGGCGCAAGATGTGCCAAGATGGTGAAACGGAACCAATCGGACATTCGTTGAGACGCGAGGTCGCAGAAAGGGAGCGTGTCAATGGTTAGTCGTAAGGATGAACAGCTTGGCTTGTTGGCCAAGCGCTTCAAGAGCGCGGGGGTTCGCCGCCGCGATTTCCTGAAGATCGCGGCCGCCGCCGCCGCCGGCACTGTCACTACCGCCGGCATGGAGAAGTACGTTGGCCCGGGCGCCATGGCCGCCTCGCGTCACCGCTTCTACGCGATGCAGGCCGATTCGTCGCAGACGCTCTACCAGTTCGGGCGGCAGGACGATCCGACCTCATTCGACTTCAACCTGAACCTGTACTGCAACGCCGAGCCGGCGGTGTACTCCGGGCTGCTGACGTTCGACCCGGACCTGAACGCGATCCCGGACTGGGCTTCTGAGTTCACGCCGAACGACGATGCGTCGGTCTGGACGTTCAAGCTCCGCCCGGACAACATCGGCTGGACGAACGGCACGGATACGAAGCCGGTCACCGCCCAGGACTTCGTGTACTCGTGGGAGCGCCAGCTCAACCCTGCCAACGCCGCTGCGTACGCAGGCTTCCTCTTCGATATTAAGAACGCCGAGAAGTACAACCTGGGCGAGGGCGACCTTGCGCCAGAAGATCTCGGCATCAAGGCGCTTGATGACTGGACCCTCGAAGTGACCATGGAAGGGCCCCGGGCCTACTTCCCACAGGTTGCCGGCTACACCGCTGCGGTTCCCAGCGCGCAGTGGGCGGTCGAGGAGTACGGCTCGGACAAGTGGGCGACGCTTGACGTGCCCCTGTGGTCGAACGGCATCCTCAAGGTGGATCGCTGGGACCACGACGTCGTCATCGAGATGTCCAAGAATGAAGGCCACTGGGATGCGGAGAACATGCGCATCACCAAAGTCTTTGAGCCCATCATCCCCTCCGAGTCGAGCGTGCTCGCGTACGAGCGCGGCGAGGGCGATCAGAAGCTGGACTGGGTGCCGATTCCGGCGTCCGACCTCACCCGGTACCAGGAAGATCCGGAACTGTCTGAGCAGCTCCGCAAGTACGTGTACCCGGGCATCTGGATGCTCGTGCCGTCCAACGGCATCGAGCCGTTCCAGAATGATGAGCAAGGCCTGAAGGTGCGCAGGGCGCTCAGCCACGCCATCGATCGTAGCCGCCTGGTCACCCTGACCAACGGCCAGACGGCCGAGGCGTACTGCATGGTCCCGACCGGCGTCTTCGGCTTCTTCGATGATCCCGAGATCAACGAGATGCAGAAGTTCGATCCGGACCTGGCCAAGGAGCAGCTCGTCGGCACGCCGTTCGAGGGCGGCCAGGGCTGGCCAGAGATCACCCTGCACATGCGCGGTTCGGAGGAGATCTACAACTCCGACCTCATGGCCAACGACATCGTGGCGCAGCTCCAGGAAAACCTGGGCATGAACGTCAACATCCAGGTCTGGCCGGGTGAGACGTGGCGGCCTGAGCTGTTCAAGAACGAGTTTCAGCTCGTCTGGATTCGCTGGTGGTATGACTACCCGGATCCGAACAACGGCTACGGCGACATGTTCTACAGCCAGAAGGCGTCTGGCAAGCGGCAGGCGTGGTCGAACGCCGAGTTCGACGATCTGGTCAACCAGGGCAAGGCCGTGCCGGATCCCGAGGCTCGCCTCGATATCTACAAGCAGGCCGAGAAGGTGATCCAGGGCGACGTCGGCTACATGCCGGTCGTCTACCGCGTGGACAACTACGCCTTCAAGCCGTGGCTGAAGGATGTTCCTGTCAACCGCCAGGGCTTCACGGTGCCTGACGGCAACATCTTCATCCAGATGATGGCCAAGGTTGCCATCGACGGTCGCCCGGAGTAATCCGGCGCGAGCCTGAGACAAACGGCCGGAGCGGGCAATCGCTCCGGCCGTTTGCGTGCGCGGCGCTTGTGCCAAATGCCCCAGTGAAGCCGGGCCAGACGGCGTGGGATACTTCCGCTCCGATTGCGCAGTTGCTTCCGCATTGCGGCGGAAGCATCAGAGGAGGGCCCCGTGGGTCAGGAAACAACGCATCCCGCGTATGTCTGGTGGAACGGCGAGATGCGCCCGTGGCACGAGTGCACGGTTCACGTCACCGAACTGGGTTGGTCGACGGTCGGCGCCGTCTTCGAGGGCATCCGCGCCTACGCCGGCGCCGATGAGTTGTACATCTTCCGCCTGCAGGAGCACCTGGAGCGCCTGGAGCGCTCGATGCGCCTGGTGCGGCTCGAGCTGGAATACAGCCTGGAAGCCCTCACTGATGTCAGCACCGAGCTTATGCGCCGGAACGACATCCACGAGGACACCTACCTGCGGCCGCTGGCCTATGCCTCGGGGTCGTCAAAGCGATTCTCGCAGTTGGGTCAGGATTCCGCGCTGCTGATCAACACCGAGCCGCTGGCCTCGCACCTCAAAACAGGGATGACCCAGACGGCGCGGGTCAGCTCGTGGCGGCGCATTTCCGAGGACGTGATGCCGCCTCGCATCAAGAACCTCTCCAACTACCGCAATAGCCAGCTGGCCCGCATGGAAGCCGTGGCGGACGGGTATGACACCGCGTTCCTGCTGAACCATCAGGGCAAGGTGACCGAGGGGCCGGGCGCGTGCGTCATGCTGGTGTCGCGGGGCAAGCTCATCACCCCGCACGTCGGCAGTGGCATTCTGGAAAGCATCACCCGCGAATCGTTGCTGGTGCTGGCGCAGGAGGTCCTCGGCATGCCTGTCGAGGAGCGTGATGTCGATCGCACCGAGCTGTATCTAGCCGACGAAGTGTTCACGTGCGGCACCGCCGCCGAGATCACGCCCGTTGTTAGCGTCGATCACTTCGAGATTGGCGATGGCAAGATCGGCCCGGTCACTTCAGCGCTGGAGCAGGCGTTCGATGATGTCCTGCGCGGCCGCGATCCGCGTTACGCGCATTGGCTGACGCCGGTGTGGGCCAAGGTTCCCGCCGGCGCCGCGCGCTAGGGAGCTTCTGCGCCGCTACCCGGTTTGCAGGTCCGCTCGCCGGCGCCGCAGCATGCTGAGGCGGCGCGGCGAGCGCGCGTACGGGCGGCCGATCTCCTGATAGCGCTCATAGCGCTCATTGACGATGCGCTCGGCCTTCTTGCGTTGCAGGTGGGCCAGCGCGTCGGCAATCGCCGTCGCCAGCGATTCGGCGAGGTCCGGGAACGATCCGCCAGCAGGCTCCGGCACCACCTCGTCCACAATGCCCATTTGCCGCAGGTCGTGCGCGGTCAGCTTGAGCTTGGACGATACTTCCGGCGCCCGCTGGACATCGCGGTAGAGGATCGCTGCAGCGCCTTCGGGCGCGATGACCGAGTAGATCGCGTGCTCCAGCATGAGCACGCGATCAGCCACCGCCAGCGCCAGCGCCCCCCCGCTGCCCCCCTCGCCAATGACCGCCGAGACGATGGGCGTGCGCAGATTGCTCATGCGAGCCAGCGACGCCGCGATCTCCGCTGCTAACCCGCGCTCCTCGGACTCAATGCCCGGGTATGCGCCCGGTGTATCGATCAGCGTCAGCAGCGGCAGTTCCAGCCGCTCCGCCAGATCCATGATCCGGCGCGCCTTCCGGTACCCCTCCGGGTAGGGGCGGCCTTCATGGCGGCGCGCGCGTTCTTCGCCGTGCCCACGCTCCATCGCGACGACGGCCACTGGGTGGTCGTTGAGCAATCCCAGACCAGTCACGATGGCGGGATCGTCGCCGGACGAACGGTCGCCGTGGAGCTCCACAAAGTCCGAGAGCATTTCGCCGAGGTAGTCAGCGCTGGTTGGGCGATCACTAGCGCGAGCGCGCTGCACCGCGTCCCACGCGACAACCGCCGCTGGCTGCTTCGCCCGCCGGAGACGGCGCGGGCGCCGTTCGTGGCCCTTGCGGGGGGCATTGAGAATCGTCAGCACGCGGGAGAGGGTTTCTCGCTGATGCGGCCGGGCCACGATGGCATCGATCATCCCGTGGGCCAGCAGGAACTCCGCAGTGTGGGAGCCGGGCGGCAACTTGGCGCCGATGACCTGCTCCGCCACGCGCGGCCCCGCGAACCCGATCAGCGCGCCCGGTTCCGCGAGCGTGATGTCGCCGAGGTTCGCAAAGGAGGCGAACACGCCGCCGGTCGTGGGATTGCGCAGGATAGCGATGTATGGGCAGCCGTGGTCCCGGAGTCGCTGCACCGCCGCTGCTGTTTTCGCCATCTGCAGCAGCGACAACATACCTTCCTGCATCCGCGCGCCGCCGCTGGCTGAGATGGTGATCAACGGCGTTTTGCGGTCACGCGCCTGCTCGACAATGCGCACCAGCTTCTCGCCGACCACCACGCCCATGCTGCCGCCGAGGAAGCTGAAGTCCAGCGCCGCTATGGCCACCTCGACGCCGTCGATGCGGGCAAACCCTGTGACCAGCGCGTCGCGCTCACCGGTTTGCTCTTGCAGCAGCCGCAGGCGATCCCGGTAGGCGGTTTCGTCCTCAAAGTGGAGTGGGTCCGAGGAAACAAGCTCGGTGTCATGCTCCCGAAAGGAGCCGGCATCAACCAACCGGGTGATACACGCCCGCGCCGATTCCGGGAGGTGATGTCCACACGCGCCGCAAATCCGGAACTCCGTAAATGAAGGGTCACCCACCAGATTCGCGCCACACTGCGCGCACGGCATGGCGAGCGGCGGCGCTTCACGCGCGGCCTCCGGTGAGCCTGCGTCAGCGCCCGGTTCAAGCATGCTGGTCATGGAAGTCACCCCGTAGGCAGGCGCGGTGGCCGCAGCGTCGCGACCTTCCGGCAGCGGATGTACAATCGTGCTTCAGACCATAACACCTCTTGGTGAGGGAAAACATCAACGTGTGCCAGGACGACGACAATTCGGTACGGATCGAGGTGCTGCAGCGCCTTGCCGAACAGGCCATGAGCGATGTGGCGTTCCGTTCCGAGGCCAGCGCCGATCTCGAAGGGGCGCTGGCGAGGCACGGCTACGAGTTGCGGCCACAGGAGCTGGCGCTGGTGCAGCGCTTCCGGCGTTCGTTGGAGGACGCCGGGGTCGATCTGGACCTCGTCTCAAGCATGGGCGAAGAACAACTGACGGAAATCATGGAGAGCCTGCCGCGCCGGGTGCGGCGGTCAGAGGGCCAATAGCGCGCGGGTAGCGTCGCGGGCCATAGGGAGCGGGTGAAGCAGCGTGCGAATCTGTCAGTACCGGACGGCCGAGGGCGCCAAGACCTTCGGGGTGATTGCGGGTGACCGTGTGGTGGATGTCGCGGCGGCCGGTGGCCCCGCCTCGCTGGAAGCGGCGCTGCAGATGCCGGCGGATGCCATGCTGGCCGCCTTGCAGGCGGCAGTGGCCTCGGGCGATGGCGTTGCGCTGGCGGATGTCGAACTGCTGGCCCCGATTGACGCGCAGGAAGTCTGGGCTGCTGGCGTCACATATTTGCGATCGCGCAATGCCCGCATGGAAGAGTCCACCCAGAAGGATGTCTACGATCTGGTCTACGACGCCGACCGACCGGAGATTTTCCTGAAGGCAACGCCGAGCCGGGTGGTGGGGCCGGGTGGCGCGGTCGGTATCCGCAGCGATTCCGGCTGGGACGTGCCGGAGCCGGAACTGGCGCTGATGGTCAATGCCGGCGGCGAGATCGTCGGGTACACGATTGGCAACGACGTGTCGTCGCGGTCGATCGAGGGCGAAAACCCGCTTTACCTGCCGCAGGCCAAGGTGTACGCGCAGTGCGCCGGGTTGGGGCCGGTGGTCGCACTGCGCGACGAAATCGAGAACCCGCGCGATCTGCCGATTCGCCTCGAGATTCAGCGTGATGGTGAGGTGCTCTTCGCGGAAGAGACGGGCACATCCCAGATGCACCGCACCTTCGATGATCTGGTGAGCTACCTGTTCCGTGGCAACGCGTTTCCCTCCGGCGTCTTTCTGATGACCGGGACCGGCATTGTGCCGCCGCTGGAATTCACGTTGCGGTCAGGAGACACGGTCACCATCGCCATCGATCCCATCGGCGCGCTGGTCAACCCGGTGGTCACCATCGAGGCATGACCAATTCGCGCGAGCAAGGGACGAGCGTGCAATCGCCCGCGGTGCTGTTTGACGATGTGAGCGTCTGGATCGCGCACGGCCCCACCATTCTGGATAGCGTGTCGTGGCGAGTGGAGCAAGGCGAGCGGTGGGCGCTGCTGGGGCCGAATGGTTCGGGCAAGAGCACCACGCTTACGCTTGCGGGCGCGGTGAGGCACCCCAGCCGGGGTTCGATCTCGGTGCTTGGTTCCGAGTTCGGCAAGACGGATATCCCGCTGCTGCGCCGCTCTATCGGCTACGTCGAATCGGGCGCGCAGTCGTTGGACTGGCTAACCGGCGAGGAAGTGGTGCTGACCGGAATCGGTTCGACGCTGCGACCGCTCTGGTGGAACTACACCGACGCGGACCGGGCGCGGGCGCGCGAAATGCTGGCGCTGCTGGGCTGCGAGGGACTGGCCGACCGCGAGATCAAGACGTGCTCGCAGGGCGAGCGCGGCCGCATCCGCATCGCGCGGGCGCTGGTGACGCAGCCCCGCCTGCTGCTGCTGGATGAGCCGGCGGTGGGACTCGATCTGGCGGCGCGCGAGGCGCTGATTGCGGCGTTGGACCACCTGAGCCATGGGCAGCCCGAGATGACGATGGTGATTGTTAGCCATCATCTGGAAGAGCTGCCGGGGAGCATCACGCACGGAATGCTGCTGAACGGCGGCCGGGTGGTGGCGCAGGGCCCGATCAACGACGTGCTGACCAGCGAGCATCTTTCCGCCAGTTTTGGGCTGCCAGTGACCTGCCGGCACGACGGCGACCGCTGGTTTGCCCGCGCAGCGCCGTCGTGGGCGCGCTCGGCGCCGGCGGAGTTGGCCGGCGTGAGTGGGGGCGCCAGCAATGAGTGACGACGAGCGCGCCAGTCTGACGCACTTCGACCCGTCTGGCCGGGCCAGAATGGTCGACGTCGGGGAGAAGGACGAGACCACGCGCGTGGCGGTAGCGTCTGGCCGGATCGCGATGCAGCCGGAAACGCTGACGCTGGTGCGCGAGGGGCGCGCAGCCAAGGGGGACGTGCTGGCGGTGGCGCAGGTGGCGGCCATCATGGGCGCCAAACGCACGCCGGATCTGATCCCGATGTGCCATCCCCTGATGCTGACGCGCGTCGATGTCGCGTTCACGCTGGGGGACGCGGCCATCGATATCACCGCGACGGTGGCGACGCGCGGCCGCACCGGCGTGGAGATGGAAGCGCTCACGGCGGTCTCGACGGCAGCGCTGACGATCTACGACATGCTGAAAGCCGTGGACCGGGGCATGGTGATCAGCGACATCCGCGTCGAGCGCAAGGAAGGCGGGCGCTCGGGAACATGGGAGCGCGCGGCGGAAGCCGGGAGCTAACGTTTCAGGACGCGTACAATTCGCGCAAGGGCTGTTCCAGAACCGGAACGCTGATTCGGGGTATCGAAAGGGACGATGCGTGTCTTCGGTGTCAGAGGGGCGCCAGATTGGCGGCGCCGGCATCACGATTCCGGGGGCCGAGCGCCTGATCTGGTACTTCATGCGCCTTTCCGGTCTGCTGTTGGTGCTGCTGGCTGGCGGGCACCTGTTCATTACGCACTATCTCAATGTCCCGTCAGATACGACCTTCGATTTCGTGGCGGGCCGCTGGGCCAATCCCTTCTGGCGGACGTTCGATTGGCTCTTGCTGATGATGGCGCTCTGGCACGGGGTGCTGGGGTTGCGCTACTCCATTCAGGACTACCTGCGTCACCCCGCCGTGCGCACCGCTGCGTTCGGGCTGATGTGGATCGTCGGCATTGTCTTCTTCGCGCTGGGCACGATCACCATTTTCGTCTTCGACGCCCCCGCCGCCGGCGCCAATCAGGGGCCGCTCTCTGACGCGCTCTGGATCGCCGATGTCATTGGGTTCTCACTGTACGCCTTTGCGGTGGTCACCTACGTCGGGGGCGCGTTGGTGGCCCTGTGGATCATCCGGTCGCTGTTGCGTGGCGTGGTGCCGATCTACAACGGCGGCGCCGGGCAATACGCGTGGGTGCTGCACCGTGCTTCCGGGATCGGCGTCCTGTTCTTTCTGCTCGTGCACATCATCGATATCGCGCTGATCGGGTTGGGCCGGAACGTCTACGACGCCTCGGTCGAGTTCTACTCACAGCCGGCGCTGATCCCCATGGAGGTCATGCTGGTGGGCGCCGTGATCTACCACTCGCTCAATGGCCTGCGCATCATCACGGTTGACTTCACGCCGGGCGGCTACCGGCGCGAGAAGCTGTCGTTCGCGATCGTCTTGATCCTGACGGTGTTGCTGACCCTCCCTTCGGCCTATCTGATCTTCCGCGCAGAACTGATGCACTGATCGCGGAATTCGGCAAATGTAAACGGGCCGCCCGCGAGGGCGGCCCGTTTCGTTGCGCCCAAGCCGGCGCTACGGCTGGAGGTAGCGCAGCAGGGTCAGCACCCCAGCGCCAGTGGCTCCCTTCGGCCCGAGCGAGCTGGCGCGCTCCTGCCGGGCGGCGCCGGCGATGTCGAGGTGCGCCCACGGGAGGTCTTCGCTGAAATGGCGCAGAAAAAGCGCGGCGGTGATGGCGCCGCCCGGGCGCCCACCTGTGTTCTTCAGGTCGGCGATCTCGCCCTTGATCTTGTTCTCCAGTTCCTCGAAGAGAGGCATCCGCCAGAACCGCTCGTCGGCGTCGGCGGAGGCGGTGAGCAAGCCGTCAGCCAGCGTGTCGTCGGTCGCGAAGAGCGCGGTGGCCCCGTTGCCGAGTGCAACAACAGCGGCGCCGGTCAGCGTCGCGAGGTCGATCATCTCGGTGGCGCCGCGCCGGGCCGTGTCCACGAGGCCGTCGGCCAGCACCAGCCGGCCTTCGGCGTCGGTCGAGGTGATCTCGAAGGTCACGCCATTCATGCCGCGAATAACATCTCCGGGGCGGAACGCATCGCCGGAAATCATGTTCTCGGCGGCGCAGATCGTGCCGATGACCTTGTACGGGCAGTTGGTCGCGCGCAGGGCGGACATGGCGCCCAGCACTGCCGCGCCGCCGGACATGTCGCTCTTCATGTCCAGCATGCCCTCGTAGGGCTTGATGGAGTAGCCGCCGGTATCGAACGTGATCGCCTTGCCAACCAGCCCCACGACGCGCTCCGACGTGGCGCCATCAGCGGGGGTATAGGTCAGACGGATAAGCTGCGGCGGGTTGGCGCTGCCGCCGCCGACCGCCAGCATCGCCTCGGCGCCGAGATCGGCGAGCTGCTTCGGCCCCAGCACCTCGATCTCGAGCCCGGAGGCCGCCGCCACTTCCCGCGCTTTCTCCGCGAAGGCCAATGGGGTCAAGGTCGAGGCAGGTTCGTTGCCGAGGTCGCGGGCCATGTTGACGCCGGCCGCGACGGCCGCCGCGATCTGCGCCAGACGAGCCGACTGGTCTGCCGTGAGGTCTGGCGCAAATAGCGTGACCGCCTCGACATCGCGGTTGCGTTCGTCCTTGCTGGCGCTGCCCCGGTAGGCGTCGAAGCGGTACAGCGCCATCTCCACCGCGATGGCGGCGCGCAGCGCCGCCGCCTCGGTTGCGAGGCGTGCCGTGGCCTCTGGCAGCGCGATCGCCACGGTGCGAGCGCCACGGGTCCGCGCCTCGCGCACAGCGGCGCCAATGGCGCGAGCGAACAGCGATGGCGTCAGGTCATCGGCAAGCCCGAGGCCGACCACCATCACCCGCGCTGCCGGTAAGGCGCCAAACGAGGGGAGAACCAGCGTGGCCTCCAGTTTGCCCCGGAACTGCTCCAGATCAGCCGCCGCCGCCAGTTGCCCATTGAGGGCGCTATCGGCCGCAGCGGCGGTCTCTGACCACGCCAGCCCCTCGTCCTTGGCGGCAGTGACAATGAGTAGGTCAACGTCCGCCAACAGCGGATCGTCCTGCGAAATCGTGATCTCCATGGCAATCTCCACACGCGTTAAGAGGCGCGAACTCGTAGCGTCAACTCTACCCGGATCGGCCAGGGCATGTGACCAACGTTGCCAGCGAGACAGATCGGGTAGTAGCATCCGTTCATGGTGTCCGTACACCTGGCCCCGGCGGCGGTTAGTGGAGCGCGCGGATGGATGTCACGGAGGCTGGAAGCACTACACACACTGGCGACCTGATCTGGCGATCAGTGCTAGTGGATCTGCAGGCGTCTCTCCCCCCCGCCGCGTTCGCATGGCTTCGCAACACCCGGTTGGCGGAACTGGATGCCGATGGCCGCGCCACGATTATGGTTGCGGATCGGGCGGCAGTCGAGCAGGTCGGCCGCAAGTTTCGCGGTGACATCGAACGCCGGCTTTCCGACCGCATGGGGCAGAAAGTGGTCACCGAGTACCGGGTGGACACGGCGCACGAGGCGGATGTGCCCGCGCCACGGCCCGTGGCGCGCTCTCAGCAGGCCACCCGTGAACCCGATGCCGCCCGGCCGATGCAAATGGCGCTGGAGCCGCAGCGCGCGCTGGGGCTGAACCCCGCCTACGTCCTGCGCACCTACGTCGTGGGCTCTTCCAATCGCTTCGCGCACGCCGCCGGCGTCTCGGTTGCCGAGCATCCCGGCGGGAAGTACAACCCGCTCTTCATCCACGGTGGTGTAGGCCTCGGTAAAACGCACCTGTTGCACGCCATCGGCCACCGGGCGCTGGAACTGCACCGGGACTTGCGGGTTTCGTACGTGACCTCGGAGAAGTTCACGAACGACCTGATCGCGGCGATCCGTCAGCAGAAGACGGATGAATTCCGGGCACGATACCGCGAAATTGACATCCTGATGATCGACGACATCCAGTTCATTGCTGGTAAGGAGAGCACGCAGGAAGAGTTCTTCCACACCTTCAACGCCCTCTATCAA
>JASGGF010000120.1:0-12543 GCA_047605145.1 Thermomicrobiales bacterium | reverse complement strand
TCGTCGACCTCGCGACCTTCGAGAACACCATCCTCGAGTTCGCGATGGACGAGCCGGAGGAGATCACCGCGTGGCTGACCGGCGATCCGCTGCACGTCCATGTCGCCACCGGCGGGGTCATCCGCTCCTACGCCTACAGCGACCTTGCCGCCGGCGTGCTGGAGCCGTTGGCGGAGGTCGCCGTCGATCTGGAATCGCACGGCGGCGTCACGGACGCGGCGCGCGACCACATCCTGTACGTCGCCGGCCCCGGAACCGGCTTCGAGGTGCTGGATGTCAGCAGCGGCGCGGCGCAATACGTGCAGCAGATCCCGTGGGATCTGGACGACCTCACCGGTGGCCGCAACGCCCGCCCGCGCGTCACCGCCGATGGCGCACACGTCTTCGGGGTCATGACCCCGGGCCTTGACGACGCAACCCTGTGGGCAGAAACCACCGTTTCCAACCACATCACGAATCTGGAGACGCTGGAGGCGCGCCGCCTGCCCATCGCCACCGGGACTATCGGCTACCGCTGGGGCCTCACCGACCGTTACGCGCTCTGGGCGGGCTACGATGGCAAGGCCGCGCATGCGTACCTTCTCGATGCCGACGCCTCCTCCCCCACCTTCGGCGAGGTAGCCCACACCGTGCCGGTCGCCCGCCCCACGCACGCTGCCGCCGCCGGCGAGGACCACGAGGGCGCGGAGTTCTACATGATGACCACCATCTCCCCGGATAGCGCCTACGGCTTCGTCACCATCAGCGGCGACAGCCGCATTCAGGTCATCGACCTCTCCTCGCTGGAGATCGTCGCCGAGATCGAGACCCCTACGGCCATGGCCGGTGGCGGCTACACCACCGTCCTGCAACCGGGCATCACCCCGGTCGATCTCTGGGCGCGCTAACAGCGCAACCGGCGCCCCCCGGTCCCCGGCGGCCGGGGCGCGCCACCATGCCCCGTCACCCCCACGATGTCATCCCGAATCCGCAGATGAGGGATCGCCCACCCCCGGTTTCAGGGTCACGGCGCCAGCCTTCTGATGCCGCCATCGCGCCTGTTGGCCGGCGCGGAGAGGACGTGAGGGCGAACTTGGGGGTGGTCGATCCCTCCTGCGTCGGGATGACATCGGGTTGGCGAGGCATCGCGGTGGAGCGCGCCGGGGAGCGCGGGAGAACAAACACCCTCGCCACCCCACACCCCAACGCTGCCAACCACCACCCCCGCAAACGTTGGCAGCCTTGGCAGCCTTATCGCTCCCAGCTACTCCCACCCTCCAACACGAAAGGCCCCCACTCCCCATGAGCATCACCACCCGCCGCCACGCCCTCGCCACCCTCACCGCGCTCGCCACCCTCACCATCCCCCTGCCCGCCGTCCGCGCGCAAGACCCGGCGCCTGCCCTGCGCATCGCCGCCAGCACCCCCGTCTTCGCCGATATCGCCGCCTCCATCGGCGGTGAGCGCGTCGATGTCTGGTCCGTGATCCCGGCGGGAGCCGATCCGCACACGTGGGAGGCCAGCGCGCAGGACATGGCCCGCGTGGGGGAGTTCGACCTGTTCCTCTCCATGGGCGCGCATCTGGAGCCCTTCATTGAAGACGGCGGCTGGCGGCGCGCCGTGCAGAGCGCCGGTGTACGGGAGCTGGTGCTGGCCGATCACCTCGACCTGATCGCCGTGGACCGCGTCATCGACCACGGCGACCACACCCACGATCTGCGCGATGGCGATCCCCATGTCTGGCTGGACCCGCGCATGGGCGAGGCGGTGGTGGAGGTCATCGCGGCCGCGCTGGCGGACGCCGACCCCGCCGGCGCGGAGACCTACGCCGCCAACGCCGCCCGGCTTGGCGCCACCCTGCGCGAGATCGACGCCCGCTACGAGGCAATGATGGCGGACATCCCCCCGGATCGCCGCGAGCTGGTCGTCTTCCACGATGCCTTCACCTATCTCGCGGCGCGGTATGGGTTCACCGTCATCGGCGTGGTGCTGCCGAATGTCGAGGGGGAGGCCAGCGCGCAGGAGCTTGCCGTCATCGTCGAGACCGTGCGCCGGGAGGAGGTCCCGGTGATCTTCGCCGAACCGCAGTTCCCCACCGCCCTGCTGGAGGCTATCTCGGCGGAAACCGGCGCCAGCATCGGCTACCTGATGACCGACACCTTCACGGACGACGTCGCCACCTACCCCGGCCTGCTGGAGTTCAATCTGGAAAGCCTGCGCGCGCTGATTCCCTGACGCGCTGCCGCCTGCGACAATGCCCCGGCAGCGATCGACATACCGCCGGGAGGGGCGCAGTGGCGCGAACATACGGAACAGCGGAACTTACGGCTGAGCTCATTACCGGGCTGCGCTATGCCACCAGCGTCGCCATCCGCCCGGATGGCGCGCAAGTGGCGTACGAGGTCGGCGCGCTGGGGCGGCGCGAGGAGCACCCGCTCAGCGCCATCTGGCTCACCGGCCCGGAACGTGCGCCGCGCCAACTCACCGCCGGCGAGGCGGAGGACACCGCTCCCCGCTGGAGCCGCGATGGCGCCGCGCTCTACTTCCTCTCTGACCGCGCCAAACGCGGCACGGCCCAGCTCTACCGCATCGACCCCGCTGGCGGCGAGGCGGAGCGCCTGACCGATTGGGAACCGGGGGTGGCCGGGTACACCCCGCTGCCCGATGGCCGCGTGGCGCTGCTGGCGATCGATCCCGACACCGAGGAGGACACGGCGCGCAAGGAGCGCCGCGACGACGCCGAGGTCTACGGCGAGCACTGGCCGCTGCAGCGCCTGCGCCTGCTCGATCCCGCCACCCGCGAGATCACCACGGTGGAGGGGATCGGCGAGCGGCACGTCGTCGAAGTTGCGCCCGCGCGTGATGGCCGCCGCCTCGCCCTCATCGTCTGGCCAACGTCCGAACTGGACAACATGACCGAGCGCGGTGAAATCCTCCTCCTCGATCTGGACGAAGCAGGCGTCGCGCCGCGCGCCGTCGCCGCGCTCACCGCTGGCGGCGGCGATCTGCGCTGGGGCCCCGGCGACGCCTCGCTGTTCTACAACGCGCACCTATTACCCGGGATGCAGGGCGGGCAGGGCATCTTCCAGCTCGATCTCGGCACGGGAACCACCCGCACGTTAGCCCACGAGCTGGATTCGTGCCCGAGTGAGCTGCGCACGGATGCCACCGGCGAACCCGTGGTGCTGCTCCTCGATCACCTGACAAGCTGGCTGACCCGCCTCGATCTGCCATCCGGGCAACCCCTCCTCCTGACCGATTTCCCCGGGGAGATCGACGACTTCAGCGTCAGCGACGACGGCCACACCATCGCCTTCACCGGCTCCACGCGCAATGCCCTCGGCGAGGTGTGGATGACGCGCGCTGGCAGCGCCCCGAAACGCGTAACCACGCTGAACCCGGAGCTGGCGGACATCGCCTTCGGCGCGCAGGAGCCAATCCAGTGGACGGCGCCGGACGGGCTGGAGATCGAGGGCCTGCTGATCCTGCCCCCCGGCGCCACGCGCGCCGATGGCCCCTTCCCCCTGATGACCCTCGTTCACGGCGGCCCCTACTGGCGCTACGCCGACACCCTGCAGCTGATGCCGCTGCGCTGGGGACAGTGGCTGGCCACCGCCGGTTACGCGGTGCTACTGCCGAACCCGCGCGGCGGCTCCGGGCGCGGCCACGCCTTCGCGAACACCGTCGCCGGGGCGGTAGGGATGGAAGACTGGCGCGATATCCTCGCCGGCGTCGATTACGTGGTGGAGGAAGGCATCGCCGATCCGGAACGCCTCGGCATCGGCGGCTGGAGTCAGGGCGGCTTCATGACCGCGTGGGCAGTCGGGCAGACGCGCCGCTTCAAGCTCGGCATCATGGGCGCCGGCGTCAGCGACTGGGGGATGATGACCGCCACCAGCGATCTCCCCCACTTCGAGTTGATGCTGGGCGGCAGCGCGCCGTGGGACGGCCCCGGCCCCCACCGCCACGCCGCGCTCAGCCCCATCTCGTTCGCTGATCGCGTGACCACCCCGCTCCTGATCCTGCACGGCGCCGAAGACGCGCGAGTGCCGGTCAGTCAGGGCACGTTCATGGCGCAGGCGCTCCGTGCACGGGACATCCCCTGCGAGCTGGTCACCTACCCCCGCGAGCCGCACGGCATCCGCGAGCGCCCGCACCAGCTCGACCTCCTGCGCCGCGTCCGCGCGTGGACCGAGCGCTGGCTAGGGCCGGGGTGGGAGAACCCTCGCCCCAACCCCGCCGTCTGGCCCCCCTCTCCCGCGCGAGTACTTCGGGAGAAAGGCTGGGGGTGAGCGCCACCCTCACAGCCTCGGCTTTCCATCCATTCCACTCGTCACGTCAAGGAGTATCCCCATGACCACCGTTACCGCGGAACTCGTCGCCGATCAGCAACTGCCCAGCGAGGTGCAGGTCAGCCCGGAGGGCGGCTGGATCGCCTTCAGTGTCGCGCCGCTGGGTCAGAAAGGCGAGCACCCCGCCAGCGCCATCTGGGTCGCTTCGCCGGGGGATGCCGCCGCTCCGCTCACCGCCGGCAGCGCCAACGACCACGTGCCGCAGTGGTCGCCGGACAGCCGCACGCTCTACTTCCTCTCCGACCGCGAAAAGCGCGGCGTCGATCAGCTCTACCGCATCAACCCGGAGCGCGGCGAAGCCACCCGCCTCACCGATTGGGAGCCGGGCATCGCCGCCTACGCGCCGCTGGCGAATAACAAGCGCGTGGCCCTGCTGGCAGTAGACCCCGAAACGGCGAAGCAGAAGCGGCGCAAGGAGGAGCGCGACGACGCCGAGGTCTACGGCGAGGACTGGCCGTTCCAGCGGCTGCGCCTGCTCGATCTCGCCAGCGGTGAAATCACCACCCCGGCGCTCTTCGAGGATCGCCACGTCGTCGATATCGTTGCCGAGCCGGACGGCGCGCGGCTGCTGGCGCGGACGTGGCCAACGCCGGAGACGGACAACGGCTTCTGGCGCAACGCCATTGACCTTGTCGATCTGGAGACGGAATCGGCCATCCGCATCTGCGAGCACCCTGCCTGCGTCGATGGCATGGCCTTCGGGCCGGAGGGCGCCATCGTCCTCCTCGCGACGCCGCCGGGTCATTTCCACGCAGGCGGCACGCTCTGGAGCGTCCCCGCTACGGGCGGTGAGCCGCGCGAACTGTTCCCCGGCCAGTCAGTTAGCCCGGTGGAGCTGGTCCCCACGGGTGGCGGCGACCTGCTGGTCACGGTCTGGGACGGGCTCAACTCGTGGATCGCGCGGCTCGACGTAGCTGCCGATGCGCTGGAGCCGGTGCAGCAGATCCCCGGCGAGGCGGTCTTCCTCAGCGCCAGCCGCGATGGCCAGCTGCTGGCGGTGATGCAGCGCACGCCGCACGATCCCGGTCACGTGCTGGCAGGCTCACCGGGCCGCCCGTGGGCCACTCGCAGCGACCTCAACCCTGCCTTCCGCGACGTCGCGTGGGGCGCGCACGAGGCGATCTCGTGGCTGGCCCCGGATGGCACGGCCATCGACGGCGTGCTGCTGCTGCCTGCGGGCGCCACCCGCGCAGATGGCCCGTTCCCGCTCGTCGTTTCCGTCCACGGTGGGCCGTACTGGCGCTTTGCCGATGGGCTGGTGCTGGACTGGGAGTTGTGGGGGCAGTGGCTGGCGACGGCGGGCTACGCGGTCTTCATGGCGAACCCGCGCGGCAGTTCCGGGCGCGGCTCGGCGTTCGCGGCGGAGGTGCTGGGCGCGCCCGGCGAATCCGACTGGGCCGATATCGAATCGGGTCTCGATGAGCTGGTGCGGCAGGGCATCGCCGATCCGGAGCGGCTAGGCATCGGCGGCTGGAGCTACGGTGGCTTCATGACCGCGTGGGCGCTGGGGCACAGCGACCGCTTCCGCTGCGGCATCATGGGCGCGGGCGTCAGCGACTGGGGGATGATGGTCGCCACCGGCGATATCCCCAGCTTCTCCGGCGGCATGGGCGGCAGCCTGCCGTGGAGCGGCGCCGGGCCGCACCAGCATGTCGCCACCAGCCCCATCTCGTTCGCGCACCGCGTGACCACGCCCACGCTGATCCCGCACGGCGGGGCGGATGTGCGAGTGCCGCTGAATCAGGGGCAGTTCTTCGCGCAGGCGCTGCGCGAGCACAGCGTCCCCTGCGAGCTGGTGGTGTACCCGCGCGAAGGTCACCTCATCAACGAGCGCCAGCACCAGCTCGATCTGCTCACCCGCGTCCGCGCGTGGGTGGCGCGCTGGCTGGGCCCGGGGTGGAAGGCGGACTAGCGACAGGAGGGAGGGGCGCGGAAGATGGTTCCGGCGGAACGGGAATTCACCATACCGCTCGAAGGTGACAGCGAGATTCGTATTCGTGCATGGCGCGATGGGTACGGCATAACGGACTTCTCCGTGCAATTGGTGACGTTCATTGGGGACGATTACAGAGGCGTCGTTCGCTACGACTGCGAGCACGGTCGCCCTCATCGCGACACGCTTGACTGGGAAGGAAAAACGATTCGCAAAACGTGGATGCGCTCGGGGATCACGTACAATGTCGCCATGAGTGAGGCGATTGCCGACCTGAAAACCAACCAGAAGCGCTACATCGAGGATTTCAAGCGGGGGAATGTATGAGCGTTATCGACGGCCTGACGGCGACTCAGGAAGCCCGCAATACCGCGAATATCGAACTTCTCCGACTCTTCATGATCGAATACATGGAGCACCCGGAGATGACCGATGAGTTCCCGGCCAAGACGAACCTCTTCCTGCTGCCGGACAACGACCCGGATCTGTGTGATTACAATCTGGAGATGGCCCGCAAGAAGGCGATGGAAGGCAAGACGGTTGTCCTCCGCGCGATTTCGGTGAAGCCATAACCGCGTGGTGAGGCTCAAGTGTTCGCGTGTGGCGCCGACCGGGACGCCTCGCATACCCGCTCAGGTTTAGCTGGCCGTGAGTCGGACCGGATCCGGCGCAACCCATGTAATGTCGCGCGCACCGAGTTCCAGTGCCTCCGTAATCAAACCTAACTCGTCCTGCACGTTTGCAGCGGCATCGACAAGCACGGTGGTTCCCGGAAACGGATTGCGCGCGTAGCGCAGTAGCCAGACTTGCTGCCGATTCGGCAGCTCGAAAGCCGCCAGTGCGAACTCGTCCAAATCACCAGCGTCGTGCGCAAAGCGCACGTGATACGCGCGAGCGAGGTCGTCCGAGCTGCTCCGGAGTACGGCAATAGACCGACTATCACCGCTCGGCCACTGGATCCATGGAGTCACTTGACGAACATCGTGGGCAGGCCTGGAGCCCCACCATCGTCAGGAGCAACAGTTGATGAAAACCCAATCCATCTAACCCCATTTGGCAACGGTCCATCATCCGCCTTGACCTTCGGCAAGAAACTACCGAGCGGGGCAAACCCACGCCGCAAGCCAGAAGCTTCTTGCATCGCTGCCATGGCTGGCGGTTGGGTAGACGATTCCATATCTCCGCAATACTGTACCTACCCGCTTGCGGCGACCTCCGCCTGCATCGCCGCGACGAAGCGCCGCGTTTCCCGCAGGGCGCGAGGGGCGGCGGTGGGATCGGCCGGCGGGTGCTCGCGCCAGCGCAACGCCTGATCCAGCAGCGGCGCGTGCCCCGGCGACTCGCGCGCCAGCCACGCGGCGGCGGCGGCCTTCGAAGCGCCGCGGCCGTGACGCACGGTGTACAACGCCCGCGTGAGGGTCAGGACGGCGTACGACTGCTGGCGGGCCGAGGTCATCGCCGGCATCCACTCGCCGAACGCTGCCGCGTGATCGCGCACGGCGGCGACGTACTCGGCGACCGTGGTCTCCGGCACGAGCGTTGCTGCCGGCGGTCCCCAGAGGACGGCGCCGGCGTACCGGGCCTGATGCCAGTTCATCAGCCAGTCAACACCGGCCGCCACAATATGCAGCGGCTCGCCGGGGCTGATCACCCCGATATCCATCACCTGCGCGCGGAACGCCGCCAACCCCTGCCGGGGCGCATAGACCACCTCAACACGGTCATCCCAGTGCGGCTGTTGCGCCACGATAGCGGCGTGCATCGGGCGGAGGCGGTCGATGACCGCCGGGGTGATGGGGCCGCCGGCCACCGCCAGCGGGTCGATGTCGCTGGCGCCGGGGGTGAAGTCGCCGGTCGCCAGCGAGCCGTACAGGTACAACCCGAGCAGGCGCGGTTCCGGCTCCAGCGCGGCGGCGATACCATCGCGCAGCAGCGGCAACAGCGCGTCCGCCTCAGGTTCGCCGGTGGGTGGAGTTACACCTTCCATAATCATGCCCCTCCCTCAACTTCCCGCCGGGCGATCAGGCGCTGTGTGGGCTGCGCCCCCCTGCTGCGCTTCTCGCTGCCGTGAATGGGGATCTTCACCGGAATTCGCACCGGAGAACCAACGGCGGCGTGGGCGGCGCAGCACGCGATCCCGCTGACCGTCGTCATCCCACGCATGATCACCTCCATTTTCCTGCCGCCCACTGTTGTGGGGAATCACTTCCTGATTCGGTGGAAACCGGGAGCCCAGTTCTCGCTGGCGGTGGAGACTCGAGCGACATCCGTGTTCCCGAGTTGGCGCCCACACAGCGCCCCCGCTGACTGCCACGATTCGGGCCGGAGCGCAAGCTTGAGCCAGCGATCGGGAAGGTTCCCGGCACGAATCAGGCAGAGAGGACGCACCCCATGGACACCAACCGCTTCGACCAGATCGCCGCCAGCCTGTCGGCTTCGCAGAACCGCCGGGGCATCCTGCAGATCATTGGCGCGGGCGCGCTGGCCGTGGGCGGCCTCGGCGCGCTGGCGCTGGACGAGAGCGACGCCCGCCGCAAGCGGCGCAAGGGCAAGAAAAACAAGAACAAGAAGAACGGGAAGAAGAACCAGCCGCAGGACGCCGACCGCTGTCTTGCCGCCGGAGCCCGCTGCTCCTTCGATGACCAGTGTTGCGCCAGCACGACGAAGCGCATCTGCGACGTGGCGCTCACCGCCAGCAACAGCGACAAGACGTGCTGCGGCGGCGAGGGCGCGGTCTGTGGCGGCGTCAATGCGGATGGCGACGCCATCGGCCCGGTCTGCTGCGTCGGCTCGGCGGGAGTGCGCTCGTTCGTCTGCAGCCAGAACGACCCGAACAACCCGTTCGTGGCCGGCACATGCATCCCGGTTCCGGAGATCTAGACCAGCGCAGACACTTCCCTACTCTCTCGTTTCGCGGAGCGGCGGCCCGGGTGGGGCGCCGCTCCGCTTTGCAGCGGGGAGTTCAGGCGCGCCACGCGTCGTAGACGAGGCGCGCGGCCGCGCCGTTGAGCAGGTTCCCCTCATGATCGACGCGGAAGGAAGGATCGGCGCTGCCATCGGTCATCGTAGCGATGACGAAGCGGCATTCCGGCGCGCTTACGATGGCCGCGTCGGCGCGGACGCCGGTGTAGAAGCCCGTCTTGTTGTAAATCTGCATCGCCGCGTCGCCTCCAACGTAGACGGCGTACGGGTCGTACGGCAGATAGCGCGGGATCTGGTCGAGGTACTGCTGGCGCCCAAGGTGATCGCGCATGGCGGCGCAGGCCCCCGGCGAGATGATGGCGTCGGTGGCGATCAGCTCCATCAGCCGGGCCAGTTCGCGCGGCGTGCTGACCGCGTAGTTGCGAATATCGTCGCCAAGGGTCATCTGCCAGACGAGGGTGGTATCCGGCAAGCCCCACCCGCGCAATGAGCTGTTGATGGCGTCCTTGCCGAGCAGCCGCACCAGCATGCCGGTAGCGACGTTGTCGCTGACGATGATCATCATCCGCGCCAGATCGTTGATGGTTGGGGCGAGGCCGGGCGCGAACTCCTTCAGCACCCCGGAACCGCCCCACCAGTCCTCCGGCGTCACCTCGCGCCGCTCCTCCAGCGAGACCTGCCCGGCCTCCACCTGCCGGTACAGCTCGGCCAGCACCGCGACCTTGATGACGCTGGCGGTGGGCATCACGGCGTCGGCGTTGAAGCCCACTTCGGCGCCGGTCTCCAGATTCTTCGCGAACATGCCGAATTGGCCGCTGAACTCCTGCGCGCGGGCGGCAATCTGCTCGTGCAGAAGGGTCGTTTCGTCACTCACGGGATTGTCGTAACTCCTTGCTTGCGCCAAACATGACTGTTCCCCGCCACTGGCATCCGTCGTCACGCTCCGGAGTCCAGCGCCTCCAGCACCGGCGCGAATGCGGCGAGCCCGGCGGGGGTGGGCGGGTCGATCCAGACGACCATGTGCGTGACACGCTCGGCGGTGTAGGCGCGAAGCTGGGCCGCCAGCTCCTCCGGCGTGCCGGTGAGCGGCCACGGGTGCATCACGAACTGGCGCGGCTGCACGGCATCGCGCTGCTCGTTCAGCAGATCGACCTGCACGCCGATGACCCGCTCCAGCGTGGCGGGATCGCGCCCGACATCAGCGCAGGCGGCGTCCACCCGCGCGTTCAGCGCCGCCACCTGCGCGAGGCTGTTCTGGCGGTCCTGATTCCACGCGTCGGCGAAGCGGGCGGTGAGGCGCAACATACGGTCGCCGTTGCCGCCGACGAGGATTGGCGGGCCGCTGGGGCGCGGCCCACGCGGGCGGAGCTCGCAGTCGAGGGCGGTGTAGTACGTCCCGTCGAAGTCAATCTCGCCGGTGCGCAGCAGGGTGGAGATGATCTCCAGCGCCTCGGCGAAGCGACCTACGCGGTGATCGAAGGGGTAGCCGAAGGCGTCGTACTCCGGCTTGTGCCAGCCCGCGCCGAGGCCGAGGGTGAAGCGCCCGCCGCTGATTTCGTCGACGGTGTCCGCCATTTTGGCGATAAGGGTGGGGTTGCGGAAACTGGTGCACGCCACCAGCGGCGCCAGTTCGATGCGGCTGGTGGCAGCCGCCAGACCGGCCAGCAGCGACCAGACATCCCACGCGCCCTGCCGCCGCACATCATCGAACTCGAAGAGCAGGTGATCGGGCAGCCAGTAGGAATCGAAGCCGATCTGCTCCGCCAGTTGCGCCATCGCGAGGATATCGGCCCAACGCGGCTCGGTCCCGCGCCACGGCATCTGAAACTGGGGGACGAACACCCCCACCTTGAACGGCCTACCCATGGACCTGCTGCTCCTCTCGCCTCACGTGTTCGCGCAATCATGCGGCAGGACGCACCTACTCCACAGGCTGCCCGAAGAAGGCCAGCATCTGCCGCCACGCGTCGGCGCAGGCGTCGCGGTGCTCCGCGAAGGAGCGGTCAAAGAATGAGTGCGGCGCGCCAGGGTAGACCACCATTGTGTGCGGCACGCCGGCGGCGATCAGCTCGGCATCGAACGCCTCGAACTCCGCCAGCGGCGTGAAGTCCTCGCCCGCCACCAGCAGTAGCAAGGGCGCCACCATGCCATCAATGTACGGCCTCGCCCGGCCCGGCTGGCCGTAGAAGCCGACCGCGCCGGCCAGACCCGGCTGACTGGCGGACTGCCGCCACGATGAGCTGCCACCGAAGCAGAAGCCGACGGCGAAGATGCGCGTCGCCCCGCCGCCCTCAGGCGAGCGCAAATAGGCGATGGCGGCGGCGACATCGGCATCGACCGTTTCTGGCGTGGTCGCCTCCACGTGCGGCCGGAACACGAAGCTCTCGTCGCGCACGTTCGTCTCGGCGGTGCGCCCGAAGTAATCGAAGGCGACGGCGTTGAACCCCGCCTGCGCGAAGACATCGGCGAGGTCTTTGTAATACTGATGCAGGCCCCGGATATCGGGCAGGATCACGATGCCATCACTGCTTGCGTCGCCGGGCAGCGCGGCGTACGCCATAAACGCCGTGCCATCGGCCGAGGTCAGCGTCAGGTCGCCGTGCGCCCCGAGGGGACCGGTGACTGGCGGTGTCGGTGGGCGGGCGTCATCTCCGTGGCACATGGGGGAAGCCTCCTGCTGGTGCTACAGTTGCCGCTTTTGCTGCTGGTGCGGTTACTGCTGCGTGCGGATCGTCTGATGCAGTCTCGCACACCGCGCACCGGGCCACTCGCGGCCCCGCGGCGCCAGGCTCCGTGTCTCAACCGCCGTGGAGAGACCTCGTCCATCGCCGCGCCACATCACCCCGGCGCACCCACCGCGCCCACCACGCCTCCACACGCTCTCCACCCCCCATCGCGAACAACCCACCACCCTGTCGTCCCTCGCTGCGGCATCGGGACGACAGGGGGTGGCGAGGCTGGGGGTGGCACGCGGAGAGAGGGCGCCGCCTCCTTGTGGGTTGGCGGTGCGCGGTCCCTCGCTGCGGCTTCGCGACGACAGCGCGGTTGCGGGTATGGAGGGGGTGGGAGTACGAACTGGAGAGGGCGCCGCTACTCCGGCACGAAACCCTCCGCCACCAGCCACATCCAGAACGAATCGATCCACGTGTCGCTCGGCAGATCCTGCGGCCAGAGCGCAAAGCCGTGGCCGCCCTCCGCGTACAGGTGCAGCTCGGCGCGGCGGCCTGCCGCCTGCCACGCGGTGTACAGCTTCACGCTCTCCAGCGGGCTGACCAGCGGGTCGTCCCCCGCGTGAGCGAGGAAGATGGGTGGCGCGTCGGCTGGCAAGGGTTCCTCGCGCCAGACGGCGTAAATGGG